>DATKDF010000147.1:0-6624 GCA_035512795.1 Vicinamibacterales bacterium
GGACGGGCCCTTCGGGCCGATTCGCGAGTACTACCAGCAACAGCGGGCAGGGCCCACACCCGACCGTTGACGTCGAAGCCGGGGCTCAGCGCCCGGCCGTCAACCGCTCCAGCTCCGTGAACCAGTTCTGGACGACGATGACGCGTGACTGCGCGGCGCTGACGCCGGTGTCGTCTTTGAGCATCAGGAAACGCCCGTCGGGCGCGACGTCGTAACGGATGCCACGCGTGCCGGCGAGCACGTAGTCGGCCAGGCTGAAGAGCGGCCGTGGTGTGCTCGTACCGAAGGTCGGCGAGGTCCGGATCGACACGGCCATCAGGCTCGTCGGACTGCGATAGAAGATCTGGCGGCCGTCATGCGACCACAGCGGCGCGAAGCCCGAACCCTCCGACACTTCCCAGCGCCCGGCCGAGACGTCGGGAAACGGCCGGACGTAGATGGCCATCTGGCCCGACTCGGTGGACTGATACGCGAGCCACCGGCCGTCGGGAGAGAGCGCCGGCAGCACTTCGTTGAAGTAGTCCGGCGAGTCGAAGAGCGGCTTCAGCTCCGGCGCAGCCCCGCTGCCGGGCGAGAGCAGCCGGACGTCGGGCCCCTGCAGTTCCTCGAAGAGCAGCCGTCCGTCACTCGTCCAGCCGAACGCGCGCACGCCGCCGGTGGCATTGGTCAGGAGATCCGCCGACCCGGTGCCATCGGCGGACATCCAGAACAGGCCGGCGGCGCCGCGCACCGACGAGAACACGATCCGCGATCCATCGGCCGACCAGATCGGATCGCTGTCCACGTCGTCTTCGATGGTGAGCCGCGAGAACGTCCCGCGCCGCTGATCGCCGACCCAGATGTCCGTGTTGCCCGCGTCTTCGACCTCGACCGCGATCCGCGACCCGTCGGGCGACACGCGCGGATGCCGATAGGGCCGCGGCTCGGCCGGGATGGCCGTCTCGACGCCGTTCGGATCGACCCAGGTCAGCCGCAGCGCCACGCTGGTGCGCGGCACGTAGACGAGCGCGCCACTGGCCGCGATGTCGTAGTGCACGCCCCCGGTGACGTTGCCGCCGTCAGAGATGTCGCGGGCGACGGCGACGGCCGGGCCGAGCTGCCGCGACGAGACGTCGAGGGACGCCGCGAACAGGACGCCGTTGACGGCGTACACGAGATGACCCGTGGACAGGTACCGTGCGTCACGCGCGCCGCTGACGAGGACCGTGCGGTCGCCACTGGAGATCGACTGCACGACGATCTGCGCGCGGTTCCAGGATCCGATGCGCGCCGGCAGCAGGGTGAACAGGAGCGAGTCGCCGTCGGGCAGAAGATGCGGGCTCTGCGCCTGCTCCCCCGGCTGAACCTCGATGACGCGCTCGCCCGTGCCGCCCGAGGCCGGCAGGCGCCAGATCCCGTCCGGCCCCTGCCCGTAGTAGATGACGTCGTCGGCCGTCCAGCTCGCGCCCCACGGATTGACGGCGCGGCCGATGGTCACCGGCGCGCCGCCGTTCGCGGGCACGCGTCGAAGCTCGCCGGCGGCGTAGTAGCCGATCGACTGGCCGTCGTGCGAAAAGAACGGGCTCCGGGCCTCGAGTTCGGCCCCGGGCACCGGCCGGCCCTCGAGGTCGTCGAGCCGGTGCAGCCAGAGCCCGAGGCCGGCCGTGTAGGCGACCATCGTGGCATCTGGTGAGACGGCCACGAGATGCCGTCCGTTGAAATAGAAGTGCTGGCCCGGTGGGACGAGCATCTGGAGCCGCGACACCACCGTCGAACCGGACGGGCGCGCGGCCCCCCAGACGAACGCGGTCGCCGCAACGGCCACGAGCAACGCGGAGCCGAGAAGCGCGGCGGCGACACGGCGCCCGCCGGACCGGGCGCCCGCGGCCGGCGCAACCGCCCGGTCGAACGCGCCTTCGATCGCGAGACGCATGTCACCGATCGCGTGCAGCCGTTCGGCCGGATCGCGTGCGAGGCACCGGACGAGAAACTCGCGGACGAGCGGCGACAGGCCAACCGGCAGCGCCGTCCAGTCGACGTCGGCGCGCAGCACGGCGGCCATCGTCTCGGCAACCGTCGACGCCTTGAAGGCGCGCCGCCCAGTCAGCATCTCGTAGCAGACGCACCCGAAGGACCAGACGTCGCTCTGCTCGTCAGCCAGCTCGCCCCTGGCCTGCTCGGGGCTCATGTAGGCGGCGGTGCCGAGGATGACGCCGACCTCGGTCACGGCCGGACTCATGACGGTCTTCGTCTCGGGCGTGACGTGCCGCCCGCCGGACTCGGCTTCGCGAGGGCGGCTGGGATCGAGCGCGCGGGCCAGGCCGAAATCGAGAACTTTGACGGTGCCGTCGGGCCGGACCTTGATGTTGGCCGGCTTCAGGTCGCGATGGATGATGCCGGCCTTGTGCGCGGCTTCGACGGCGCTGGCGATCTGGCGCGCGATCTTCATCGCTTCGGCCACGGACAGTGGACCTCGGATGAGCCGATCGGCGAGCGTCGGTCCCTCGACGAGCTCCATGACGATCGCCTGCCGGCCCTCGTGCTCTTCGAGTCCGTAGATGGCGGCGATCGACGGATGATTCAGAGCGGCGAGCGCGCGGGCCTCGCGTTCGAAGCGCGCGATGCGCTCCGGGTCACGAGCAACGGCTTCGGAGATGACCTTGAGCGCCACGCTGCGGCCGAGCTTGGTGTCGCGCGCGAGATACACCTCGCCCATCCCGCCTTCGCCGAGCTTGTTGGTGACCTCGTAGGGTCCGTGGCTCGTGCCAATCACCGTCTGAATCCCGGTGGAGATTGTACTGCCTGCGGTCTCTCGCGCGTCCCGGCTGCAGGCCCGGCGGAACGCGCCGGGGGCCGTACACGGCGATTCGAGCGGTTACGCTTTAGCCCGCCTCGATCAACGTCGGTCCGCTACCGCTTGCACGGCGTGGGCCACGTCTGGCACGGCCCCATATTGGTGATGCGCACGTATCGCAACCGGCCGCTCACCTCACCCGTGACGTCAACCGTCAGGGTCGCGCGGTCGTCCGAAATCGCGTAGACCTCCCCGATGGGCGTCGGCTTACCGGACGTGGGCGCGATCGTGCCCTCGGCCGTAAGCGTGCGCCCCGCCCAGGCGGCTGTTGTCGTCGCCGTGCCGCCCTGGAGAGCCGGCGACGAGATGGTTCGGCCGGGCCGGTAGGTGCGCGCCTGGCTCCCGTTGATGGAGCTCTCGACGAGGACCGTGCCGTTTGCGGCGTGGGTGATGAAGAGCATGGGCGGCGCGCCGGCGGCCGAGAGGCCTGCAACCGAGGGGCCGGTCGCCGCGGCGTCGGCGTCGGCTGCGTCGAGCTTCCAGGTCCCCGAGAGATCGACGGGCGCGTCGATCGTTCCTGACTGAAGCGGCGCAGGCGCGGTGCCACCGCGCATGTCAGCGACGGCAGTCACCGCTCCGCTGCCCGATTCGGACGGCGTCTCGGTTCTACGGGACTCGCGGCGCCCGACATCGAAGGCCACGATCTTCTCGCGATCGCGCGCGTAGAGCGTCGTGCCGACGAGCGTCGGCGCCGTCCACGACACCGTGTCGAACACCTTGGCCTCCGACAGCACGGTGAGGCCGTCCGGCGCAAGCCGCACGAGCGCCAGGTCGCCGTCCTCGTCCATCAGGATCGCCTTGTCGCCAGCGTAGAGGAGGCTCGCGCGGCTGAAGCCGCGATGCTGCCAGGCAGATTCACCGGTCCGCACGTCCAGGGCCGTGAGAAACGCGGGGCCGAAGTCGCCTGTCGTCCCGTACACGTAATCACCCACGCGCACCGCGCTCAGGAACATGTAGCGCACGCGGTTGGTGAACCACAGCTCCTCGACCTCGGTGACGCCTCCCGACTGTCGCAGCCGGATCGCGCGGCTCCCCGCCTTGTAGGCCGACGACACGAACAGGATGTTGTCGGGTCCCCAGAGCGGCGTGCCGCAGTTGAGGTCGTTGCCCGGATCGTGCACGTGGGACCACAAGACGCGGCCCGTGTCCGGATCGAGCCCGGCGATCGCGCCGCCGGCCAGGAACACGGCCTGGATCTGGCCGTCGACATCGATCAGGATGGGCGCCGCGGCCGACGTCAGGAAGTCGCCGCCCTTCCAGACTACGGCGCCGTCGCTCTGCCGGAACGCCATCACGGACTGCCCCGGCCCGCCGACGCTGCAGATGATCGTGTCGCGCCAGGCAATCGGGCTGCACCCGTATCCCACTTTCACGACCGGCCGGATGAGGAGTTCGGGCGAGCCGAACTCCCTGATGAAGTCGCGGGACCACAGCACCCGGCCGGTCCGTCTGTCGAACGCGAACAACTGCTGGTTGGTGCCGATGGTGAACAGCCGGTCGCCCACGACGAGCGGCGTGGCATGCGGTCCGGCCCCGAAGCTGAAGTCTTCGATGCCGGACGGGTACGAGTGCTCCCACGCTGTCTTGCCCGATGCGGCCTCGAGCGCGACAACCGTTTCACCTGCCTCCCACGGGCCCTGTCGCCCGCGGCCGTTCCCGGTCCGGTACATCGTGAAGAGAAGCCCGTCGCCGTCCGTGACGATGGCCGAATGCCCCGTGCCGAGCGGCCGGCTCCATATGACGGGCGGACCCGACTCGGGCCACTCGTCCGCCAGTACCGTGGATGCCGAGACGAAGTTGCGCTGCGGTCCACCCCACTGCGACCACGAATCCGACGCGGACTGAGTCGTGTGTGCCGCGCCTCCGGCGATCAGCGTCACAGTCCGGTACACCAGCGACGCGCCGGCAACGGTGGCAGCCAGAACGATGGCGCCGGCTGACAAGCCACGCATCAAAGGTTACCCTCCCGCTCCCTCATCCAGACGGCGTAGCCTACTACAGCACGAAGGTCAGCCTGCCCGGCGCACAGCACGAGCCGTTTCGACATGCAGGGCGGGGCTTGAGCCCCGCCGGATCCCCTTCAGCCCCGCCGGATCCGCCGGGGCTCAAGCCCCGGCCTACAGGAGTTCTGGAACGCACTCGCACAGCCCGGTACAATCCCCAGGATCTGCCTTGACGCCCTTCCCGGACGATGGCATCGTCGTCGGAAATGGGCGGGACAGGAGCGTTCGCGGAACCGGCGACGCCCGGGCGATCGGCCTTGTGGCCGCGGCGGCGGAAGACCGGAAAGAAGGGCACCATGACGCTGGCGGAGTATTTCGATACCCCCGAAACGCTTGTTCCCCAGGAGTTGATTTACGGCGCCCTGCGCGTGGCTGATGCGCCGTTCGTCCATCACCAGCGCGCTGTACTCAGCCTCGCCCTGGCGCTCGAGCGCCACGTGTCGGGCGAACGGCTCGGCGAGGTGCTGGTGGCACCGGTCGACGTCGTACTCGACGCCGAACGCGCGCTGGTGCTGCAGCCGGACCTGCTCTTCGTCTCTCGCGCTCGGTCCGACATCGTCCGCGACCGTGTGTACGGAGCGCCCGATCTCGTCATCGAAGTGCTGTCGCCGCGCCCACGCATCGGCGCTCTCAACGAGCGGGTGGAATGGTTCGCCCGCTACGGCGTCCGTGAGATCTGGCTGTACGACCAGGCGAAGCGGCGGATGCACGTGCTTGTCTGCCGCGATGGCCAGGTGGTGCGGTCGGCCGTACTCGTCACAAGCGACCGCGTGCGCTCGGGCGTCCTGCCGGCCCTGGCACTGGCCGTCGAGCAATTGACGGCACGCGAGATTTAGCCCAGGTCGCGCCGCAGGGCGCGGGTGCGGATTGTTCGTTGTCGGCCGTGTTGTCGTGCCACGCCGTGAAAACGAGAACCGTGCCCTTCGGCAGAAGCGGCGCGGCATCATCTTCGTAGATGTAGTTGACATGCCAGCGCCACTGGAAGTTGTTGACGACGCTCAGCCCTTCGCGCCGGCCGTCGGGATAGCCGGCCTCCATGGATATCGCCTTGCCGCGCATGTGCATGTGCGGCTGGAAGTTCTCGAGCCGGGCCGGCGCGGGCATGACGTAGAAGTTCTGCGGCCCCGGGGTCTGGCCGGCCGCCGTCAGTCGCGGATGTGAACCGCCCCCCGATCCAGGTCGGCCAGCCGTCCGGGGTGGTTGGCGGGGATCTCGAACGTCTCGCAGCTGGCGCCGGTGATGAACCCGTGACTCACGCGATCGGGTAGGTCATCCGGCCGCGCGCCGTTGTCCTCGGCGTGGAAGACCACGTTCGCGCCGACGTTGCCGAAGTTGCTCCGCACGATCGTGCCGCCGATTCGGGCCAGGTTCCCGTCGATGACGAGGCAGTCGAGCGCCAGGGTGGCCGTCAAGCCGGTCGCCTCGTTGTCCAGGCGGGCTTGGCCGGAGACCGACCCGTCGGCTTGCCGGACGGCGCCGAAGTCGAACGTTCGCTCGGCGCCGTTGACGATCAGCACCGTATGGCCCGACGCGATTTGCGGCGCCGCCGCGCCGCGATTCGGGACATGATGAGCGGCCAGAACGGCCGGCAGGGCCGCGACGACGACACATGCGAGTGCCTTTGACATCCGAACCTCCTGGGTCTGCAAAACACCACGGCCTGGGAAACCGAACAGCCGGTATCAGCGGGTAGTGTAGTGGCGGCCGGTGCCGCGCGTGTCACGCCGTTGTCAGAATGCGGTAGTCCTTCCGTCACGCCCGTACCTGGCTCGTTCCGGTCACCGGCCC
>DATKDF010000148.1:0-11499 GCA_035512795.1 Vicinamibacterales bacterium
TCGCCGGCGGGCGATCACGTCTGGCTGGAGTCGAACGCGATGCTGCGGCGCGTGGCTTCGGCCTGATCGCGCGGACGGCCGCCCGTCAGCGGAACCTGGCCATGCAGCCGGACTCGAGTTCCGGGAGCACGGTCGCCGCGACACCCTTGAACCGAATCGTCGTGCAGTAGAAGCCACTGACCGCCGGCTCAATCTCGCGCCGAGGGCCGTCATGCACGCGAACATTGACCATCGTCGGGGGCGCGAGCGGAAACACGCACGTCCAGTTGTTGCCGCCGTTCCACTGCGGCGAGTGGCAGCCTACGGCGCCGCGGCATGGTCGGGGAATCCACCTGAGTACTCGAGCGTGACCGGGCCGGTAACCGCGATGGTTGCCTGGACCGTCTGGCTGCCGTGCTCGCACTTGATCTGAAAGAAGCCGGACTCGTTGGGCGCCGTGTAGGTCAGCGTGCTTCCGGACTTCGTCACGGTGCCGCCCGGGGCCGTGCACGTCGCCGGGCCGGCGGCCGTCACGGTGAAGACGCCCTGCTCCCCGGCATTGAGAGACAGTGAGCCCGGCGTGAGCGACAGCGACAGCGGCGTCGGCGAGCTTGGATTGCAGGCGGCCGCCGTCAGCGCCACGCCGAAGCAGATTCCAGCGACCGAACGGCCTCGCACATGATCATGAAACGCTCAAAATGCCTGGAACTGGACAGGGGTATCATCCCCTTCCGCCAGGCACGTCGCCGCCTATCGCGGGGCGAAGGAGAACCCAGCGCCAGAACATGAGGCCATGGGATCGCCGGCCCTGGGTATCGCGAAGATGCTCCGATTCCAGACAACGAGGGCGCCGTCGAGCACGCCAGGCAGGCCGTCAGCCGTCACTGTGCTCTTAGCTCGTCCGTTAATGGTGAGCGACCAGCCGGGAGGACTGCTCAGCAGTTCGCCGATATAGGGACCCATGGGACCGGAGCCGCCCCAGTAGTCGACCTCCGCGAGCTCAAAGATGACTGCGTCAGGCTGGACCCGGCCGGGGAACCGATCGCCATGACCCGCGGTGTATTGATCCCACGCTGCGCCGGTGAGGCGCACCTCGACGGTCGATCCCACCTGCACGATGGTCGCGGGGTACTGCCGCGCGCGAGCGCCTTCGGGCAGGTTCCCCGCACACGTCGGATCGGCCTCGACGGTGAGCGTGTAGCTGCCCGCCACGTTCGGCAGGGCGCCGGAGAGCGGCAGGGCGACGTCGAGCATTTCGTTGCCGACGCCGACGACCTCGCGCGTCTGATCGGCATAGCCCGCCTTGATCACGCGGACCGTCGTCGGGCCGGACACGCCGAAGATCTTGTAGCGGCCGTCCCAGTCGGTCGTGGCCGACAGGGCCGCGGCCGTGCGGCCGGTCGCGGTGACCAGCGCGCCGACGACAGGATCCGACGCCAAGCCACCCAGCGTCACGCGGCCGGCAAGCCGGAACGTGCCGGGCGGCGTGACGATGACCTCCGCCCTGCTCGACAGGGCCGGCACGAAGTTTGGCACCTCGGCGTGTGCACTGAGCTCGCCGTCGCCGATGCTCCGGCCGGTGACCACTCCGCCCGGCCCTACACCGGCATGCGCACCGAGGAGCGGAGTGCCGCCTCGGAAGCTCCAGGTAGCCTCGGCTGTTAGGTCGCGGGTCGTTCCGTCCGGCAGGTGCCCCGTGACCTCGAACTGCACCGTTTCACCTGGCGCGATGGTCGACGGACCACTCAGCTCGATGCGCTGCAGGGTCTGGGCGATACCCGGGGGCGGCGCGGACAGACGATCCGGGTCGAATCGGAAGGTGGCATCGTGTGCGCCCGAGGCGCACCCGACGTGCCGGTCGTTGTAGACAAGATGTTCGCCAAACCCGAATCCTGCGGAGAACGAGCCCGCAATCACCGGCCGCCCGCGGGATTCGCCCTGAACGGATCCCTGTCCTTCCCCGACGATGCCGAAGTACGTCGTCGGGCTCGTTTGCTCGACGATGCCGCCGGCGCTGACTGGTTTCGGCTCCAGTGTGAGCCTGACACGTTCGCCAAGCACCGAGATGGCAAACGTGTTGCGGAGTCCCTCGCGTGGATCCATCCAGAATGTCGCGCCTGACAGCGTGACCGTGCCGCCCGCAATCGTCGCGGCGTACTCCCGGTTGCGCTCGCCGGGAGGGAGCGCCGCGCAGTTCGTCAGGATTCGCAGCGTGTAGACGCCGTCGAGGGCCGCTGCGGATGGGCTGGTGGGCGCGGAGCCGCACGCGGCTGACCACAGGAGGGCGAGCGCCACGGCCCGGGCCATGGGCGAACCGCGCCGCGGGCGAGTCTCCCTGGGACAGCGCCGATCCATGGCTGCTGAAACGTAAAACGCCGAACCCGGCCGGAACTGGACACGCTCCGGTGTCCGGTCTGCCAGGGCCCTGACGTTTCTCCTGGCCCGACCGCCGACCCTCCCGCCGGCTGGCGCCTGGCAGACACACCTCCGGCGGTGGTGCGGCCAGGCGGAACGCCTTCGCGTCAACAGCCTATGGTGATGCCGCGCAGGACATCTCGCTCGGGTGTACGGGGCCGGTACGCAGCGGAGCACGAGGCCATCCGACCCGACACGGCACGACGCATGCCACTTCGGTCGGGCCTGTTGAATCAGCGGCTTGCGGCGATGCCTCGCGCGGGACCCAGCCAAAGCGACAACTGCAGTTGCGGTGAACTTCGACGGCTGCCCGACGCCGCTCGACGCGGCCCTGTCCCCGGTGCGCGGGGCCTGCTGACCCTGGTCGCGCTCATCCACGACCCGGCAATCATCGGGCGGCTCCTCGATCACCTGGGATTGCTGATTAGCGAGAGTCGAACCGCAGGGCAAGCGACTCATTCAGCTGACCATCCCAGGGCGGGTTGTGCGAAAGCTACGGGTCCGCTCGTGTTGCCGGTGGCGAACTGCGGACTTGACGGGATCGCCCGACCACGCCCCCGGTCGGAACCCGCACGGAACGTCGACTTGCCGCAGGCGCTGACCTGTGGCGCCCCTGGGCCGGCCGTCGAACGGCGCTCGAGGGCCGCCGCAACGGGCGCGACCGGCCACAAGGTTACGCGGCGCTGGCGTCGGCAGATCAGATGTCCAGCCAGCGTGCAAGGGCATCGGTGACCGCTTCCATCTCACTTCCCGCAGCGTGGCCGATGACCCGGCCGATCGATGCGCGGGGCACGGAGACGATCTTGTCCACCATCACCTGCGACGGTGAGCCGAGCCCCGTGCGTGACCCGGGCGGCAGCGGAATGCGGAAGAGGCCGGCGTCGACGACGTCGGATGTCACCGGGCAGATCGTGAGGCTGGCGTGGACGTCGTTGAACAGGTCGGACTGGACCACGAGCGCCGGGCGAGGTTTGCCGGTGTACGCCCCTCGTGCTGCCACCACCACGAGGTCGCCGCGTTTCATCGCCAGCCCCGGTCGTCGGCGACGGTGGCAATGAAGTCGAGCGTGTCCTGATCGGCGTCCTGCCGGCTGGCCAGCAGGCACTGGCGGCGCGCTTCCGTGGCGGGGTCGGGTCCCTCCGCGCCGAGCGCGGCGTCGAGGATGGCCCGCGCTGCTTCACTCCTGGTTCGCCGCAACCGCCGCGCCTCGGCGGACAGTCGACGGTCCAGCGAGCGGGGGATCCTGATGGTCAGGACCGACGTCGCCTTCGACGATGGGCTCATGGTGTATACAGTATACACACGTGGCCCGCGCCAACGGCCGCGGCGCCCGTTCGTTTTTCGTCCCGGAACTGTTCATAGATTCGGCGGACCCGGTTAGAGGTGTCCCTCGAAACCGTCCGCCGACTAGCCGCCCGGTGTTGCCGCCGGCGCGGGGCCGGCGCACGTCTCGTGGCCGGCCGCGTCGGCGGCGCACACGCGAAACGGCGTGTCGGGCGGGATGTCCGCCGGCACGTCCGCGCGCCAGAGATACTCGCCGTACCACTGCATCGGCACCGTGCGCACGCCGCTCGGCGTCGTCCACTCGACGTCGACCCGCCGCCATTCGGTCGGGAGCGTCGGACTCTTGCGATCGTGGACGCGCGCGCGGACCGTGCGCGCGCCCGTGGCCGCGTCGGTCACGACGCCGACCATCGAGACCGACGGCGGCGCGGTGTCGGGAGCGAGCCCGCGGCCGTAGTAGACGCGCTCGCCAACGGCCGTCTCGTGCTCGCCCTGCGCCTGCACGACGTCCATGCGGAAGTCGCCGTCGAGATCGCCGAGCGCGAGTCCCAGCGTGCCCGGCGTCTCCTCGCCCACGAAGACGTCCGCATGCAGTGTGAGCCGTCCGGTCCCGTCGTTGACGAGCAACCGGTCCGGGCCGGTGAGCGATCCGATGACGAAGTCGGCGTCGCCGTCCGAGTCGACGTCGAGGAACGCCACCATGTTGTCGTCCTCGCCGATGTTGGCCTCCGGCGGCCACCAGATCGACGTCACGTCGCGGAACCGGCCACGGCCGTCGTTCCGGAATACGTGCTCGCGCCGGCTGAAGCTCCGCTCGCCGACGATGTCGCCGTCGTTGATCGTGACGAGGTCCAGGAATCCGTCGCCGTCCAGATCCATCGCCTCGAACTCGTAGTTGTTCGTGTACTGCGGCAGGCCCCGCGCGTCGTGCCGGAACGTGCCGGTGCCGTCGTTCAGGAAGAGCAGGCTGCCGGGACATCGCTTGCACGAGATCAGCAGGTCGAGGTCGTAGTCGTTGTCGACGTCCACCAGTTCGAGATCCCACGAAAATCCGACCAGCAGATCGGGCATCCGGGTGGCCGTGGCGTCGGTGAAGCGGCCCTGGCCGTCGTTCAGCCAGAGGCGGGTGCGCCCGCCGGCATTCGTCATGTTGTTGCCCGGTCCCCAGTCGGCCAGGACGATGTCCAGATCGCCGTCGCCATCGACGTCGCCGACTTCGAGGTCGCCAACGCTCAGCGGCAGGCGGGGCAGGTGGGTCGACGTCACTTCGCGGAATGCACCCCCACCCGTGCCGAGGTACAAGCGGCTCTGTGTCTGGTACGTCGTGCCGACGACGATGTCGACGAGGCCGTCGCCATCGAGGTCGCGGGCCTTGATGACCCGTGCCAGATCCGGCGTCGGGCCGAGCACCTCGGCTGTTCGGTTTTCGAACCGGCCGTCGGCGCGGTTGAAGAAGACGAGGTTCGCTTCGGGCGCGCCGGGCGTCGAGTAATCGCCGCCATTGGCAAACATCAGGTCGAGCCGGCCGTCACCGTCGAGGTCGGCGAGCTCGACCCTGTTCGTCCACCCCTTCGTCTCCCCGATCGTCTCGGTCGTGACGTCGTGCCAGAGCGCCCGAAGCCCGGTCGGCGTGTCGTCGCCAGGCGGCGGAGCGGGCGCGCCGCCGCCACAGGCGACGACGGCCAGGGCGGTCACGAGCGCCAGGACACACCGGGGCGTCTTCGACACAGCGACGTAGTATAAGGGGTCGGTGCGGAGCCTCGTCGGCGTCCTCGTCGCGGTCGGCGCCGCCGCCGGGTGCTCCAATGCGAGCGTCGCGACCTCGTCGTCGGCGACCGCGCCCGTCACCATCTCCATTGTCGGCACCAACGACCTGCACGGCGCACTCCTGCCGGTGGACGATCGCGGTGGTCTCGCGCGCTTCGCCGGGTACGTCGCCAACCTCCGCGCGGTCCGGGCGCGCGATGGCGCCGTGCTCGTCGTCGACGCGGGCGACATGTGGCAGGGCACGATCGAATCAAACCTCACCGAGGGCGGCGTCGTCGTCGATGCATACAACCACCTTCGCTATACGGCCGTCGCCATCGGCAACCACGAGTTCGACTTCGGCCCGGTCGGACCGCCGGCCACACCCAGCGCACCGGCCGACGACCCGCGCGGTGCGCTCAAGGCGCGCGCGGCCGCGGCGCGCTTCCCGTTCCTCGCCGCCAACATCATCGACGAGGCCACCGGCCGGCCGGTGGCCTGGCCGAACGTCAGCCCCTCGACCACGGTCGAAGCCGCAGGGGTCACCGTCGGGATCATCGGCCTGACGACGGCCGGCACGCTCAACGCGACGATTCGCGCGAACACGATCGGCCTGTCGATCGCGCCTCTCGCGGCGACGGCCGCGGCCGAAGCGACACGCCTGCGCGCTGCGGGTGCCACGATCGTTGTCGTGACCGCGCATGCGGGCGGGTCGTGCCGGGAGTTTGGACAGCCGGAAAACCTGACGTCCTGCGAAGCGGCCTCGGAGATCGTGGCCGTGGCCGAGGCTCTGGGCCCGGGGCTGGTCGACGTCATCGTGGCCGGCCACACGCATGCGGGGATGGCGCACGAGATGAACGGCATAGCCGTCATCGAGTCGTTCTCGCGCGGCCGGGCCTTCGGGCGCGTCGACCTGTCGATGGACCCGGCCACGGGCCGTGTTCTGGGCCGCGAGATTCACCGGCCGCAGGACGTCTGCCGGTTCGCCGAGCCCGGATCGGCGCGCTGCGCGCCGCCCGGCCGCGGTGGGCCGGCGGCGACCTACGAGGGGGCACTCGTCACGCCCGATCCGGAGGTCGGGGCGATCGTGGAGCGGGCGGTCGCCGCCGTCACCGCGCTCAAGGCCGAGTCCCTGGGTGTTCACGTGGACCGGCCCATGCCGCGCGGCGGCGAGGAGTCGCCGCTCGGCAACTTCTTCGTCGACGCGATGCTCGCCAGCTCGCCGGGAGCGGACCTGGCCATCAACAACACCGACGGCGGGCTGCGCGCCGATCTGCCGGCCGGTCCGTTGACCTACGGACGGCTGTTCGAGGTGTTCCCGTTCGACAACGAGTTGGTGCAGATTCGTCTGACAGGCGCCGAACTCGAGCGCGTGCTCGGAGCCCACATCAGCCGGGATCGGCGGCTGCTCGGTCTGGCCGGCGCGCGGGTCGATTCGCGCTGTCAGGGGTCTCGTCTCGACGTCCGGCTCGTGCGCCCGTCGGGCGCCGAGATTGGCGACCTGGAGACCGTCGTCGTCGCCACGACCGACTTCCTCGTGACGACGGACCTCTTCGCGCCGGTCGGGCGCGAGGTACGTGCGTTGTCGCCCGGACCGGTGTTGCGCGAGGCGATGGCGGCCTGGCTCCGGCGCCGCGGCGGGGTCATTCAGGCCGCGACGTTCGTCGACGAGGCGCGACCGCGGTTTCCGCCTCGTCGGACGCTGCCGCAGAGTTGTCGGTCAGACTGACCCGCGCGTCGACGGCAGGAACGTCCGGTCCTGGGCCCGCGACCCAGCAGCTATAATCAGCGGGCGCCGCGGGCTTCCCGCCGGGCCCAACATGATCGATTACGCCTTCCCCGCAGAACTGGCCGAGCAGGTCGTCAGTCGGTGGCGGACGTTCGTCTCACGTCATGACAGCCCGGCACCGCCCCTGCCACCGCCTGCGGCGCTGCAGCACGTCCTCGAGACCGCCTTCTTTGCCAGCTTCGTGCGGGAAGAGGGCCGCGACCTGCGGTTCGTCCTGTGCTGTGCGACCGAACTCGACGTGCGGCGGGATGGCGCCGCTGAAGTCGTGGCGGTCATGCCGCTCGTCACGCCCCGGCCCCTCAGCATCGAGTCGATCCGGGCGCTCGCACCGGCCGTCAGCTCCGATAACGCCGCCTTGCTCGTCCGGTTCAGCGAGGACGGCGGGATGCCCGAGATCGCGGGCATCCTCCACGTCGGTGCCGACCTGGCCCGGGCCCGGCGCGGCCGGTCGTTCTATCACCGGCCGGCGCCCTATGCGCTCATCGTCGACGTCCGCGACGTGGGTGAGCTGCACGTCTACCGAGGCAACATCAAGCTCGCGTCGATGCGCGCCGGCCGTCTGCACGATCAGATCGCGTTCTCGTCGCTCGAACTCCTGCCAGTGAGCGACATTCTCGCCAGCGGCGAGAAGGTGCTGCGGCCACGCATCATCGCGCCAGCCGATGAACCGGCGGGTGACACGTCCGACTTCGAGTGGACCGCGCTCCTGAACACGATCCTCTGCATCGTCAATGGCGTGCGGGAACTCAAGCACGGCGGCACGATCCTGCTCGTCTCACCGGGGGCGGAAGGATCGCTGCCCATCCGGCCCAAGTTCCGGCTCGACGAACGCGCCGACCTGCTGGCCGAGCAGTTCGTCCAGTTCATCAATACGCGGCATGCGCTCGTGGCCGAGCGCTCGCGGCGTGAGCGTCACGGCGCCCGGCTCGACGACGCGCCCCTCGTGCCGTGGGAGACGGCGACGTTTGCCGCCGAGGACGAACTGGCCGACGCGGCCGACGTCGTGGCCACGCTGTCGGCGGTCGACGGTGCCGTCGTCCTGCGTGCGGACCTGCATGTCGTCTGCTTCGGCGCCGAGATCGTGCTCGACGCGGCGTTGCCGCTCAAGGCGTACGAGGCCACCGGCGGCGTCCGAAAATCGTCCGACCTGCCGGTCGTCGACAGCGAGAGCTTCGGCATGCGCCACCGGTCGGCCATTCGTTGCGTCGCGGCCTCCGAGCGAACGGCCGCTTTCGTCGTCTCGCAGGACGGATCGGTGACGTTCTGCTGGAAGCAGGGCGAGCGCGTGCTGCTCAAGCGTGACGTCAACACGGCGAACCCGAACATGGTCGGTGCGTAGGCGGACAGAGGGCAGAGGGCAGAATGAGGGTACTCATTTCATTGGCCGCGGCGGCGACGCTCGGGGTGGTGTCGGCGGCCGATGGCCGCCAGGCGCTCACGGCCAGCGAGCGTCAGATCGTGCAGTACATCGACGATCACCAGGACGAGGCGATTGCGCTCCTTGAACGGGCGGTCAATATCAACAGCGGCACACAGAACCTCGAGGGTGTGCGCGCCGTCGGCGCGCTCTTCCGGGCGGAGTTCGACGCGCTCGGCTTCCGCACCGAGTGGATCGACGGATCGTCGTGGAACCGGGCGGGCCACCTCGTCGCGACGCACGCCGGTCCCGGGCCGAAGATCCTGCTCATCGGCCATCTGGACACCGTCTTCGAGCGTGACAGTCCGTTTCAGCGGTTCGAACGGCTGCCGGCCGGGCAGGCGAAGGGGCCCGGCATCATCGACATGAAGGGCGGCGACGTCATCATCGTGCAGGTGCTCAAGGCGCTGCGCGCGGCGGGCCGGCTGGCCTCGATGAACATCGTCGTCGTGATGACCGGCGACGAAGAGGAGCCCGGGCGGCCGCTGGCCGTGTCGCGTGCGGCGCTGCGTGAGGCGGCGACCGGCGCCGCCGCGGCCATCGGATTCGAAGACGGCGACGGCAGTCCGGAGCGCGCCGTCGTCGCCCGGCGCGGGACAACGTCGTGGCGGTTGACCGTAACCGGGCGGCCGGCGCACTCGTCGCAGGTCTTCAGCGACGAGGTGGGCGCCGGCGCGATTTACGAGACCGCGCGCATTCTGGACGGCTTCCGCCAGCGGCTCTCCGGCGAACGGTTCCTCACGTTCAACCCCGGTGTGATCCTGGGCGGAACGTCGGTCGAGTTCGATCCGGTCCAGGCCCGCGGCACCGCGTTCGGCAAGACGAACGTCGTGGCCGAGCGGACGGTGGCCTCAGGCGACCTGCGTGCGCTGACGGTCGAGCAGTTCGAGCGGGCGAAGGCGGCCATGCAGGACGTCGTCCGCACGGCGCTGCCGCACACGTCGGCCGAACTCACGTTCGACGAAGGCTACCCACCGCTTGCGCCGACCGCCGGTAACGAACGGCTGCTCGCGCTCTTCGATCGGGCCTCGCGCGACCTCGGTCTGGGCGGGGTCGCACCGGTCAGCCCCGACCGGGCCGGCGCGGCCGATGTGTCGTTTGTCGCCGATCTCGTGCCGATGATCATCGACGCCGCGGGCCTCAAGGGGCGTGACGGCCACACGGTGAACGAGACCGCCGATCTCGAGGTCCTGGCGGTACAGGCCAAACGGGCAGCGATCACCATCGCCCGGCTGGCCGGGCCGCGGTAGCTTCACGGTGCCCCATGCCTGACCGGTCGCCCCTGCCGGCCGTCGAGCTTCAGACCCTCGACGGCCGCACCGAGCGCCTCGATGCCTACGCCGGCCGCGTGCTGCTCGTCGTCAATGTGGCGAGCCAGTGCGGATACACCCCGCAGTATGCCGGCCTCGAGGCACTCTACCGGCGGCATCAGGAGCAGGGCTTCGTGGTTCTCGCCTTCCCCTGCAACCAGTTCGGCAGCCAGGAGCCCGGCACGCCGGACGAGATTCGACAGTTCTGTTCGGTCAACTACGACGTGACGTTCCCGGTCTTCGCCCGAATCGACGTCAACGGCGCCGGCACTCATCCGATCTACAAGTGGCTGAAGTCCGGGAAGCCGGGCTTGCTCGGCACCGAGGCGATCAAGTGGAACTTCACGAAGTTCCTCGTCAGCCGCGACGGCCACGTCATCCGCCGCTACGCACCGAAGGACACGCCCGAAAGCCTGGAAGCGGAGGTACGGAAGGCGATCGAGATCAGGTCCTCATCGGCCGGAGGATGACGATGCTCGTCACGATCATGCCGAGCAGCGTGAGGATCGCAATCGACTGACCCGTCAGCACGCTCAGCCCGAGCCAGTTCAGGGACACGTACATCACCAGTCCCCAGAGGATGGGACCCGAGATGGCCGAGAAGCGGCCGACCATTCCGTAGAGGCCGTAGAACTCACCGATGCGATCGGGCGGAGCGAGCTGAAGCATGTAGGGCCGGTCGGCCGACCAGATGCCGCCGAGCGCCACGCCGGCCATCACCGCGACCAGGTACAGGAAGAACACCGGCAGGCCGAAGAGCCCGACAGCGGCCGCCAGGCTGAAAGTCACAACCCAGAGGCCGAGCACCACGTGCAGGGTCGCGCGCGGACCGAACCGATCGACGAGCCGGCCCCAGACGAGGCCGCCGACGACCGCGAACGTGATCGCCGACAGCATCACCCGTTCGGCCTGCGCCTGGCCCCCGGCCTCGTCGAGCCCGCCGGCGATCGCGACGTTGACCGTGTAGAGCGTCATGTAGGCGATGACGGTGTTGATCGCGTCGGTATAGAACACGCGTCCGATGAGGAATCGCACGAGACCCGGGTACTGGGAGCCGGACCGTAACGCGGCGAGGGTGGCCCGCGTGGACTCCCGGATCGCCGCGGTGCTCCAGACGGGCCGTGGATGCGGGTTGCCACGTTCGCGCACGAACACGAAGCAGGGCAGCGCGAACGCCAGAAACACCGTCGCGATGAGTGTGAAGAGCAGCGCCCGGTCGGATGCCGGCAACAGCATGCCGAGGCCGACGGCCACATACGACCCGAGATAGCCGATGCCGACGCCGAGTCCGCTGATGCGTCCCCGGTTCTGAGCCGTGCTGACTTCGGGCAGCAGCGCGTCGTAGAACTGCAGGCCGGCCTGATACGCCGCGTTGGCCAGGATGAACAGGAACACCGACCAGCCAAACGGCCCGCGAGCAAGGAGCGCCGTCGCCGCGCAGCAGATGATCGTGCTCCAGACGAGAAACGGCATCCGGCGTCGTGCCCGGTCCGTCATCGCGCCGAGAAGCGGCGAGATGACGAAGATGAGGCCCATCGACACGGCCGTGACGACCGAGT
>DATKDF010000149.1:0-5633 GCA_035512795.1 Vicinamibacterales bacterium
CGCTCGAGGAGCTCTTCGCCTCGGCCGTCGGCCGGCCGGGGGCGGCGGCGTGACGGCCGGCGTGGCGGTGCGGCTCCAGAAGGAACTGCGCACGCTCGTCTGGCCCTGGGCGGCCGCGATGGCCGGGCTCGGCCTGATGGCCCTGTCGCAGCCCATGCTGGTGGGCTTCGTCGCCGTGCCCGGAGCGCTCGTGCTCGGTGCGTGGGCCGTCGGTTCCGAGTACAGCCAGCGAACCCTGCCGGGCCTCCTCGTACAGCCGATCCCCCGGTGGCAGCTCGGCGGCGAGAAGCTGGTGGTCGTGCTCGCGCTGATCGCGACGCTCGTCGTGCCGGCGGCGTTGTCGCCGCTCGGGTGGACGTTTACCGGCATTGTCGGTCTATTGGCGGTGTTCGCGGCGTCGCTGGCCGCGCTGCTCACGCTCAAGACGCGGACCCCGCGCGCCGGGATTCTCTTCACGGTCGCCGCCCGGATCGTCGGGGCTCTGTTCATCGACCGGGTACCGGACCTCGTCGCGTACGCGTCTGGCGAGGAGCCCAACCGGCGCTGGACGCCGGTTGCCCTGACGTTCGGCACGACGGCTGCGACCGCCGGCGTCCTCGCACTTCTGGTCCTGACCTTCGGAAGGCTCGAAGCCAAAGAAGAAACACACGAGCACGTCTCGGTGGTCTGGCGGTCGACCCGGCCCGCCTCCGACGTGACACGACCGGCGCATCCCCTGTGGGCACTCGCGCGGAAGGAACTGGCGCTCCTGCAGGTGTTGTGGCTCCTGTCCGGACTCTACGTGCTCGGATGGATGCTGATCGCGACGCAGGAGGTCACGATGCGGCCGCCGATGGCGCTGAGTGCGTTGATGCTGAATGCAACTTTCGTGGCGCTGCTCGGCGGCGCGATGACGAGCGCCGAGGAGCGCCGGCTCGGCCTGATACCCGCGCAGGCCGTGTTGCCCGTGTCGTTTGCCCGTCAGTGGATGGTCAAGGTGGTTGTGTGTTTCGGGCTCGTGCTGACGCTGGCGATCGGGCTACCGGTCCTGTTGGTCTGGCTGCTGCCTCTCGTTGCGGACGGTCACGTGCAGGCCCTGACGCCGCTGGAGGCCATCGGGCTCATCCTCCTCGCCACTGTGGCTGCGATCTATGTCTCGTCGCTCGCCCGGAACAGCCTGCTGGCATTCCTGGCCGCGTTTCCCGTGGCGTGGGGCGTCACCCTTATAGCGGAGATGGGAATCAGCAACCTGCGTCGATCGCTCCGCGGCTGGCCGCCCAGGCCCGCACTGTCGGCGGGAGCCGAGGTCACGATCGAGGCCCTGGCCGTACTCGTCACGGCCGGGTTCTTCGTCATGCTCCTGGCCTTCGCGATGCGGAACCACCTGGCGGCCGACCGGAAGGCCCGGCGCCTGACCGTTCAGGGATTGGCGATCTTCAACTACGTGATCGGCGGGGCGATGCTCCTGGGGTTCTTGTCGTACGCGCTGCGCGGGTAGGCCGCCCAGGCCGCGCATCTACCGCGCGATCCTCAGGTTCTGTTCCGTGCGCTCGCCCTCGACGATCGCCACCAGGATCGCTTGCGCCGCCATCTCTTCGAGAAACCGCTCGTCTTCGAGATCGGCCGACTCGAGGTCCGTCAGCGCGGCGAGCAGGTACGCGCCGGGTGGCAGGTCGCGCATCGAGAACGCACCCGTCGTATCGGGGCGCGCCGACGTGATCCGACGGGATCCGGCGTGCCACATCGTGCGGTCTGCCGGGAACACGACGACGAAGTACTCGGGCGCTGGAAGGCCAGTCGCGCTCTGGAGCGTGCCGGCGAGTTCCGTGCGGCGGTCGGTGAAGGTGAGGACGACGTCGGCCAGATCGGCCTGATCGACCTCGAGGAGCGCGTCGAGCAGGTCGCGGTCGCCGAGCATCGCCGAGCGCAGCCACCATCGTTCGGCGATCGCGTCAGGCACATTGACGCTGAACCGGTATTCGCCTGGCGCGATGCCGCGGACCACGAACGTCCCGTCCTTCGCGGCCGACGTCGTCGCCACGCCGACGAGCGAGGTGCCCATCGTCGTTCCACCCATCATCGATGAGTAGCTGCCGCGCGGCAGGCGGACGTTGATGCGCACCGCACTGAGGTCTGCCGGTGGGTTTGTCGCGACCGCCCCGTCGAACACGACGCGGCCATTGAGTATGACGCCAGGCACAAGGAGGAGCGACAGTCCAGAGATGTCCTGTCCCAGGACGTCGAACTCCGCGATCGCGAACAAAGGGACCGGGCCACTCGTCGACCGCGTCGCCGGGGGCATCCCGCCGCGTCCGGAGAGGCCGATCGGCCCGGCGGGGGAGCCGGTCGTCGCACGCGACCTCGCGTAGATGCGGTAGTGCCCGGGCAGGATGCCGGTGTACCTGAATCGTCCCTGGTCGTCGGGCGGCTGCTCGAGCGACGGCGCGGTGCCACTCCGGAAGACGCGAGGTCCGTCGAGGTCGAGGCTCAGCGAAACGGCTGAGGGCGGCTCGGCGTCGGAACGTGCGACGACGCCGTCGACAGAGACGGCCGCGGATGGGACGACGGCGAAGTCCAGGCCCAGGCGCTCGTCGCCAGCCCGGAGGTCGATGCGCATGGCGGAGCCGAAGTCGCCGACACCCGGGTAGTAGGTAAGCGGGTAGCCGACGACGGGCGGCGGCGCGGGCGGCGTGAACGGCGCACCCGCCTGCGTCGCCCGGCGGCGCGCGGCTTCGATGATCGCGTCGACCTCGGCGTCGCGACGCCGGCCGAGTTCGCCTGTGCCGATGGCCGTGATCGACGTCGCGATGACATACGTGCCCGGCCTCAGACCGTAGATGCGGTACAGCCCCCGGTCGTCGGTTGTGGCCGTTCTGGGGTTCGTGTCGAGCGGCATGCCGAAACTGCCGGGGTCTTTCGGATCGACCGCCTGCACCTCGGCGCCCACGATCGGCCGTCCGGCCTCGTCACGGAGGACGCCTTCGACGACCGCTCCGCGAGCGATGCGAATCTCGATGTCCGTCTGCTGGCCGTCGACGACCACGATGGGCGTGCCGGCCCTGCCCGGTCGCCGGGCCCCGAACGCCGCCGCCAGGAAGGCCGGCTTCTGCGCCGTCACCGTGTACCGGCCGGCCGGAAGGCCGCCGATGGCGAAACGCCCGTCATCACCGGTGATCGCCGAACGGCTGCTCGAAAGCCCGCCACCGGCCACCGTGACGAGGGCGCGGCGCATCGGTCCCGCCGGCTCCACGTCGGCGACCACGCGTCCCGCGATGACCGCCGATCCCGTCGGCTCTACCACGCGATCGCGCGCCTGGCCCCCGATCGATGGCGACGTGAGAGGTGAGGTGACGACGGCCAGGGCCACGAACGCCAGCAGCGCGTGCCGCGGCGTCATCGCGCTACCTCGGTTGCCAGAAGGTCGAGCGTCGCGGGCTCGCCCCAGCGGACGGTGACGCGGCGCGCAGATCTGGCGATGCGTTCGAAGAACGCAGCGCCTTCGCCCCGCCAGGAGCGAATCGATGCCGGGATCGCCGCGACGAAGTAGTCGCCCGCCGGCAGGCCCTCGATCCGGTATCCGGCCAGGTTGTTCGTGAGCGCCGATCGGATCCGCGGCGGCGACATGCCGTAGTGCGTCCACTGCTCCCGCTCGACGGGGAAGACCACGACGCGGACGCCGACCGCCGGCGCCGACCGTGCGTCGCGCGCCGAACCGGAGAGCGACGTCGGCACGTTGGTCATCGTGACGACGACGTCGTCGAACGCCGGCGTCGTCGTGAAGTCGAACGGCGCGGAGGTGTAATCGCGCCCGCCGGCCGTGATCGACTTGATGCGCCACTGACCGGCGCTGCCCCGGACCAGGTAGGCGCCAGGCTGGATGCCTTGGAACGAGAACGGCCGGCTCGGGTCTTCACGATCCGTTGATTCTCGGAGCAGGCCGAGCGCCGGGCTGCCGTCCACGGGTTCGGCCCGGAGGATCACGAACGGCGGCTGTGCCGGTTTCTCGACGGTCGGGTCGTATTCGAACTGCACGCGGCCGTCGAGGCGCCCGAAGGGCTGCAGGCGCAGCACGACGCCCGTGAGCGGCGCGTCGCCGACGACGATCGTCGTGCGCCCCGCCATCGTTCGGGCAGTGCCGAAACGTGTGGTGCTGATTCTCGCACCGGGTGGCCCGGTCTCGACGTCGTCGGTGAACGATGACGAACCGAGGTTGCCGGGCGGTGCGCCAATCGGCCTCGCGAACGGGCCGGGCATGCTGAACTGGTACTCGCTGAAGCCGACCGGGGCCTCGAGCGTGTACCGTCCCGCCGGCACGAGGGCGAACGCAAACGTGCCGTCACTGGCCACGAGCGCGGTTGCCGTCTCGGAGCCGACACCCAGTTCCTCCTGGCCCGCGGCCAGCAGTCGAAGCGTCAGGCCCGCAAGGGCCTCCGGTGGTCCGTCGACGCGGCCGGTTACCGGCACCGCGCCCACCGGCACCAGGCGGACGTCGACCTGTGCGCGATGATCGCCCGCGGCCAGGTCGATCGCCGCTGCCTCGGCCCGCGCCGTCGCAGCCGGGTGGAACATCGCGGGGTAGGCGCGGACCTCACCGCCCACTCGAGGTGGTGGCAGCGGAAACGAACCGAGCATGAGGCGTGCGACGTCGGTCTCGAGCGCCTGTTCGTTCGGAATCGTCACCGTCTGTCCGCGCGAACGCGCCGTCGCGATCCGCTCGTCAGTGTATCCGCCGACGATAGCCGAGGTCGCGCCGAGCGGCACCGAGGCCTGCACCGACGGCACGTTCACGACGTACCGGCCCGGTCGCAGGTTGGCCACCCGATAACGGCCGCGGTCGTCGGTCTTCGTGGACGGCCCGGCGGCGAGCCGCTCGCGGCCCGCGATTGGCACAAGAGCCAGGACGCGGACCGTCACGCCCACCACCGGCTCGCCGGCTTCGTCGAGGACCTCTCCCCCGACCGATCCGAGTCGCAACATCCCAATCCTCACGTTGCTGACCCAGCCACCGTCCGGGAGCGAAATGTCGCCGGGGGAACTCAAGCCGGGTGGCGCACTCGGTTCGTCCTCGACGTACCCCGCGCGGCTGGCCGAGACCGAGATCTGCTCGAACGCCGGCACTTCCACGAACGCAAAGCGCCCCCGGCTGTCCGTGATCTGGCGGCTCTGCTGCCCGATCCGCCGTTGGCCCGACGCGCTGATGTACACGACGGCGCCGGGGATCGGCTCGCCCGTGGCCGAGTCGACGACGACGCCGCTGATGACACCGGTGCCGGTCGTCTGGGTCACCGCCTGCCCCGGCGGCGAGGGGTTGGTGACGGTAACGGTCTGTCCGGCTGCCGGGTGGGCACGGGCAACGTCCGCCGACGCGCAGACAGCTGCACAGAAAGCTCCTACCAGAGCCACGCGGTGCGTCAGGGTCGACATGTGCTCCTCGTGTGTCCTGATTAGACACCGAACGGGGCCAGAAGGCCGAGGGAGGGGAGCACACGGCGAGGCGGGCTGGCTCGGGCCCCCGCCGGATCGTTTTCACATGAAGGCCGTGAAGACGTGGAGGGCGTGACGGGGATCACAGTGTCACGGCGATGAGCGGGCGTCGCCGGCCCCGGAGGGGCCGGCGGCCGACGGCCGTGGAAGGACGGAACCACGAGGCGGAT
>DATKDF010000150.1:0-7714 GCA_035512795.1 Vicinamibacterales bacterium
AGGCGTCGAGGTCGCGGCCAGCGCCAACAGGCAGACGACCGGGCCGAGCACGTGGTGAAGACCGGGCATACGCGAAGTATAGGGTCTCGGCACCGAACCGAACCCCAGGACCTCAGAACCCCAGGACCATCGGACCTCTAGCTTCGGAACATCCTGAGCAGTCTGCTGACCGGGTCGTAGAACCGGTCGACCACGCGCTCCTTGAGGGGAATGATCGCGTTGTCGGTGATCGTGATGTGCTCGGGGCAGACCGTCGTGCAGCACTTCGTGATGTTGCAGTAGCCGATGCCGTGCGCGTCCTTCAGTTCCTCCACCCGGTCCTCGGTGTCGAGCGGGTGCATCTCGAGGGCTGCGGCGTAGACATAGAAGCGCGGGCCCACGAACTCGCTGTGCTTGTGGTGGTCACGCAGGACGTGGCAGACGTCCTGGCAGAGGTAGCACTCGATGCACTTGCGGAATTCCTGCACGCGGTCGATGTCGGCCTGCTGCATGCGCCAGCTGCCGTCGGGCGCGTCGGGTGGCCGCGGCTTGAAGGCCTTGATGCGCTTCTTGACCTCGAAATTCCACGAGACGTCGGTGACCAGGTCCTTGATGTGGGGGAACGTCCGCATCGGCTCGACGGTGACGGGCTCACCCGCGGGCAGCGAGTTGAGGCGGGTCATGCACATCAGCTTGGGGTGGCCGTTGATCTCGGCCGAGCAGGAGCCGCACTTGCCGGCCTTGCAGTTCCAGCGGCAGGCGAGATCCGACGCCTGTTCGGCCTGGATGGCGTGCACGGCGTCGAGGACGACCATGCCTTCCTCGACGGCAATGGAGTACTCCCGGAGCTGGCCGGTGCCCCGTTCGCCGCGCCAGAGACGGAATGTTTGCGTCGCCATCGCTACTTGTTCTCCTCGACCACCTGCTGGAGTTCGGGCGGCATCGACGGAATCGGCTCGCGCCGCAACGTCATGGCCCCGTCGGCGCCTTTCTGTACGACGAAGTTGAACGTCGAGAAGTCATCGGACTTCCTGTCGAAGTCTTCGCGGAAGTGCGCGCCGCGGCTTTCCCTGCGTTCGATCGCTGCGCGCGCGATGGCCTCGGAGACGACGAGCAGGCTCGGCAGGTCGATGGCCGTGTGCCACCCCGTGTTGAACTCGCGGTTGCCGTCGATCCCGACCCGGGTGGCGCGCTCGGAGAGCTTCGCAATCTGGACGAGTGCCTCCTGCAGGTCGCCTTCGGTGCGCACGATGCCCACCAGATCCTGCATCATGTCCTGCAGATCGCGCTGGACCGCGTAGGGGTTTTCGCCGGAGCTGCCGCGCTCGAACGGCGCGAGCGCACGCGTCGCGGCCGCGCTCACCGGGCCGTCGTTGACCGTGCCGGCGCTGTGCTGCCTGGCGAACGCGGCCGCGTACTCGCCGGCCCGTTTGCCGAACACCACGAGATCCGACAGCGAGTTGCCGCCGAGGCGATTCGCGCCGTGGAGACCGGCCGCAGCCTCGCCCGCGGCAAACAGGCCCGGCACGGTCGACATCTGCGTGTCGCCATCGACCCGGATGCCGCCCATCGTGTAGTGCGTCGTCGGTCCGACCTCCATCGGCTTCTCGGTGATGTCGAGGTCGGCCAGCTGCTTGAACTGGTGGTACATGCTCGGCAGCTTCCGCTTGATGTGTTCGGGCGCGTTCGAGATGTGCTTCCTGATCCAGGCGATGTCGAGGAACACGCCGCCATGGGGACTGCCGCGGCCGGCCTTGACCTCGCGCATGATGCACCGCGCGACGTGGTCGCGCGTGAGCAGTTCCGGCGGACGCCGTGCGGACTTGTCGCCCGTGACGTACCGCCAGCCCTCCTCCTCGTTGTCGGCCGTCGAGCTCCGGTAGTTCTCCGGGATGTCGTCGAACATGAAGCGGCGGCCGTCCTTGTTGACCAGGATGCCGCCTTCGCCACGCACGCCCTCGGTGACGAGAATGCCCTTGACCGACGGCGGCCAGACCATGCCGGTCGGATGGAACTGGATGAACTCCATGTCCTGGAGCGCGGCGCCGGCCTCGTAGGCGAGCGCGTAGCCGTCACCCGTGTACTCCCACGAGTTGCTCGTGATGCGGAACGCGCGGCCGAGACCGCCGGTCGCCATGACGACGGCCCTGGTGTGGAAGACTTTGAAGCGGCCGCGCTCGCGGTCGTACGCGAGCGCGCCGTTGACGCGTCCGTCGTCGGTGAGGAGCGCGACGACGGTGTGTTCCATGTGCACGTCGATGCCGCGATGAATGCCGTGATCCTGGAGCGTGCGGATCATCTCGAGCCCCGTGCGATCGCCGACGTGCGCGAGACGCGGGTAGCGATGACCGCCGAAGTTGCGCTGGAGGATGCGGCCGTCCGGCGTGCGGTCGAACACCGCGCCCCAGGCTTCGAGTTCGCGGACGCGCTCGGGCGCCTCCCGGGCGTGCAGCTCGGCCATGCGCCAGTTGTTCAGGTACTGGCCGCCGCGCATCGTGTCGGCGAAGTGGACGCGCCAGTTGTCGCGGTCGTCGACGTTGGCCATCGCCGCCGCCACGCCGCCCTCGGCCATGACCGTGTGCGCCTTGCCGAGGAGCGACTTGGTGATGACGCCCACCGTGACGCCGGCCGCCGACGCTTCAATGGCCGCGCGCAACCCGGCGCCACCGGCGCCGATGACCAGCACATCGTGGGAGAGGACAGGGAAGTCAGACATGGGGTGCAGGCGGCGTCGAATTCGCTAATCCGCTGAATTCAGAATAGGCGAACGTCCGTCCAGATACCCATCGCGCACATCCGGACGTAGAGATCCGTGAAACCGACCCAGATCAGGCTGACCCACGCCCACTTCATGTGCCAGCGGTTCAGGCAGCTCACGCAGTCGTACGCGCTCTTACGGACCGGGTGGCCGGACAGCACATCCTTCACGCCGCCGATGAGGTGCCGCAGCGAGTGGCAGCCGAACGTGTAGCAGCCGAGGAACACGGCGTTCAGGAGCAGCACGATCGTGCCGACGCCGATGCCGAACTCGGTCGGCGCGCCGGGCTGGAGCACCGGCGATCCGTCGGCCGGGAACCACAGCGCGAGCCAGGCGTCGTAGGACAGGATGCCGATGAAGACCACGGCGACGTACAGGAAGTAGCGATGGATGTTCTGGATGACGAGGGGGAACGAGCGCTCGCCCCGGTAGTTCGACCGGGGCTCGCCGACGGCGCAGCCGGGCGGGTCGGCCCAGAACGCCTTGTAGTAGGCGCCACGGTAGTAGTAGCAGGTGAGCCGGAAGCCCACCGGCGCCCAGAGGATCAGGACGGCCGGCGAGTAGCGGAGAAAGCCGGGCCACCACTCGGGCTGGAACGGGCCGCCGAACCACGAGTGTGCCGAGGGGCCGAACAGCAGCGGCGAGTACATCGGCGACAGGTACGGTCCGTACTCGAAGTTGGCCGCCTCGTAGCTGGCCCAGGTCGAATAGATGATGAAGGCAGAAAAAACAGCGAATGTGACGGCGGACTGCACCCACCAGGCGTCGCGACGGGTTGTTTCTCCGAAGCGGCGCAGTGGCAGGGTGGCATTCAGATCGGACACCCCAGCCTCCGAGAAGACGGGGCAACGATATCACGGTGGTCTCACCCGGGAACCGCCCGCCAGCCGCATCGGTAGAATGCTCGTGGATGCACTACCGCGAATTCCATCCGTCGGCCCCGCTCGCGCCGTTCGTCGAGCGCTTCTGGTGGCTCGAGGGGCCGGCCGGGAGCGTCGCGGCGGATCCGATTCCACCAGACGGCCGGGTCGAGATCATCCTGCACGCCGGCGACCCGTTCGTCGAGCGGGCGGCGACCGGCGCGCTGACGCCTCAGGCGCGGGTCCTCGTCGCCGGGCAGGCGACTCGTGCCGTCGATGTGCGCCCCGAAGGGCACGCCCGGGTGCTGGGCGCCCGCCTGCGGCCGCACGCCGCGCGTCTGCTGACGGGCGTGCCGGCGCATGAGCTGACCGATCGCATTTGCGACCTCGGGTCGGTCGCCCCGGCGCTGGCCTCGGCACTGGCCTGCGACGTGCTCGACCGCCCCGGGCCGGCGGCGATGGTGGCGGCCTTCGACGCGGTGCTCCAGCCGGTTGCCGCCCGGGCTGGCGGGCGGCCGCCGTCACCGGCAGTCGATCTGGCGCTCCGATCGCGCGGGCTCTGCCGGGTGGACGACCTGGCCGTCCGCGTCGGATCGAGCCCCCGGCAGCTCGAACGCGCGTTCCGCGATCATGTCGGCCTGTCGCCCAAGCAGTTCCTGCGCATCGTCCGGTTTCAGGAGGTGCTCGGCGCGCTCTCCGAGGATCGGCCCGATGTGACGTGGGCGACGCTGGCGGCCGAGCACGGCTTCTACGACCAGGCGCACCTCATCGGCGACTTCCGCGCGTTTCTCGGGATGCCACCCGGCGCCTGGAACGTCAAGCGCTCGAGCCTGGCGGCCGTCTTCAGCGCGCTCGGTCGTGACGCGACGTGACGGGCCGATCAGCCTTCCGGTTCGATCTCGACCGGCGTTTCGGCGGCGGCAACCGCCGGCGGCGACGACAGGTCGCCGCCGCACAACAGCTCGTCGGTGACGTAGTCGAGCGCGGCGTCATCCGACCGCGCGAGGAGCGCCTCGAGCGACGAGCGCGGCACGAACGACGACTCGCGCGCCTGCATCGATGGCCACGACCCGTCGGGCCGCTGCGGCGCATAGCGGCACCAGAATCCCGCATGCCAGCGGAGGAATTCGCGCAGCCGGGTCCGCCCGTGCTCATCGTCGCCCCAGTGGGAGAGGGCGAGCGTGACGTACCGGCGATAGATCGCCAGGCGCTCGTCGGCCGTGATGTCGTGGTGCCCGTCGGTGGCCTCGCGAAAGATCCAGGGCTTGATGAGCGCCCCGCGCGCGGTCATCAGGGCAGCCACGCCGGTCCGGGCGCGCCGATCGTGGATCTCGTGCGCGAAGAGGAGGTCGCCGTTGCCGACGACCGGTACGGCGACGGCCGCGACCACCTCCGCGATTGCGTCCCAGTCGGCGGGATGGCGATACCGTGCCTCCCGTGTCCGGCCGTGTACGGTGAGAGCCGACGCACCGCCGTCGACGGCCGCCTGCGCCAGGGCCAGGTAGTTCTTCTTGTCGGCGCTCCAGCCCAGCCGAATCTTGACGGTGACCGGCACCTGCACGGCCGCGCACATCGCTTCGACGATGCGGCGGACCCGGGTGGGCTGACGGGCCAGCGCCGCACCCAGTCCCTTGCGCGTGAAATGATCGATGGGGCAGCCGAGGTTCAGGTCGACAAAGTCGGCCCCGCGTGCCTCGGCCAGCGCGGCCGCCCAGGCGACCTCGTCGGGCCGGTTGCCGGCCAGTTGCACCCCGAAGCACGGTTCCTCCGGCGCCCGCCGGATGAGCGCGAACTCGCCCCGTCGCCGCTGCTTCAGCCGGCGTGCCACGACCATTTCGCTCACGAGCACGCGCGCTCCCAACTCGACACACAGCCGGCGATACGGCAGGTTTGAGCCCTTCGTCATCGGCGCCATGACCAGGGCGCCGGGCAGTTCGGTCAGCAGAGACATGGCCAGTTCGCTAATTCGCTGAACTAGTATTCAGCACTGTGACTCTCCGCGACCGGTTTCTGGCGTTCGTTGCCGAACAGCACCCGTTTGCGTGGCCCCTGGCGGCGCGCGCGTTCGACCGGGCGGCGCGCCGGCCGGCGACGACGGCCGAGGCGATCGACGCGTTACGCGGACCGGTGGGTCAGGACCTCTCGGCGGCCTTTGCGGGCGCCAACCTCGACGAGCGGCTCGAGACGACGCCCGGCGTTACGGTCGGCACCCGGCTCGGGCAGGCGGCCCGGGCGCTCGTGGACGCGTGCGACGGGTTCCTGGCGCGTGAGGCGCTCGCGGCGGGGCTCGGCGATGAGGAGCGCCTCGAGATTCTGCGCGGCATGATCCTCACCCGCGCCGTCGACAACCGGCTGAAGCAGTTCTTCCTGAACTCCGAAGTGCGATACGGCCAGACGCCCTTCCAGGGCAAGGGATTCCGGTCGCTCGGACAGGAGGCGATCTACGCGGCGGCCATCCGCCTGCGTCGCGGCGAGGCCTGGCGGGCTGGCGACGGCACCTGGCAGGGCGATGTCGTCGGTCCGATCATCCGCGACGTCGGGGCGGCGATCGCGATGCGACCGACACCCGACACCGTCCGGATGATCCTCAACGCGCAGATGGGCAAGGCCGGTCCACCGATGGACGGACGCGATCTGCACATCGGCGACTTCGGCTGGGGCATTCTGCCGGCGGCGGCGCCGCTGGCGGTGAGCAGTCTGACGGTAGCCGGCCTCGGCCTCGCGTTCGCCCGGACTGGTGCGCCGCGCGTGGCGGTGTCGTTCATCGGCGAGGGCGGGTCGTCCCTGGGAGAGTGGCACGAGGCCATCAACCTGTGTGCCGCGCGGCGGTTGCCGGTCATCTTCTGTCTCGAGAACAACCAGACGGCGCTGTCGACCCCGGTGTCCGAGCAGTCTGCCGTGCGGGTGTTCGCCGACAAGGCGGTCGGCTACGGCATGCCGGGCTTCACGGTGGATGGCACCGATCCGGATGTCGTGGCTGCTGCGTTCGCCTGGGCGGCCGACCGGGCGCGCGCCGGCGGCGGCCCGACGCTCATCGAACTGGTGACGATGCGGATGTGCGGGCATGCGCATCATGACGACATGCTGTACCTCGGCAAGGAGCCGCCGGCGTCGTGGGACTACGCGACGCTGTCGGGCCAGGCCTACGCGAATCCGGAGCTCTACGAGTTCTGGCGCACGCGCGATCCGATTGCGGGGTATGCCGCGCGGCTGGCCGCGCGGGGCCTCGTGACGCCGGGTGACGTCGAGCGGTTCAAGGCGGAGGCCGAGGCGCTGGTCGAGGCCGAGGCCCGGGCCGTCGTTGCCGCACCCTGGCCGGATCCGGCGCGGGTGACGGTCGGCGTCTTTGCCACCGATCCGGTGGATCGCACACGGGTCGAATGGCTCGAACGGGATGGGTCGGCGCCGGTGACGCCGCCGGCGCTCGTCGTCGAGGACGCGCCACCCTTCGATCGGAAGGGCATGACGTTTCTCGAGGCCGTCATGCACGGCGTGGGCGACGCACTCGAGGCCGACGAGCGGGTGTTCGTGTTCGGCGAAGACGTCGGAGGCGCCTACGGCAATGCGTTCCTGCTGCTGCGGCCCCTGCTCGCGAAGCACGGCGCGCGCATCATCAACTCGCCGCTGGCCGAAGGCGCGGTGCTCGGCGCCTGCATCGGCGCGGCGCTGGCCGGGCTGCGGCCGATTGGCGAGATGCAGTTCAACGACTTCGTCGCGACGGGCTTCAACCAGCTCGTCAACAACGCCGCGAAGATCCGGTATCGATGGGGCGGGGACGTGCCCATGGTGGTGCGCATGCCCTGGGGCGGCCTGCGCCATGCCGGACCGTATCACTCGCAGAACACCGAGCCGTGGTTCTACCGGACGCCGGGTCTCAAGATCTGCGTGCCGTCGACGCCGTACGACGCGCGCGCGCTCATGGCGTCGGCGGTGGCCGACGCCGATCCGGTCCTCTATTACGAGCACATCGCGCTCTACCGGGATCCGCGCATCAGGCAGGCGATAGGTGCCGAACCCCCGCCGCCGCTGCCGGTCGGCCGTGCCGCCGTGCGGCGAGCGGGCGGCGACATCTCGATCGTCTCGTACGGCGCCTACGTGCATGCCGCGATGCGCGTCG
>DATKDF010000151.1:0-19483 GCA_035512795.1 Vicinamibacterales bacterium
GCGCATCAGGTCGTCGCGATAGAGCGCGATGTCGAGCGCGCCGGTCGCCACCTCGGTCCCCGTGATGGCCTGGATCGCCGTGGCGAGCCGTGCCGCAATCGGCACGCCGCGCGTGTGAATGCCGATGAGCCCGAGATCCTCGACGCCCCGGTTGCGCTCGACGATTTCGTGGGCAATCCGGGTCAGGCTGCGGGCAATCCGATCCGCATCCATCACGATCGGCATGCGGCCCCCGGGTCGACAGACGTGGAGTGTGAGCGAAGGCTGGACATGGACACCTCTTCGCGGTCTCTCAGGACCGCGTTAAAGAGCTGAGACAGTCTAGCACGGGTGACACGCGCCTACCGTTCGTGCGTCGCGACATACGCCACCGGCCGGTCGCGCGTGAACACGGGCAGGAACAGATCGGTCCGCGCAAACCCGTCCATGTCCCGTCCCACGCGCAGGCCGAGGTAGTAGAGCACCGTCGGCACGAGGTCGACAATCGATCCGCGCCGGAACGTCCCCGTCGCGGCCTGCGTGCCGTAGGCGATGAGGAAGCCGTCGGGTGCCGAGTCGTGCGTGCCGCCGAGCGGGGGACGACCGAGGAGGCGTGCCACCAGACGTGCCGGCAGCGGTGTCGGGGCCATGCCGAACCCGGAGACGACCAGCAGCAGGTCGCCGGGAGCCAGCCGGTTGACCTCGGTGCCAATGAGCTCATCCACCCGTGCGTAGTACCGGTCGAGGACCGGCGGTTGCGGCCCCTCGCTCCGGACCTGACCGAAGAGCGTCGGCTGTGCGTCCTGCAGGTGCGCGTGACCGAACGAGGCCAGCCCCTCGAGACGCAGCGCCATGAGCCGCGGCGAAAACTGTCCTTCGAGACGCGCCGCGGTCGCCGCATACGCCTGGTCCCACCGCGCCGGCATCAGGCCGGCCGGCTCGGCCTCATCGGCAGACACCGCCGTGACGACGTCCTGCCAGGGGCGGGCCAGCCAGTCATCGAAAAGCTCGCGCGCCGCGGCAATCGCGTTGGTGGGCTCGGCCGCATTCGAGTCATCCAGCCGCAGCGGCGAACTGGCCGACTCGTCGAACCGGTCGCTCACGATGTAGCCGCGATCGGTCCGGGCCGGGTAGGTCAGGGGCCAGCCCACGATCCCGGCCGCCAGGCCATGGTCGGCCAGAATGGCCCAGAGCGGGCGGGCGGTGAGCGATGCGGCCGTGACGGCCGACTGCCGGACGAACTGCTGCTGGACGAGCGAACCGGCGAAGACGTGGTTCGGCAGCAGGCTGACCGGATCGGGCTCGTCGGCCGCCACTTCGTAGACGGCCGCGGACCGGACACCGTTCTTCGGCGGCAATTTGCCGGTGGCGGCCGCCGCCCAGACCGGAGCAGCCTGGGTGGGCCGAAGCGTGGCGAGGTCGATCGACGCCCCCTGGTCCAGAAGCCGGGCAAAGGTCGGGAGCCGCCCGACGGCCACGCGCTGTCGGATGAACCCGAGCGAGGCACCGTCGAGCAGCACGAGCCGCACGCGCGGTCCCGACCCGGCCGCCCTGGCCGGCCGGGTCCGCCGGTCGGCCGGTACGGCCAGCTCGCCCAGCCCACGCAGCCCGAGCGGCGTCACGAGCGACAGCACGAGGGTGACCGAGAGCAGGACAGCCATCGGCCGGGTGCCGCGGCGGCCGAACGAGTACCGCAGTAGCGCGATGATGAACAGCACGGCGGCCGAGACGGTCGTCGCCACCGCGCCCTGGCGCATCCGTTCGGCGGCCCCCTCGGTCAGAATGGCGCGGAAGGCCTCGAGATTGGCCCACGTGACGACCGCCGCACCGGCCGCGCCGAAGGCGCCAAGCCAGGCGAGCAGCCGGAGGCTCAGCCACGCCGGCCGGAGCGCGACCGTGCCGAGCAGTTCGCGCGCCACGAGCAGGAAGAAGAGGCCGAGGCCGAGCACCGGACCGTACAGCGAGAGGAGCGCCACAAACCATCCGCCGGCGGTCTCCGACGGCAGCGAGACCTGCGGGTTCAGTTGGAGCACGAGGACGAACAGGTAGGTGGCGACCAGCACGCCGCCCGTCGCCGCGTTGGTCAGCATGCGCAGGTAGTGCATCGCCGCGGCGCCCCCATGGCATCGGAGTTTTCCACAGGTCGACCTCCGACCCCGTATACTTTCGATCGTGATCGTCGATGTGTCGGCCGAGGTCCTGGAGAATGTCCGACTGTCGCCCGAGTTCAACGTCCTGTCACTGGCTGCGCCAGCCGTCGCGCGCCTGACGCGGCCCGGTCAATTCGTGATGGTCCGGGTGCGACCGGGCCTCGATCCGCTCCTGCGGCGTCCGTTCTCCGTCTTCGAGATTCTCCGCGACGACGCGGGACAGCCGCGTGGCATCAGCCTGCTCAACAAGATCGCCGGCGTCGGCACCGGGTGGCTGTACCGCGCCGAGCCGGGCACGCGCGTCGACGTCCTCGGCCCGCTCGGCCAGCCGTTCGCGCCGGTCGATCCGCCGGCCGAGGCGTGGATGGTGGCGGGCGGTGTGGGCCTGGCGCCGTTTGCGACGCTGGCCGAGGCCCTGGCCCTGCGGGGCACGTCGATGACGCTCTTCTACGGCGCCCGCACGGCTGAGGCGCTCTACCGCACGGACCTGTTCGAGCGGCTGGGCGCCCGCCTGTCACTCTCGACCGACGACGGCAGCCGCGGCGCGCACGGCCGGATCACCGGTCCGCTCGAGCAGGCCCTCGACGCCCTCGACGGCCGGCCCGTCACGATCTACGCCTGCGGGCCGACGCCGATGATGCGGGCCGTCTCGGCGCTTGCGGCCCACCGCGACGCCCCGGTGTTCGTCTCTCTCGAACCGGTGATGGGCTGCGGAATGGGCGGCTGCTACAGTTGCGTCGTCCGCGTGCAGGCTGGCGAGCGCGGCAGGTTCGTGCGTTCGTGCCTCGAAGGGCCGGTCTTCGACGCCTCGACCCTCGTCTGGGAGGCCCTGCCCGCGGGGCACTGAGCCATGCGCGACCTGACCGTTCAGATCGGCTCGCTTCGACTGACAAATCCGCTCATCGCCGCGTCGGGTTGCTTCGGCTACGGCGTCGAGTACGCCGGGGCCATCGACCTGTCGACGCTCGGCGGGGTCGCCGTCAAGGGCCTGTTTCTCGCCGAGCGCGACGGGCACGCGCCGCCCCGCATCGTGGAAACGCCGGCGGGCATGCTGAACGCCATCGGCCTGCAGGGCATCGGCGTGCACCGGTTCGTGGCCGAACGGCTGCCTGAGTTGCGGCGGCTGGGCGCGACGGTGTTCGTCAACATCTGCGGCTCGACGATCGACGAGTACTGTGAGGTGGCGCGCGTGCTGTCCGACGCGGAGGGCGTCGCCGCGCTCGAACTGAACATCTCGTGCCCGAACATCAAGGAAGGCGGCCTCCAGTTCGGTTGCAGCCTCACGGGCACGCACGACGTCGTATCGGCAGTCCGCAAGGTGACGTCGTTGCCGATCATCCCGAAGCTCACCCCCAACGTGACCGATGTCGCCTCGTTTGCCCGCGCGTCCGAAGAGGCCGGTGCCGACGCCGTGTCGCTCGTCAACACGTTTCTCGCCATGGCCATCGACGTCGAGACCCGCCGGCCGAAGCTCACCAACGTGCTCGGCGGCCTCAGCGGACCCGCCATCCGGCCCATTGCCGTCCGGATGGTCTGGGAGTGCGCCCAGGCCGTCAAGCTCCCTGTCATCGGCATGGGCGGCATCGCGACGACCGACGACGTGGTCGAGTTCATGCTGGCCGGCGCAACCGCGGTGCAGGTCGGCACCGCAAACTTCGTCGACCCCTTCATCTGGACGCGGCTGCTCTCGGGACTCGACACGTACCTCGAGCGGCACGACATCGGGCGCGCAGCCGACCTGGTCGGGGCCCTCGACCTCGGCCACCCGGAACCGGCATGAACCCGATCCTCGTCGCGCTCGACGTGCCGACCGAGGCCGGCGCCAGGGCGCTGGCCGACCAGGTCCGGGGCGAGGTTGGCGGGCTCAAGGTCGGCAGCCAGCTCTTCACCGCGACAGGCCCGGGCTTTGTCCGCACACTCGTCGAGGCCGGCGACCGCGTCTTCCTCGACCTGAAGTTCCACGACATTCCCAACACGGTCTCGGGCGCGGTCCACTCGGCGTGCGACCTGGGTGTGTGGATGGTCAACGTGCACGCCTCGGGCGGCCCGGCCATGCTCGAAGCCGCCCGCTGGGCCGCCGGCGATGCGGCCGGCCGGCCGCTCGTCATCGCCGTCACGGTGCTGACGAGCCTCGATCGGGCAGCGCTCGATGCAATCGGTGTGACGGCCTCGCCGCTCGATCACGTCGTCCGGCTGGCGCGGCTGGCCGAATCGGCCGGGCTCGACGGCGTCGTGGCCTCGCCGCAGGAGACCGGAGCCATCCGTGAGGCCTGCGGCCGGGACTTCCTGATCGTGACGCCGGGGATACGGGGAGCAAGCGCGGACCTGGCGGCGGCGCGCGGGGGCGCCCTGACAGCGGGCGACGATCAGAAGCGGACGATGACGCCAGCTGGAGCGATGGCGGCGGGCAGTTCGTACCTGGTGGTGGGACGGCCGATCACGGCTGCGTCCGACCCGCGAGCTGCCGCGCGTCGGATCGCAGCCGAGATCCTCGATCGCTCGTCTACTTCGCCGTCACGGTGAAGTGGCCGCGCCGGTTGCGCGACCAGCAGGCCTCGCCGTCCTCCATGCAGACGGGGTCTTCCTCGCCCTTGCTGACCACGCTGATGCGCGAAGCGTCGATCCCGAGGCTTGCGAGGTAGTCGCGCACCGAGGCCGCGCGGCGCTCGCCGAGCGCAAGGTTGTACTCGGATGTGCCGCGGGCGTCGGCGTGACCTTCAATCAGGATGCGCGTCGACGTCCAGCGCCGCATCCACGTCGAGTTCTTCTGGAGGCTCGCCCGCGCCGCGTCGCTCAGTTCCGCCCGGTCGAGGTCGAAATACACGTCCTCGAGCGGCCGGGCGTCGTTCAGTTCCTCCAGTGACATCCGCGCAAACACCTCTTCCTCGGACGGCGGTGCCGGAGGCACGGGGGCCGGGGCCGGTGGAGGTGGCGGGGGCGGCGGCGGGGGCGCCTGCTGGGCCGGAGGCGGAGGCGGTGGCGGCGGTGGCGGCGGCGCTTCTGGCGGCGGATTGCCACCGCACGCGACGGTCACGGCCAGAAGTCCAGCTGCCGCGAACAGAGCCAGGGGACGAAATCGGGTCATCACACACTCCCTGCAAGGAAACAGCCACAACGCGCGCGCGCGGGAAGTTTGCGCCGAGCTTAGCGGTCGAACACGGCGCATGTCAACGAAAGTCGGCTGAAACGGCGCTCGCGCACACCCGGCTGCCGTCGTACACCACCTGACTTCTCGGCCGCGGGGCCCCGGAGGATAATCCCCGGGCCATGGACCGGATGCTCGAAGCGACCGCGCGGGCCGAAGACCGCCACTTCTGGTTCCGCGCCCTACGCCGGAACGCGGGGCACCTGCTCGCCTCGGCGCTGGCGCCAGACAGCCGGGCCACGATCGTCGACTGCGGCGCCGGCACCGGCCGCAATCTGGACTGGCTCGCCCGTTTCGGCCGCGCCGTCGGCGTCGAGCTCTCGCCGGCCGGCCTCGCCGCCGCACGCGGCCGGGGCCACCGTCTGGTCCGCGCCACGGTGGCGGCGCTGCCCCTGGCCGATTCGAGCGTCGTCGCCGCCACGGCGTTCGACGTGCTCTACTGCCTGCCCGATGACATCGAACAACAGGCCCTGGCCGAGATGTGGCGTGTGCTCGAGCCCAATGGTGTGGCCGTCTTCCACGTGGCGGCCCTCGACGCCCTGCGCGGGTCGCACTCGACCCTCACCCGCGAGGTTCGCCGCTACACGCCGTCACGCCTGCGCTCCAGACTCGAAGCCGCCGGGTTCGTCGTCGAGCGACTGACCTTCACCAACCTGCCGACGTTCCCGGTAGCCCTCGCCTCGAGGACCCTCGAGCGGCTCACCGGCCGGGCACAACAGGCCTCGGACGCCGACCTTGCCGTGCCCCTGCCGCCGCTCAACACGCTCTTCGACTGGTTGCTCCGGCTCGAGGGCTGGTGGCTGCGCCGGGCGAACGTGCCCATCGGCTCGTCGCTGCTCTGTCTGGCGAGAAAGGCCGACCGGCCGGTCAGACCTGGGTGAGGACGACGCCTTCGTTCAGGCTTCCCAGACGGTACCCGCGCGGATCGATCTCCACCCGCCGGAAGCCCAGGGCGCGAATGGCGTCGTCGAGAGCCTGCGCAACCAGGGGGTCGGCCGCGCGGGCCAGTTCGCTCGCCCCCAGTTCGATGCGCGCCAGATCGCCGTGGTGTCGGACGCGCACCACGCGGAAGCCCTGGCCACGGACGGCGTCTTCAGCCGCTTCAATCGCGCGGAGTTTCTCGCCGGTCACTTCGGAGTGATACGGCACCCGCGATGACAGACACGCCGAAGCCGGCTCATCCCAGGTGGGCAACCCGGCCGCGCGCGACAACATCCGGATGTCGTCCTTGCCGAGCTCGGCCTGTTCGAGCGGGCTGATGACGCCGAAGTCGCGGGCCGCGCGGCGGCCCGGCCGATAGTCGCCGCGGTCGTCGGCATTGCTGCCGTCGGCCACCGCGGCAAATCCCCGGTCGCGGGCCATCGACGTCAGGGCCGTGTAGAGTTCGTGCTTGCAGTGATAGCACCGGTCCACGCCGTTGGCCCGGTAGGCCGGACGCGCCATCTCGTCGGTCTGGATGACTTCGTGCTGAAGCCCGAACGTCGACGCGATCGACAGCGCCATCTGGCGGTGGCGTTCCGGGTAGCTCGGACTGTCGGCCGTCACGGCCAGCGCACGGCGGCCGAGGGCACGGGCTGCGGCCCAGGCCAGGAAGGCCGAGTCCACACCGCCGCTATAGGCGACTATCAGGGACGGCAGAGCCCGCAGGTGGGCATCGAGTGCAGCCGCCCGGCGCGCGATCCCCGGGACCGCCGTCGTCGTCACTCCTCCCAGTCTCCGGCGCCGTCATCGTCGTCATCGTCGTCGTCGTCGTCGAACTCGTCGACGTCGTCTTCGTCGGTGGCCTTCTTTTCTTCCTCGTCCTCGAGATCCTCGTCGTCGGCGTCCTCGTCGCTGTCAAAATCGAGCGGATCCAGCGTCACCACCCGGAGGTGGCTGCCGCAGGCATCACAGTCCCAGGGATCGCCCACTTCCATTTCGTCGAGATCGTCATCGTCCACTTCAATCTCGGCATCGCATTCCGGACACGTCGCCATACGCACTCCTTGAAGACAGGCTCTGGCCCGATTATAGCGACCCGCCCCCCCGGTTTCGTCAAGCCCATTCGGTCGAACGCGGCGCGCTCAGTCGGCGGGCGCCAGTCGGAGCAGGCGCAGGGCGTTGGCCACGACGAGGATCGAGGCGCCCGTGTCGGCGAGCACGGCCATCCAGAGCGTGGCCAGCCCGGCGGCGGCCAGGACGACGAACGCCAGCTTCAGTCCGAGCGCCAGGGCCACGTTCACGCGGATGTTCGACACCGTCGCCCGCGCGAGCCGGAGCGCAAAGGGCAGGCGCGACAGGTCGTCGGACATGAGCGCGACATCGGCCGTTTCGAGCGCGATGTCACTGCCGGCCGCCCCCATCGCGATGCCGACGTCGGCCGCCGCCAGCGCCGGCGCATCGTTGACACCGTCGCCCACCATCGCGACCGCGCCGTGCCGCCGGCGCAGCTCCGTCACGGCGCGCACCTTGTCGTCGGGCAGCAGACCGGCGCGGACTTCGTCGAGGCCAACCCCCGCCCTGACGACCTCGGCGTGCGCGGGACTGTCGCCGGTCAGCAGGACGACCGAGACGATGCCCTGCCGCCTGAGCGCGGCGACGGCCTCGCGACTGCCGGCCCGGACCTCGTCGGTGAACCCGATGACGCCGAGTGGCGCCCCGCCCTGCGCCACGGCCACGAGATTGGCGCCGCTCGTCTCCAGTTCGCCGATGCGCGCATGGAGCGCCGGCGTGCAGAGGGCGCGCTCCTCGAACAGGCGATGACTGCCCACGAGCGCCGGCGCCTCGGCGACCACGGCCTCGGCACCGAGGCCCGGCAGGGCGCGGTACTGGGCACCCGGCGCAACCGCCAGGCCGGACCGCTCGGCGTGCGCGACAATGGCCCGGCCAATCGGATGCTCGGAGCGGGCCTCGAGCGCCGCCGCCACCTCCAGCACGCCGGCGCTCGTCACGTCTCCGACACCGACGACGTCGGTGACGGTCAGTCGGCCCTCGGTGAGCGTGCCGGTCTTGTCGAAGGCGACACACCTGACCGCCGCCAGGCGCTCGAGATGCACGCCACCCTTGATGAGGACTCCGGCTCGTGCCGCCGCCGTCAGGCCGGAGACGACCGACACGGGCGTGGAGATCACGAGCGCGCACGGACAGGCCACGACGAGGAGTGCGATGGCTCGGTACGCCCAGACCCCTGCGTCGGCGCCGGCCACAAGCGGGGGCAGGATCGCCAGGAGCACCGCGAGCGCGGTCACCGCCGGCGTGTACCAGCGCGCGAAGCGGTCCACCAGCGCCTGCACCGGCGCGCGCTGCCGCTCGGCCTCGGCGACGAGCCGCACGATGCGCGCGAGCGCCGAGTCTCCGGCCGGCCGCTCAACACGGACATCGAGCGCCCCGGTCCCGTTGATCGTGCCGGCAAACACGTCGTCGCCGTCCCGCTTCTCGACCGGCCACGCCTCACCGGTAATCGGCGCCTCGTTGACCGCCGACACCCCATGCACGACCGTGCCATCGAGGGGAACGCGCTGACCCGGTCTGACGATGACGACCTCGCCGACCGTGACGTCCGCAACCGGAAGCTCCAGGACCGCGTCACCCCGTCGGACCACGGCGATGTCGGGCGAGAGCGTCATCAGCGACCGGATGGCCTGTCGCGCCCGTCCGAGGCTCTGGCTCTCGAGCCACTGCGCAACGGCGAACAGCCACGCGACGGCGGCCGCTTCGAGCGGCTCGTCGATGATGAGTGCACCGACGACGGCCACGACCATCAGCACGTTGATGTCGAGGACGCGCGCGCGGACCGACTGCCACGCCCGGCCGGCCGGCCTGCCGATGGTGAGCGCAATGGCCACCAGGTACCCGAGCGTGCCAAGGTCCGGGCGCCCGGCCAGCCCGACCATCCACCCGGCGACGATGGCCAGGCCCGCAAGCGCCATGCGCGGCCAGCCACCCGATCGCCACCACGACGGTGTCGCCGCCGGCCTGACGACCGGTGGCTCGCACGTGCCGCCGCAGCAGGCCTCGCTCACGCCCGGGGCTCCTCTTCCACGTGCCGGCAAGTGTCGCGAAGCAGACCGACCACGTGATGGTCGTCGAGCGCGTAGAAGGCCAACCGGCCCGCACGCCGAACACGGACCAGCCGGGCGGCCCGGAGGAGGCGCAGTTGATGCGAGACGGCCGACTCGCTCAGCCCGACGAGCGACGCCAGGTCGCAGACGCAGCGCTCGCCGTGTGTGAGCGCATCGACGATGCGGACGCGTGTCGGGTCACCCAGCAAGTTGAAGACCTCCGCGACGTCGCGCACGGTACCGGCCGACAAGAGTCGGCTGGCGATCGTCTGAAGGACGGCTTGATCGGCCTGGTGCTGTTGGCCGCACGCGGGGACCGAATCGGGTACGGTGGAGGGTGCGGCAGACGTCATAGCCCATGAATACATGAGCAAGTGTGCAGATGTCAATGAATCTGCCGTATTGACACGCCTTTTGGCCCGGAAATAGGATTCTCAGTTCAATGCCGTCGGCCACTTCAGGCCGGCGGGACCGCGAACCAGGATGCGAGGAAGAGGGAGCGCATGATCGAGGTTCAACACCTCACGAAGCGCTACGGCCCGTTCACCGCCGTGGACGACGTGAGTTTCCGCGTGGAAAAGGGTGAAATTCTCGGCTTCCTCGGCCCCAACGGGGCCGGGAAGACGACGACCATGCGGGTGCTGACCGGCTACATGCCGCCGACCGACGGCCGGGCGGTGGTGGCCGGCTTCGACCTGTTCACCCATCCGATCGACGCCAAACGACGCACCGGGTATCTGCCCGAGACGCCGCCGCTCTATCCCGACATGACGGTGCGCGAGTACCTGCACTTCGTCGCCCGGATCAAGACATCCGGTCTGTCGAAGGCGGACCGTGCCATGCGCGTCGCCCACGTGATGAAGCGCACGCGAATCGATGACGTCCCCGACAAGCATTGCGGCAAGCTCTCGAAGGGCTACCGGCAGCGGGTCGGCCTCGCCCAGGCCCTCATCCACGATCCGGAGGTACTGATCCTCGACGAGCCCACGGCGGGTCTGGACCCGAAGCAGATCATCGAGACGCGCGACCTCATCCGGGGGCTGGCCGGGGATCACACGATCATCCTGAGCACCCACATCCTTCCGGAGGTCGCCCAGACCTGCCAGCGGGTCGTCATCATCAACAAGGGACGCGTCGTGGCCGAGGACACGCCTGGCAACCTGACCCAGCAACTGGCCGGCGCCGCGACGCTCTACGTCCAGGTGGACGGGGTCGAGGACGCGACGAGCGCGCTCGCCGCGGTCCCGGGCGTGGATCGCGTGGTGGTGTCGGACCGGGCCGGGTCGGCGGTCGGGTACGAGATTGACGCGACGCCGCACCGGGATGTGCGGCGCGACGTCGCGCGGGCCGTGGTCGACCGCGGCTGGGGCCTGCTCGAGTTGCGGCCGATGCGGATGAGCCTCGAAGAGATCTTCCTGCAACTGACCACCGAAGAGAGCCCCGACGGCCCGCGCGCGGGCGAGGCCGGCGCGCCCGACGCGCCGGCGGAGGTGGCTCATGGGTAACAGCGTGCGCAACATCACGGCCATCGCCGGCAAGGAACTGCGCGGGTACTTCGCGTCGCCGACGGCCTGGGTGATGATGGGCCTGTTCGCGTTCCTGTTCGGCTGGTTTTTCGCCGCCTATCTGCAGTACTTCGTCAATTCGAGCATGCAGTCGCAGTTCGGCGGCGCGCCGCCCAGCATGAACGTGAACCAGCACATGATCCGCCCGCTGCTCCAGAACGCGAGCGTGATCGTCCTGTTCATCCTGCCGATGGTCACGATGCGGACCTACTCGGAGGAGAAGCGCTCGGGCACGATCGAGCTCCTGCTCACCTCGCCGCTGACCGACGTCGAGATCGTGCTGGGCAAGTTCCTGGGCGCGGTCGGCCTGTACGCGGCGCTCCTCGGCGTGACGATGGCCTACATGGTGTTCCTGTTCGTCTACGGCGACCCGGAATGGCCGGCGCTGCTCTCGGGCTACCTCGGGCTGCTGCTCCTCGGCAGTTGCTTCATCTCGCTGGGCCTCTTCGTGTCGAGCACGACGAAGAACCAGATGGTGGCCGGCGCGGCCACCTTCGTGCTGGCGCTCGTGCTCTGGATCATCGACTGGATGGCCGAAGGCGCCGGGCCGACGATGGGCGAACTGCTGCGGTACCTGTCGATCACCGGGCACTTCGATGACTTCGGCAAGGGCGTGATCGACACGCGACACGTCGTCTACTACCTGAGTCTGATTTCGTTCGGGTTGTTCCTGACCGTCAAGTCGGTGGACACCGAGCGGTGGAGGGGCTAGTCGTGAAGCGCGCAGTCGGACTCCTCGGCTGGCTCGGCGTCGTCCTGGTCCTCGCGGCCGTGGCCCTGCGGTTCATCGAGCCGGAGCTGCAGCTCTGGTCACGGCGGCTGGCGCTCGCCGGCCTGGTCGTCGTCGGCCTCGACACGCTCAGCCAGTGGCGTGACATCGCCCGCTCGTTCCAGGGGCGCAACGTGAAGTACGGATCGATGGCGGCCGGCAGCGTCGTGCTGTTTCTCGGCATCCTCGTCGGGCTCAACTGGATCGCCAATCGCCAGAGTGCCCGCTGGGACCTGACCGAGGGCGGCCAGTTCTCACTGGCGGATCAGACGAGACAGCTCCTGGCCTCGCTCGAGCAACCCGTGGCCATCCGCGCCTACTACAACGCGAACGACTCGAGCCAGGGCCTGCGCGACAGGCTCGAGCCGTACGGGCACGAATCGAGCCAGGTCCAGCTCGAATTCATCGACCCGAACCGCGATCCGACCACCGCCAAACGCGACGAGGTGCAGCAGTACGGCACCGTCGTCTTCGAGTACGCCGGCCGCATCGAGCGGTCGACGGCGTCCGACGAACAGAGCCTGACCAACGCCCTGAAGAAGCTCCTCGAAGGACAGACGAAGAAGGTCTACTTCACGCAGGGTCACGGCGAGAAGGACCCGACCAACAGCGATGTCACCGGCTACAGCGGCATTGCCGACGGCCTGCGGAGTGACAACTTCGAAGTCGAGACCGTCACGCTCGTCCAGGAGGGCCGGATCCCCGACGATGCCACGCTACTCGTCATCGCCGGACCGGCCACCGATTTCCTGGCGCCGGAACTCCAGATGGTCCGCGACTTCCTCGACCGGCAGGGCAAGGTGCTGCTCCAGATCGACCCGCCGGACTCGGCGACCGCACCGCAGCCCACCGGTCTCATCGCGCTCGCACGCGACTGGGGCATTGCCGTCGGCGATGACGTCGTCGTCGATGCGAGCGGTCTCGGGCAGCTCATTGGCACGAACGAGTCGTCGCCGGTCGGCCTCCCCGCTCCGCACCCGATCACGGAGCGGTTCGGGCTGATTACGGCGTTCCCGTTCACCCGATCGGTCGCCCCGATCGAGGGCGGTGTGGACGGCCGGACGGCACAACGGGTGATGGAAACCAGCCCGCAGAGCTGGGGCGAGACCGACCTGACACGCCTGTTCGCCAACGGCGAGACCGAGCGCAATCTGGACGGCGGCGATCTGGCCGGCCCGGTGCCGATTGCCGCCGCCGTGGCGGTCACGGCGCCGGCGCCAGCGCCCACGCCCGAGGCCCCCGCCGACACCCCCGACGCGCCCCGGGCCGAAACGCGCCTGGTCGTCGTCGGCGACAGCGACTTTGCCTCGAACAGGGCGCTCGGCATTCCGGGCAACCGCGACCTGTACCTCAACATGGCCAACTGGCTGGCTCAGCAGGAAGACCTCATCGCGATCCGGCCGAAGGATCCCTCGAGTCGCGGGATCACGCTGACGGCCGACCAGCACACGCGCATCAACTGGCTGGCGCTGCTCGGCATTCCGATCGCGCTCATCGGCAACGCGGTGCGCGTGTGGTGGAAGAGGCGATGAGGGGACGCTCATTCCTGATCCTGCTGATCGCGGCCCTGGGCCTCGGGGCCTACATCTACTTCGTCGAATCGAAGCGGGAGCCGGCCGGGGCGCGGGTCGTCGACAACGAGAAAATGTTCACGCTCGAGCCCGGCACGATTGAGGAAGTGACCGTCCAGACGGCCGGCGGCGAGGTGACGACGGTTCGCAAGAGCGGCGACACGTGGCAGATTGTCGTCCCGGCTACGATCGAGGCCAGCACCAGCGCGGTCAGCACGCTCGTGGCGGCCATCGAGAACCTCGCGATCGAGCGGGTCGTCGACGAGAACCCGGCGTCGATGGAGCCGTTCGGCCTCGAGACGCCCCGCCTCACGCTGGCGTTCAAAACCGCCGGCGACGCGACCGAGCGCCGGCTGCTCATCGGCGACCGCACGCCCACCGGCTCGGACCTCTACGCGCGCGTCGACGGCGAGCCGCGCCTGCTGCTCATTGCCTCGTACCTCGAGGACTCGTTCGACAAATCCACCTTCGACCTGCGCGACAAGAGCGTGCTGAAGTTCCAGCGTGACGGCATCGAGTCAATCGGGATCGACCGCGCCACCGGCGGTCGGGTCGGGCTCGCGCGCACGGGGACGAACTGGCGACTGACCGATCCGCTCGACGCGTCAGCCGACTTCTCCACCGTCGATGGCCTGGTCAGCCGCCTCTTCCAGGCCGAGATGCGGTCAATCGTGTCGCCCGACGACACGGCCTCGACCGCCGAGCTCACGCCGGCCCAACTTCGCGAATTCGGACTCGACCCACCGGCCGCCACGGTGACGCTCGGCTCGGGCTCGACCCGCGCGGTGCTCGCCATCGGCGGAACGCACGACGAGACGTCCCGCTACGCGCGCGACCTGTCGCGGCCGCTCGTGTTCACCATCGACTCGACGATCCACGACGACCTCGTGAAGGCGCCGGACGACCTCCGCGCCAAGGACGTGTTCGCCTTCCGGTCGTTCTCCGCCGTGGGCCTCGACATGACCGTGGACGGCACGAGTGCGACGTTCGCCAAGGCGCCGCCGGCGGCCGGCGCCGCGGCCGCCACCACGCCGGCCGCGGCCTGGAAGCAGACCGCGCCGGCCGAGAAGGACATCGACGACGCGACGTTCACCGACCTGCTGACGACGCTCTCGAACCTGCGCGCGGAGTCGTTTGCCGCCCGCGCGCTCGTCGAAGGCCAGACGGTCGAGGTCACCGCCCGCTCCGGCGACGCCGCCTCGCCGACGGTCGAGCGCGTCACGTTCCGCAAGTCCGGCGACATCGTGCACGCCATCCGCGACGGCGAACCCGGCGCGGCCGTCGTCACGACGGCCGACTTCGACCGCGTGCTGACGCTCTTCAGGGACCTGACGAGCGGCCAGTGACCCGCGTCCCGGCGGTTGTGGCCGTCGCGCTCGCCGCCCTGTCGGGAGGCTGGCGATCGGCCCCCGACCCGCTCGACGCGCTCCTTGACGATCCGATCCTCGCCCGCGCCCTCGTCGGCGTCCGTGTCGATGCACTCGACACCGGGCAGACGCTCTACGCCAGCAACGCCGCCCGCCACGTCGTCCCGGCCTCGAACATGAAGATCGTCACCGCGGCCGTGGCGGCCGAGCACCTGGGCTGGGACTTCCGCTACAGAACACACCTCGAAGCCGCGGGCCCGGTCGTCGACGACGTCCTCGAGGGCGACCTGGTCGTGACCGGGTCCGGCGATCCCTCGATTGGATCGACCGACGAGGCGGCGTCACCGGTCTTCAGCACGTGGGTGGACGCCCTGCGCCGTGCAGGCATCCGTCGTGTCCACGGCCGGCTCGTCGGCGACGACGACGTGTTCGACGATGAGGGGCGCGGGAGCGGGTGGTCGTGGGACTACCTGACGGCTGGATACGCCGCGCCCTCCGGCGGGCTGAGCTACAACGACAACGTCGCGGTGGTGCGCGCACGGCCCGGGGCATCCCCAGGCGCTCCGGCCACCGTGCTCGTGACGCCGCCCGGGCACGGCCTGCTCGTCGACAATGCCGTCACGACCGGAGCGGCCGGCTCGCGCGGCACGCTGTCGGTTTCGCGCCGCCTCGGCAGCCGGTCGCTGCGCGCCCGGGGGCAGGTACCGATGGGCGACGGCGAGATGGTCCGGACGACGGCCGTCGAGAATCCGACGTCGTTCTTCGTCGGCAGCCTGGCGTCGGTGCTCGACGCCCACGGAGTGACCGTCCGGGACGGCGCCTGGGACATCGACGAACTGGACCGTCCGCTGACCACGGGCGTGCGCCGCCGCGTCGCGACGCACGAGTCGCCCCCGCTGTCGCTGCTGGCCGGGCAGCTCATGAAAGTGAGCCAGAACTTCTACGCGGAGACGCTCCTGAAGACCATCGGCCTCACCGTCGAAGGCACGGGCTCGGAGGCGGCCGGCCGGCGCGCCGTGCGGGCCACCCTCGCGTCGTGGGGCGTGCCCGACGACGCGGTGGTCGTCTACGACGGGTCGGGCCTGTCCCGGTACAACTACGTCACCGCCGACGCGCTGGTCGCCATCCTCACCCGCATCTGGAAGAGCGAGACGCACCGTGGACCGTTTGTCGCGACGCTGCCGGTCGGCGCCCACGACGGCACGCTCGCCTCGCGGATGCGCGACACGACGCTCGCCCGCCGCGTTCAGGCCAAGACCGGGTCGATTGCCAACGTGCGCGCGCTGTCTGGATATCTCGAAACGGGATCAGGCCGGAAGCTCGTGTTCTCGATCGTGGTCAATCACTTCACCGCGCCGGCATCCGAGATTGACCGCATCGTCGAGCGGTTTCTGAGCGAGCTGTCGCGATCGGTGCATTGAAGAATGTGGGATCGCATCATTGAGGATTGATTGACGATTGAAGGATTGGGTCATTGCCGATTCGCAAGATGGCAGCTCAGTCGCGGAGCGCGTCGCTCAGCGAGATCCTCCGGACCCTGCGAGCGGCCCCGGCGCTCGAGACGACGGCCACGCCCAGAAACAGGGCGACGGTGACGCCGTAGACGCATGGATTCACTGGATCGACGCCGAGCAGGAACGGCGCGGTCAGGCGGCTCAGCCAGGCGCCGCCGACCACGCCCAGCCCGAGGCCCCATCCCACTGGTGAGCACGCGGCCTTGACGAGAAGGCGGATCGCTGCGCGTGGTGTGGCACCCAGGACCATGCGGATGCCGATTTCGCGGCGTCGAGATTCGGCCAACCGGCAACCACTTCGTCGTACTCACAGGTCTCGCTGCAGCTCATATCTTCGTACGCGTCGAAGCCGATCGCGCCCGCGTAGTAGCACGCGTGTGGCGTGTCGGACATCCTGCCTTTTCCGGTTTTCATTCCACTGCAACCTTCACTGAACTGACTGGTTCACGCTTCAGCGGTCGGGCAGCGCGATCCGCACGACGCCGTCCGGCCCCGGCACCAGAGGCTGTTGCGCCCCTGTCGACCGCCAGACGAACACGACCGGACCCGAGGCTGGATAGTTCAGCACCGTGAACGTGCTCCCGTCTTCAGTTGCGACAGGAACGGCGTCGAGAATCGACAGCGGCACGGCGCAGTCGCTGCCCGCCAAGCCGTGCAGCTCGCCGGGCAGAAGGCCGACGACCGGCCGCGAGAGCTGAATCCCGGTGGGTCTGCCCGGCTGCATGCGAATCTCCAGCGGAGACTCGCGCGGAGTGACGCGGCACACCGGCACATGCCCAGGTGCGCGAATCCACAGCCGCCCGCCAGGCATCGATGGCTCGATGGTGTAAACGCCCGGCGACAGCTCGGCGGCAATCGCCTCCGACGACGACAGGAAGGACGACGCGATGTGAGCACCGGAGATCGGGCGGCCCGCTTCATCGCGCACCAGGACGGTCAGCTCGCGGCGGTCGAGCTCGAGCGTGACCTTGGCCTCCGGCGACGTCTTGTCGAGGGTCGCGGTTTCGAGCGAGCTGCTGACACGAGGGCCGCGGACGCCGCGTGTTGACGCAGCGAACGAATACGTCCCGAAGGGCACCGCCGGCAGCACGATGGTCTCGTCGTCGCTGGGAGACAGACGTCTGCTGAGGGGTAAGCGTTCGACGAACCGCGTCTTGAGGCCGGCCTGATCACTGTCAGATGCTGTCGGCGGAGGTTCGGCATGCCGAAGACGGTGAGCGCTACGCGGATGGCGCGCTTGGTGGCGCGGTGGCGGGACAGTGAGGAATCCGGGGCCAGCTTCGCTCGGCGGCACGGCGTGGCGCCGTGGACGTTCTGGTACTGGTGCCGGAAGTGGTCCGGGGCGCCGCCGGTGATTCCGGTGCAGGTGCTGAAGGACACCGCGGAAGGCGCGGTGGAGATCGCGCTGACGAGCGGCGACCGGGTGCGCGTCGAGGCGGGCGCGTCGGCAGCGCTGGTGCGGACGGTCGTCGCGGCCTTGCGATCGGCGTCGGCGTGATCACGCTCTCGCCGGCGGTCCGGATCTATCTGGCGCCCGGCGCCACGGATCTCCGGCGGTCGATCGACGGGCTGTCCGCGGTCGTGCGCGAAGGCTTCGAACTCGATCCGTTGTCGGGCCACCTGTTTCTCTTTCGCAACCGCCGGGGCGACCGGCTCAAGATGCTGATCTGGGATCGCTCCGGCTTCTGGGTGCTCTACAAGCGCCTCGAGCGGGGCACGTTCGTCTGGCCGAGCGAGGCGACCGCCGCGCCCGTCGAGATGCGCAGCGCGGATCTGCTGCTGTTGTTGTCGGGCGTCGACCTGGCCCAGACGCGCCGGCGCCGGTGGTACGAACGGGTCGCCTGAGAGGTTGTACCAGGATCGACGCTCGCGTATCATGCCCCGCGTGAGCGACGTCACCGACTTGGCGACCGCGCAGGCGCTCATCGCGACGCAGCACCAGGAGCTCCTTCGGCTCCAGCGGGAGAACGCGTCGCTCCGACAGCAGCTCGACGTCCTGTGCCAACGACTCTTCGGGAAGAAATCCGAACGCGTGAGCCCCGATCAACTCCGGTTGGCCTTCGCGCAGTTGGGCCATGCGCCGGGCGCGGCGTCCGAGCCCGTCGAGATGGACTCGGGCGAGCGCCCCGGCCCGCCGCGCCAGCGGCGCCGGCCGACCGGCCGGCGGCCGTTGCCGGCAGCGTTGCCGCGTCAGCGGGTCGAGATCGACGTGCCCGACGCCGCCAAGCGGTGCCCGTGCGGCCACCTGAAGTCGCGGATCGGCGAATCGGTGTCCGAGAAGCTCGAGTACGTGCCGGCCAGCCTGCGCGTGATCGAGACCGCGCGGTTCAAGTATGCCTGTCCGCACTGTCACGCCGGCGTCGTGGAAGCGCCGGCGCCGTCTCAGGCGGTCGAGAAGTCACTCGCCGGCGAAGGGCTGCTGGCACACGTGGTCGTCTCGAAATATGTGGATCATCTGCCGCTCTACCGGCTGGAACGCATTCTCGGCCGCCACGGGCTGGACATCTCGCGCACGACGCTGTGCGGCTGGGTCGCCGACGTCGCGGCCGCCCTGGCGCCGATTGGTGACGAGCTCCGGCGGCAGGTCACGGCCGCGACGTACCTGCAGACCGACGACACGCCGGTGACCATCCTCGACCAGCGTCTCGGCAGCCGGAAGGGCCGGCTGTGGACCTATCTCGATCCGCTCGCACGGCAGGTGGCCTTCGATGCGACCGAAACGCACGAGCGTGACGGACCCGAGGCGTTTCTCGCGGGCTTCACCGGGGACCTCCAGGCGGACGCCTATGCGGGTTACGACGCGCTGTATGCCACGGGCCGCATCCGCGAGATTGCCTGCTGGGCGCACACCCGCCGCGGCTTCGTCGAGGCCTTGCGCACCGACGCTCGGGCGGCGCCCATGGTCGCGCTCATCCAACGGCTCTACCAGGTCGAGCGCGCCGGGGTGGACCTGTCGGCCGAAGCCCGCCGCGCGCTGCGCCTCGAGCAGTCAGTGCCGATCCTCGCGCAGATCAAGACGGCACGGGACACGTTAGCCCTGGCGGTGCTGCCGAAATCGCCGCTCGGCGACGCCGTCCGCTACCTGACGAATCAGTGGGACGCGCTCCAGCGCTTCGTCGAGGCCGGTCGCCTCGCGATCGATAACAACGGCGCCGAGAACCAACTGCGGGTCGTCGCCCTCGGTCGCAAGAACTGGCTGTTCGCGGGGAGCTTCGACGGGGCGAAGCGCGCCGCGCTGCTCTATTCTCTCGTCCAGAGCTGCACACTGGCCGACGGTCCCCCGTTCGAGTACCTGCGCGACGTGCTCCTGCGGGTCGCCACCCATCCGCAGTCCCAGATCGCCCAGCTCACGCCGCATGGCTGGGCCGAGACCTTCGGCCAGC
>DATKDF010000152.1:0-3653 GCA_035512795.1 Vicinamibacterales bacterium
AGCATCGTCAGCCCCAGGAGTACGCGATAGGTGACGCCGCGGGCGGCGACGCGCGCCTGGCCGGCGGCACGGGCGGCCTTGAGCGCGGCCTCGTCGCCCGCGTCGGCCGCCAGCCCGGCCGCCGCGGCACGTCGGGCGAGCCATCGTTCGGCGAGCCGCACCAGCACATTCTCGACCAGGGCGCCGATGATAGGTGTGTAATACGTGATGCGCTCGATCCGGAAGCCGGCTCGGGCCGCTGCGGCCGACAGGGCGTCGTGGTCGGCAAGCGGGTTGACGTGATCCGACTTGCGCAGCCGCTCCTGACGCAGGTCGAGCAAACCCAGCCGATCGAGCCCGGCTGCGAGGCGGTTGACCAGCCGCACGCCCCCGGCAATCCAGCCGTTCCGGCGGACGTGCGAATAGGCGAAGAGTGCGCCGCCGGGCACGAGCACCCGATTCGCCTCGGCGAGCACCTCGGCGAGCGCCTCGGGCGACACGTGTTCGATGACGTCGAGCGTCCAGGCCTTGGTGAAGACGGCGTCGCGCATGGGCAGCCGCCGGAGGTCGCCGAGGACGAGATCGTGGTCGGCGAGCGCTTCGCGCGCGAAGTGCGGACTGATGTCGATGCCGGTGAGCGACGCGCCTGAGGGCGTGTTCCACGCGAGCGCGCGGCCACTGCCGCAGCCGAGATCAATCACGCGGTCGGACGGACCGGGTGAGAGAAACCGGCGCAGCATGTCCTGCCGGATCTTCGAGCCCAGGACCGCCGGCGCGATCGACGCGTGGCGCGCGTCGGCATGGAGCGCCGGATCGAGATACTTCGTCTGTTCGGCGAAGACCTCCCCAGGGCGGAGGTCGAGGTAGCCGGCCGTCATGTCGAACGGCCGCCCGCAACCGGCACAGGTGGCCACTTCGCCGGCCGGGGCCAGCGCGCCCGCACAGTCCGGGCAACGGACGATCGCGAAGATCCCCGGTGAGATCACGAGCGCATCGAGGTCAGGAACACGAACGACAGCACCTGCACGGCATTGAATCCCGCGTGATTGGCCATGCTCATCAGTGCCGACCCGCGCCGGTAGTAGAGCACACCCCAGAACAGGCCCAGCAGGCCGACGCCGATCGAGACGTCCCACCCCTGGTCATAGTGCAGCGCGCCAAACAGCAGGCTGAAGAGCACGAGCGTCACGGCGCGTCCGGTTCGCGTGTGCCGGAACTGGTGCAGGATGAACGCGCGCTGCAGTTCCTCCTTCACGCCGCCGCCGAGCACGACGACGACGAGCAGGATGCCTGCGTCAAATGGCGAGGACATCAGTTGCGCCAGCGGATTGTCCGGCACGTTGTGGAGGGCCGGGGCGAACTGCCGGACGGCGAGCACGACCGCGGTGACGCCGAGAAACGATGCCGGCACGAGCCACAGGCCGCGCAGGACTTCGGCGAGCGGCTGGCGCGGGCCGACGAAGACGTCATTCGAGGTCTCGCCGTTCAGCGTGAGAAACAAACGAATGAGCAGGGCCACAAAGGCTGTGTCGAGCAGTGTGACGGTGGCAATGAAGCCGAGTGACAACGCGTCGCCGGCCATCGGGTCCATGCCGAGGCCGAGAAACACGACGCCGGTCGTCAGAAGAAGCGTCGGCACGCCCGAGAGCAGCACGGCCTGGAATACCGAAACGGCCGTGTGCAGCCAGGTGCGGCGGGCGACGATCGGCGGCGGTGCCAAGAGGCCGTCCGGCGTAGGGAATGACAGTGCGGGCTCCAGCAGGAGACTCTATCAAGAGCGCCGGGGGCGGTCCGGTCGGGGCGGGGCCTTCGCCCCTCGAGGCCGGCGGGGGAGTCGGGAAAATAGGGCGAATGAAAAAACGTGCGTACTGACGGGCCCTGACGCGAGATGTGGCGGAGCCGGCCGGATCGGACCACAATATCTCGTAGGTTCAGGCTTGACTTCGGCAGAGTCGAGGCGCATATTCGTTCGCCGGCAGCTTCAACAGCCGAGGGCGGAACCATCCCGGCGTTTCGCCTGAGATTCCACCGGTTTTCTGGCCGGTCGACCCCGGTCGGCCGCGTCCGCACGCAGGTGGCCTGTTGCGGCGTCGACTTGACATAGCGTCGTTCGTCCAAGGGCAGGCGAGGCGCTGTACGGAAAGCACGACGGAGGCGGACAGATGCAGAGAGCTCAGCACGTGGAAGCGACGACGCCGCAGGCCATCGACCGGACGTTTGGGCCGGGACGGTCGGTGACCGGTCTCGAGTTCGAACGGTATTTCTCGACTGAGGGGACCGATCCGTTTGACGAGGTCGAGTGGGAACTGCGGTCGGCGGTCATCGCCAACGAACGTGGTGAGCTCGTGTTCGAGCAGCGGGATGTCGAGTTTCCGACGTTCTGGTCGCAGCAGGCCACCAACATCGTCGTCTCGAAGTACTTCCGCGGGCAGATCGGCACGCCGGAGCGCGAGCGATCGGTCAAGCAGCTCATCGGGCGCGTGGTCGACACGATCACCAACTGGGCGCGCGAACAGGAGTACTTCGCCTCGGAGGACGATCTTCAGGCGTTCAGCGACGACCTGAAGCACCTGCTCGTCTATCAGAAGGGGGCGTTCAACAGCCCCGTGTGGTTCAACTGCGGCTTCGAGAAGGCGCCGCAGTGCTCGGCCTGCTTCATCAACTCGGTGCAGGACACGATGGATTCGATCCTGCGGCTGGCGCACACCGAAGGCATGCTCTTCAAGTTCGGGTCGGGCACGGGGTCGAACCTGTCGGCGATCCGGTCGTCGCGGGAGGTGCTGGCCGGTGGCGGCACGGCCTCGGGGCCCGTGTCGTTCATGAAGGGCTTCGACGCGTTTGCCGGGGTCATCAAGTCGGGCGGCAAGACGCGGCGTGCGGCCAAGATGGTCATCCTCAATGCCGAGCACCCGGACATCGTCGAGTTCATCAACTGCAAGGTCGAGGAAGAGAAGAAGGCGTGGGCGCTCATCGATGCCGGCTACGACGGCTCGTTCACGGGCCCGGCCTACGCGTCGGTGTTCTTCCAGAACTCGAACAACTCGGTGCGCGTGCCCGACGCGTTCATGCGCGCCGTGCTCGACGACGGCGAGTGGCAGACCCGGGCGGTCCGGGACGGCGAGCCGATGGACACCTACCGGGCGCGCGACCTGATGCGTCAGATCGCCGAGGCCACCTGGGTCTGCGGCGACCCGGGCATGCAGTTCGATTCGACGGTCAACGACTGGCACACCTGCTCGAACACGGCGCGGATCAACGCGAGCAACCCGTGCTCGGAGTACATGTTTCTGGACGACTCGGCGTGCAACCTGGCGTCGATCAACCTGATGAAGTTCGTGACGCCGGTCCGGGCTGACGGAGGGGCCGGAGGCAGCACCGTCGAGTTCGATCCGGTGAGCTTCGAGCGGGCGTGTGCCACGTTCATCACGGCGCAGGAGATCCTGGTCGACAACGCCAGCTATCCGACGCCGGCCATCGGCCGGAACAGCCACGACTACCGGCCGCTCGGCCTGGGCTACGCCAACCTGGGCGCGCTGTTGATGTCGCGCGGGCTGCCCTACGACAGCGACGCCGGCCGTGACTACGCCGCAGCCATCACGGCCGTGATGCACGGCGCCGCCTACGCCCAGTCGGCGCGGGTGGCGCGCGACCACGGCGGGCCGTTCCCCGGCTAC
>DATKDF010000153.1:0-9738 GCA_035512795.1 Vicinamibacterales bacterium
CGCGGCGAGCGGCGCCTCGGCCATCTGGACGACGTCGGGCGCGTCGACGACCGTGACCAGACGCCTGACGTCGGCATCGTGCCGCGCGAGGGCGGCCTCGACGTCGGCCGACCGGCCGACCAGCCGCACGTGCAGCCCGGCGCGCCGGGCCGCGGCGAGCGCGCCGTCGACCATCGCCTGCGGCGCGTGGTCGCCGCCCATCGCGTCGACGGCGATGCAAAGGTCGGACGTCACGCGCTCACACCGGCGGCTGGACTATTCGTCGTCGACCGCCCGCACCTGACGGCCGCGGTAGTACCCGCAGTTCCGGCAGACCTGATGCGGCAGTTTCAACTCGCGGCACTGCGGACACTCGCTCGTCCCGATCGGCTTCAACGCATCGTGCGTACGGCGCTTGGACGTGCGCGACTTCGAATGACGTCGTTTTGGATTTGGCATCGCACTCTCTTCTGAACCCGGAACCCGCTTCAGCGCCTGAGCTTCCTCAGGCCCTCCAGTCGTGGATCGACCCAGCCTTCGTGTCCCCCGCAGTCGCGCTCGTTCAGGTTCACGCCGCAGACCGGGCAGAGCCCCTTGCACTCCTCGCGGCAGAGCGGCTTCATCGGCACGGCCAGAAGGAACTGCTCGCGCATCACGTCGCCGAGGTCGATCTCGTCATCCCGATAGAACGACACGCCCAGATCGTCCTGCTGCACCTCGCGCTCGCCCTCACCGATGTTGTCGGCCATCGGCAGGAACAGACTGTCCACGGCCGCGTGCAGCGGCACCGGGAACGGCTCGAGGCAGCGCGAACAGTCGCACTCGAGCTCGGCGTCGAGGTGGCCGGTCAGGCGCACCTTCGCCCCGTCCTTGCGGGCATCGGCCACCAGATGCACCGGGCCGATCACCCGGAAGTCCTCATGGGCGAGGTCGAAGGCCCCTGGCTCGAAGCGCCGGTCGAGGTGCTCGACCTCGCCCCGTAAACGGCTGCTATCAAACAACATGAGGTTCGCCATGGCGGTCGTCCGGCCGGGTCCGGAACCACTAATCCTACTACGGCTTCACCGGGCCGGACCAGGCACGCGGGATGAACCAGTCCTCGAAGAGCGCGACGGCGTAGCGGTCGGTCATGCCGGCCAGAAAGTCGCGGGCCGCTGCGTCGATCCCCTCCGTCGCGATCGTGGTCTGATCGAGCAGGTGCGGCCGGCTGTGGAGTTTCTCCCAGAGCCCTCCCAGGATGCCCGTGGCCTTCTCGAACTCGGCCGTCGCCTCGGGATTCTCGTAGACCGCCTCGAACAGGAACTGGCGGAGCGCGAGCGTCGCGGCCAGGATGCCGTCGCTCATCCTGACCTCGGTCAGGCCGGCGTCAAGCGTCCGTTCGACGACGTCGGTCACCATCGTGTTGATGCGCTGTGACGAGCTGCGCCCGAGCGTGCCGACGGCCTCGGCCGGCAGCGCCTGCTCGGACAGAATCCCGGCACGCACCGCATCGTCGATGTCGTGGTTGACGTAGGCGATGATGTCGGCCACGCGCGCGATCTGTCCCTCGATGGTGCTCGCGCGATGCTCGGGTGGCGAACCGACCGGCAACCCGTGCTTGCCCTTCGAATGGCGCGCGATCCCATCGCGCACTTCCCAGGTGAGATTGAGCCCCTGACGCCCGTTCTCGAGGATGTCGACGATGCGCAGGCTCTGCTCGTAGTGACTGAACCCGCCGGGCACGAGCCGGTCGATCACCCGCTCGCCGGCATGTCCGAACGGCGGATGCCCCAGGTCGTGGCCGAGCGCGATCGCTTCGGTCAACTCCTCGTGCAGGCGCAGGACCTTGGCGATGCTCCGCGCGATCTGCGACACCTCGAGCGTGTGCGTCAGGCGGGTCCGGTAGTGATCGCCGGTGGGCGCGAGAAACACCTGGGTCTTGTGTTTGAGGCGGCGGAAGGCCTTGCTGTGGATGACGCGGTCGCGGTCGCGCTGGAAGGCCGGACGAATCGGATCGGGAGGCTCGTCCCGGAGCCGGCCCCTGGTCGCCGCGCTGCGGGCGGCCGTCGGGGCCAGATACTCGACTTCGCGGGCTTCGAGCTGTTCGCGGATCGACGACATCAGGCGCGCGGCCAGTCTATCGCAGGATATCGGCGAGAAAGCTCCGGCCGTGCGCGAGCGGCGCGACGCCGAACCAGGCGGCCAGCGTCTGGCCGAGATCGGCAAACGTCGATCGGGTGCCCAGCTCGACGCCGGGCCGGACCGCGCGTCCCGCCACGAGCACGGGCACGTACTCCCGCGAGTGATCGGTCGACGGCGTCGTCGGATCATTGCCGTGATCGGCCGTGACGACGAACAGATCGTCGGGCTGGAGGCGCGGCAGCAGCTCGGCCAGGCCCGTATCGAGCCGCTCGAGGTTGGCCGCATACCCGGCGACGTCATTCCGGTGGCCGTACAGCGTGTCGCAGTCGACCAGATTGGCGACGGCGAGGCCCCGATCGAGCGTGTGCATCTGGCGGACTACCTCGTTCAGTCCGTGCGCATCGGACGTCGTGTGCACGGCCTGCGTCATGCCGCGTCCTGCGAACAGATCGTCCACCTTGCCAATCCCCACCGTCACCCACCGCTCGGCCACGAGACGGTCGAAGAGCGTCACGCCGGCTGCTTCGAGTGCGAAGTCCCGCCGCCCGGCCGTCCGCTGCCAGGCACCGTCGACGCCGGCAAAGGGCCGGGCAATCACGCGGCCGACGCCGAGTCCCCGCGCGACCAGGTCGAAGGCCACACCGCAGATTTCGTAGAGCGCCTCGGGCGGGATGACGTCTTCGTGCGCCGCGATCTGGAACACGCTGTCGGCCGACGTGTAGACGATGGGCGCGCCCGTGCGGACATGTTCGGCGCCGAGCTCGTCGAGGATGACCGTGCCAGACGCCGCGCGATTGCCCAGCACGCGCCGTCCGATGCGGCCCTCGAACGCCGCGATGACGTCGGGCGGAAAGCCGTGTGGAAAGGTGGGAAACGGGCGATCGAGCACGACGCCGAACAGTTCCCAGTGACCGGTGACCGAGTCCTTACCCGCCGAGGCTTCCGCCATCCGCCCGGCGGCCCCGAGCGGGAGCGGGCGTGGGTCCCCGAGCCGGGCCACGCGCGCCAGCCCGAGTGCCCGGAGCGTCGGCACTACGAGGCCGACGGCCGCCGCGATCTGTCCGACCGTGTCGCTGCTCTCGTCGCCGTAGGCGGCCGCGTCGGGCAGCGCACCGACGCCGACCGAGTCGAGCACGATCACGAACGCGCGGCGACCGCGGTGCGGCACGTCAGGCACGGAGACCGGCCTCGACACCCGACAGGAACCGCCGCGCGCGCGCCAAGGCCTCCTCGGCGACGGCCGCCGACTCGCCAGCGCCCGTGATCCAGGTGAGCCCGGCTTCCTTCCGGAACCACAGGACCTGTCGCCGCGCGTAGCGCATGTTCTCGCGCACGATAAGCGCGCGTGTGGCCGGTTCGTCGCGGACACCGGCGAGATGCTCGACCACCTGACGGTAGACGAGCCCGCTGAACGCATGAGCCGTGGCGGGCACGCCCGCCGATAACAGCGCCTGCACCTCGCCGACGACGCCGCGCGCAAACTGTTCGTCGACCCGGCGCGCCACGCGAGCCCGCAGCACGTCGCGCGGCAGGTTCAGGCCGATCGGCAGGATCGTCATCCCGGCGATCGGCGATCGCGTGTCCTGAAAGTGATCGGTCAGCGTCCGGCCACTGAGATACCGCACTTCGAGCGCGCGGACGAGCCGCTTCTGGTCGCGCGGCTGGATCCGACGCGCCGACTCGGGATCGACCCGTGCGAGCCAGCGGTGCAGCGCCTCGACACCACGCCGGTCCGCCACCCGATCGAGACGGCCGCGAACGACCTCGTCGCGGGCGGGACCGGGAAACAGGCCGCGCACGAGCGCCCGGTAATAGAACCCCGTACCGCCGACGAGGATGGGCACGCGCTGCCGGTCGACAATCGCGGCGATCGCCTCGGCCGCGTCAGCGGCGTAGCGCGCCGCCGAATACGTCTCGGCCGGATCGACCACGTCGATGAGGTGATGCGGGATGCCGCGCTGCCCGGCGGCCGACAGCTTGTCGGTCCCGATGTCGATGCCCCGGTAGACGGCCGTCGAATCGCACGCCAGCACCTCGCCGCCGCACGCCTCGGCCAGGGCCAGCCCGAGGGCGCTCTTTCCAGTGGCCGTCGGCCCCACCACCGCGATGAGCCGCATCGCCCTCAGCGGTCCACGTTGTAGAGGAACGTCACGACGATCTCGATCGAGTCGTCCGGGTACTCCTCGGGCAGCGGCACCGTCGGATTCGACAGGCGCAGCGCGTTGGCCGCGGCCGCCGTGAACTGCTCGACCGCCGACGGCCGGATGACGTCTATCGCGGTGAGCCTGCCGTCGCGATGCACGCGGAAGCGAATCGACACACGGCCCGACAGGAGCCGCGCCGCTTCGGGGATGTACCAGTTGCGCTTGACCTGCGCCCGGAAGCGGCGGACCCATGGGCCGAATTCCACCCCCTTCGAGTCGAACTGAATGAGCGGGTCCTGGTCCGACTGGCCGCCCCGCCGGTTGTCGAACGTCTCATTCTGCAGATACTGCTGCAGGTTGCGCAGCGAGTCCCCCAGGCGCCCGCCCCCGGCCGGCGGCGTCGGCTCCGTCGGCCTCGGCAACGGCGTCGTGCCGAGCCCGGGAAGGCCCGGCGGCGTCGGCTGGAGCACCGGCGCGGCGCCCGGGCCGTCAGGGCCCGCCCGGCGCTCCTCGGGAGTCCCGATGACCCGCTCGGGTGTGTTCCCGACCGCAAACGGATCCGGCGTTGGAGGCGCCGGCGGCACGACCGGCGACGAGGCCCGGCGGTCCAGGTCCGAGAGGGGGGCCCGCGGCGGCGGCGGCGCCGGCCGCTCGACCATCGGGGCGATGTAGACGAAACGAGGCGCGTCCTGCTGCTGCTCGAGCGGCAGAGCCTCGACGACTTCCTCGACCGACTGGAAGGCCCCCGGAAACATCACGACCAGCAACAGCACCACCAGGTGCAGGCTGAAGGCCATGAGCACCCCTTCGCGCCGCGAGATCGCTTGCGGCACCCGCGGCACATCCGGACGATAGTCCTCGAAGTCGAAGTACATGAAGGGGTTGTAGTCAGTATACCGAGGCGGGCGCTGGCAACGCCACGCGGCCGGGTTTCAGGGCCGCGTCGCCATATGTAGATAGACGACGCCGAACAGCAGCCGGACTGCGGTCACGTCGGAGAATCCCTCGGCCCGGAGCAGGGCCGAGAACTCTCCCGGCGTCATGAACTGCTGAACCGAAGCGGGCAGATAGGAGTAGGCGTCGCCATGGCGCGAGACGAGCCCGCCCACCCGGGGCAGCACGTGCGTGAAATACGCGCGATAGGCCGCCCGGATGCCGGGGATGCGGGGCATGCCGAACTCGAGGATCGCGAGCCGACCACCCGGCTTGAGAATCCGGAAGAACTCGCGGCAGGCGGCCGCCGGGTCGATGACGTTCCTGATGCCGAAACCGACGGTCACCGCGTCCGCCGAGGCGTCCGGGCACGGCAGCCTGGTCGCGTCCCCACGGACGAAACGGGCGCGATCGGCGAGCCCCGCGGCGGCCACCTTCGCCTTCGCGACCTGCAGCATCTGCCCGGCGAAGTCGATCCCGACCACGTCGCGCGCCGCGCCGGTCCGCGACGTGATCGCCTCGATGGCCAGATCGCCGGTGCCGGTGCAGACGTCAATCACCCGTTCGCGGCCCGTGAACGCGAGGTCGCGCACGGCGCGCCGGCGCCACCGCCGGTCGAGCCCCAGGCTGAGGACATGATTCAGCAGGTCGTAGCGACGGGCGATCGCATCGAACATGCCGGCGATGCGGGCCGGATCGCGAGAGGTCGAGACGGTCACGCGCCCGTCCAGGGACGGAAGAGGCGCTGCTCGAGCCCCAGTGCGTTCAGGATCTTGCCGGCGATAAACGAGGCGAGATCGTCAATCGTCTCCGGGTGCTGGTAGAAGGCCGGCATCGCCGGCAGGATCATCGCCCCGGCTTCGGCGCACGCCACCATGTTGCGCAGGTCGGGCAAGCTCATCGGCGTCTCACGCGGAACGATCACCAGCCGGCGCTTCTCCTTCAGCATGACGTCAGCCGCCCGCTCGATGAGGCTCTGTGACAACCCGTGCGCCACGCCCGCCAGGGTCTTCATCGAGCACGGCACGATGACCATGCCGTCAACCGGGTGGCTGCCGCTCGCGAGCGTCGCCCCCAGATCCTTGTTGCTGTGGATGACAAACGTGCCGCGGCGCACCGACTCGCCGAAGCGTTCGACGAGCAGGTCGAGCAGCCGATCCGGTCGAGCCGTCGGACCGAGCTCGTCGAGCAGGAGCCGGCGGCCGTAGTCGCTGAAGACAATCTCGAGGTCGCAGCCCGACTCGAGGAGCGCCGCGATGGTCCGGACGGCGTAGATCGCACCGCTCGCGCCGGTCACACCGACGGCAATCCGCCGCGTGGGGCCCGCAGGCGAGGGCGATCCTGTCATCCCCTCACGCCCCGAGAATCGCGACGGCCGTCGTCGCCAGAAACAGCAGGCCGACCCACCCGTTCAGGTCGAACGCGCGCTTGACCTGCGAGAGGTCGTCGGCCGAGACGAGCGACTGCTCGTAGACAAGCAGGACCCCGACGCCGGCAACCCCGGCGAAGTACACCGGACCCAACGAGGCCGCCCAGCCCAGAATCGCGAAGCAGGCGACCGCCACGACGTGCATCCCGCGCGAAATCCCGAGCGCCCGCCTCACGCCGAACCGCACGGGAATCGAATGCAGGCCCTCACGGTGATCGACGTCGACATCCTGGCAGGCGTAGAGCACGTCGAAGCCCCCGACCCAGGCGCCAATGGCCAGGCCGAGCAGCCACGGTTCGACGCCGCCGCGGCCGCCAGCCGCCAGCCACCCGCCGACCGGCGCGACTGCCATGGCCAGCCCCAGAAACAGCTGCGTGTAGGACGTGACCCGCTTGGCAACCGAGTACCAGAACACGATCGCCAGCGCCACGGGCGCCAGGGCGAAGCAGAGCGGACCGAGCGGCCACGCCGAGGCCAGAAACAGGATCGACGCCACGCCCACGAACAGGACCGCCTCGGTCCGCGACATCCGGCCGGCCGGCAGCTCGCGGGTGCGGGTTCGTGGATTGCGCGCATCGAACTCCGCGTCGGCGAGCCGATTGAACCCCATGGCGGCGCTGCGCGCCGTGATCATGCAGGCGACGATCCAGCCGACACGCGACCAGGTGAGCGGCTCGACGCGCGAGGCGAGCAGCGCACCGACCAGCGCAAACGGCAGCGCGAACACCGAGTGGCTGAATCGAACGAAGGACGCGTAGGTTCCAAGACGGGCGAGCATGATGCGGGCGGCGTCAGATCACGCGGACCGTGTCGGCCGACACGCCGCTCACCAGGTATTCTTCCACATCGGCCTCGTCGGCCGGGATGTCGACCACGACGAACCGCGCGCGTTGCCCGTGGCCGATCGTTCCGTAGTCGGCCTCGAGGCCAAGCGCGCGCGCCCCGATACGGGTGGCGCTTTCGAGCAGACCGGCGGCGGCCACGTCGGGCGCGAGGCGCCGCATCTCGGCCAGTTCGTCGAACATGCTCAGAGTGGAGACCGAGGCCAGACTGTCCGTTCCGACGGCCACCGGCACGCCCGACGCGTAGAAGTGCGACAGGCGAGGCGGGCCGGCGCCCACCCACACGTTGCTCCGCGGACAGGTCACGAGCACCGCATCGGCCTGCCGCAGCCGCTCGAGTGCGTCGTCGGTCAGGTGGACGCCGTGCACGGCGAGCATGCCCGGCTGGAGATACCCGAGGTCGGCCATGTACCGGACCGGATCGCAGGCCGGGACGGGCCACCCCTCGGTCGACACGCCGATGGACTCGAGCGCGTCCCGCATGGGCCCACGGCCGGTTCGGAGGAACTCGATTTCCTCTGGCGACTCTCCCAGATGCACGGCCAGGGGCGCGTCCTCCTTCGCGTGGGCGATCTGCCGGAAGAGCTCGGGGGACACCGAGTACGGCGCGTGCGCGACCACCGACAGGGCGAGCGGCACGCCATCGGCGTCGGCCGGGAGCGAGGCTTCGAGCGCGTGCACGCGGGCCCACGCCTCGCGGACCACACGCGCCGGCTCGGCGGCGGTGAACCCCAGCAGTTCGTGGAAGACCACGCCACCCAGCCCGGCGTCGCGAATGAGCGACGGCGTCACGAGCGTGTTCGAGACGTCCCCCACGAGCACCGTCCCGGTCGCCCGCATGGCGGCCAGAGCCTCGTGGGCCGCCCGAATCTCGCCCGCACGCCCGTCGGGCACGCCGGCACGCCGCACCCGGAGGAGCGTCCGAATCCAGTCGCTCATCGCCCCGGCGGGCGGCACCCGCCCGGCCATCCAGCTCAGTTCGAGGTGCGTGTGCGCGTTGACCAGGCCCGGCAGGATCGCGACGGTGCCGAGATCCTCCGGTGCCGCCGGCGGCCGCCCCCGCCCGAGCGCCACCACGCGGCCCTCGGCGATCTCGATCCAGCCGCTGTCGACCGGCGGGCGATCCATCGGCAGCACCCACCGGGCACGCAGCACGCGAGTCATCCCTCGATCCCTCTGCCCTCTGCCCTCTGTCCTCTGTCCTCCCTTCCCGTCCGGCTCCGCGCGGCGTAGGCGCGCAGGTCGGCCGCTTCGCCGCCGCGGCCGTCCTCGCGGGCCACGGCCAGTGCGAGCACACGCGGCACGGCCCGCTCGCGGAAGATGGGATCGCCCAGGACGTCGTAGTGCATGTTCCGGCGCTTGGGCACGAACCCGGCCCGCTCGATGTTGCGGACGACCTCGAACTCGTCCATGCAGTACTCGGCACCGGCCGCGCGAACGACGTTCTCTTCGATCATCACGCTGCCCATGTCGTTGGCGCCGTAGGCCAGACTGAGCTGCCCGACCTTGCCGCCCTGCGTCACCCAGGACGCCTGCAGGTTGTCGACGTTGTCGAGCACGAGCCGGGCGATGGCCAGCGTGCGCAGGTAGTCGACACCGGTCGCCTCGGCGCCGCCGAGCTCGGTGTGTTCGGGCTGGTAACTCCAGGTGATGAACGCCGTGAATCCGCCCGTCTCATCCTGCAGGTCGCGCAGGCGCAGGAGGTGCTCGAGCCGTTCGTCCACCGTCTCGACCGTCCCGTACATCATCGTCGCCGTCGAGCGCAGTCCGGCGCGATGGGCGTGGCGCATGACGTCCAGCCATTCGTCGGCCGTCGCCTTGCCGTAGCAGTTGAGGACTTGCCGGACGCGGTCCACGAGAATCTCGGCGCCGCCGCCGGGAATGCTGTCGAGGCCGGCGGCGACCAGGCGCTCGATCACCGCCGGCACGGGCACCTGCGCGAGCCGCGAGATGTGGATGACCTCCGGCGGCGACAGCGCGTGCAGCCGGAATGCCGGGTAGCGGGCCTTGACTTGGCTGAAGAGATCCTCGTACCACGCCAGCGGGATGTCGGGGTTGTGTCCCCCCTGCAGCAGCAGCTGCTCGCCGCCGAGCGCGATCGTCTCGTCAATCTTGCGGAAGATCTCGTCGAAGCCGAGCGTGTATCCCTCGGCCGATCCCACCGCGCGGTAGAAGGCACAGAATCGGCACCGAGCCACACAGACGTTCGTGTAGTTGACGTTGCGGTCGATGATGTAGGTGACCACGCCGCCGGCGTGCCGGCGCGCACGCACCTGGTCGGCCAGACGGC
>DATKDF010000154.1:0-2142 GCA_035512795.1 Vicinamibacterales bacterium
ATTCACTCACGAAAAACCTCCCGTGTCCGGTCGGCGTGCCGCGGGCCGGCGGGAGCTAGCGCGATGGCGGGCGGCGTGCAAACCGGTCGCCGAAGAAATCGTTGTCGTTCCACTCCGGGCGTCGATCGTCATTCGCAACATCCAGGCCGAGCAAGAGCGCCGCGCGGACGAACCGCTCGGCAGCTTGCTCGCTGAACGGCAGATCCAGATCGTCGCCGGGCCGGTGGTAGTGATCGCGAAGGAACGTCTCCAGCCGCGCTCCGCCATCGATCGCGTCATCCGCCGACTTCGAGCCCGGCTTCAGGTTCAGGCTCGGCACGCCCCGTTCGACGAAGGAAAACTGATCCGACCGGATGAAGCGCACGAGCTCCGGCCGGGGATCGGGAGTCAATTTCAATCCGAGTTGGCCGGTCGCCCTTGTCAGCGCCTGGTGCAGCGTCGAATGCTCGACGCCGAAGGCCTCGACGTCGGCGATCGGAAAACCGAGATAGGGCATGTCGATATTGATATTGGCGACGATGTCCTCGATTGGGACGGGAGTGTGGGTCGCAAGATACTGCGAGCCCTGCAGCCCTTTCTCCTCGGCGGTCACGGCAGCGAAAATGATCGAGCGCCGCGGCCGTGGTGACGCCCGCGCCATGGCGCCGGCTATCTCCAGGACGGCGGCCACGCCCGCCGCATTGTCGTACGCGCCGTTGTGTATCTCATCGCCCGCTGTGCCGGGACGAATGCCGAGGTGATCGAGGTGAGCGGTGTAGAGAACGAATTCACCCCGCAGCGCACGGTCGCCGCCCCGCAGCAGGCCTAGCACGTTCGGTGCAGTGGCTCGCCGTTGCACAGACTGCCGGGCGAGCGTTGCCGACACATCGAGCTCCAAGCCGCCGGCCTCGCCGCCGAGGTGCCGCTCGAACAGCGCGGACAGGTCCCGCCCGGCCAGATCGAACAGTTCTGCCGCGCCGGAATCGCTGAGCACCGCGCTGCCGGCCAGCTCGGGAAATCCATCGTGCGGTCGCCCGTCCGGCTCGAGCCATCGCATGCCCGCGCTCGTCGCGCCGGACACATACCGGTCCCAGGGCAGACGCTCCCGATCGACCGGTGTGCGTATGGTCACGATACCGACTGCGCCGAGCTCGACCGCCAGCGCCTGCTTGCCGGCGGAAGAGGAGTAGAAGGCCCGCTCATCGGTCGCGAAGCGAGGCGGCGCGCCCGTGAACACCACGAGGATCTTGCCGGCAACGTCGAGGCCGGCAAAATCATCGTGGCCATATCCGGGGGCCTGGATGCCGAAGCCTGCAAACACCAGGGGCGCTGTGACGGTTTCCCGGGCCGGCCCGTAGCCGCCGTCCAGGACGAAGTCCGTGCCGAACTCGAGCACCCGGTCGACATCTTGCCGATGCAGCGCCATCGATGCCGTGCCCGGCACCAGACGCGTCTCGAAGAACTCGATGTCCTGAAAATAGCCGCCGGCATCTCCCACCGGCTCGAGGTCCAGCTCGGCGAAACGGGCCGCGACGTAATCGGCCGCGCGCCGATATCCCTCGGTGCCCGTCTCCCGGCCTTGCATCTCGTCCGTCGCCAGCACCTCGATGTGCGATCGGACACCGGCACCCGTCAGCGCGAAGGGCGCCTGCCGGTCGCCGTCCGTGGGCGCATCGGGCGAGCAGGCCGCCATGGCAGCGAGCGCGAGCGCCGTGCTCAGTGCAGCCGCCGCGCGCGACTGCCGGCCGCCCGTCACGACAGCGCCACGGAGATACCCATGTTTTCCGCCTCGGCCCGCTCGTAGATGATCGAAGCCGCCGCCACGTCCTCGAAGGCGGACCCGGTCGAATCGAAGACGATGATATCGTCGGCCGCGAACTGCGGGCGCACGGTGCCGGCCACGATGGCGCCCAGCTCGGCAACGACATCGGAACGCGTCATGCTGCCGGCCTCGATCGCATAGTGCAGGTCGCCGGACTGCGCGCATTGATCGAGAACGTCGACCACCACCCGGGCGTGCGCAAGCAGATCGGGATCCAGCTCCTGCTTGTCGTGATCGTCGGCCCCGACGGCAGCGATGAACGTGCCAGGAGCCACGTGCTCACGCCGCAGAACGGCGCGCCGCGAAGGCGTGCAGGTGACGATCACCTGGCTCGAAAGGGT
>DATKDF010000155.1:0-7707 GCA_035512795.1 Vicinamibacterales bacterium
GCCCCGCCCGGCCGCCCCCCGCGCTAGTCCAGCCGCGCGACTATCACGGCATGCATCGACTGTCGGTGGTGGTCACCCTTGTGGTGCTGGCGGGCGGCGTGGGGTTCGCGGTCCAGGCGCTGACCGAGCGAGACGCCGAGGTGATGGGCGAGAAGCTGCAGGCAATCGTGGACCGGAGCGTCCTCGAGCCGGGCGATCGGACCCCACTCGTCACATCCTTCACCGAACGGCAGGTGAACGCGTACCTGCGTTTCGTCGCGGGGCCGACGCTGCCGGTTGGCTTGCTCGATCCGACGATTGCGATTGGTGACAACGGAAAAGTCTCGGGTCGGGCACGCGTGGACCTGGACGCGATTCGCAAGTCCAAGCCACGCAGTGCGCTCGACCCGATGGCCTACTTGTCCGGCACGGTCGAGGTCGCGGTGGCGGGCGTGCTCGAGTCGTCGCGCGGACAGGGGAAGGTCACCCTCGGGTCGGCCACGGTCGGCGGCGTCTCGGTGCCGAAGAGCCTGGTCCAGGAAATGGTCAGCTATTTCACCCGGACGCCCGAGAACCCGCAGGGCGTCGATCTCGACCGTCCGTTCGATCTGCCGGCGCGCATCCAGCAGGTTCGCACGCGAGCCGGGCACGCGACCATCGTGCAGTGACCCCGGCGGACCTGCTGTCGACGCCGCTCCAGTTCGTCAAGGGCGTCGGGCCGCGGCGCGCGGCCGACCTCGAGCGCGTGGGCCTGCGAACCGTCGAGGACTACCTGCTCCGATTTCCCCTCCGCTACGAGGATCGCGCGCGGCTCGTCCCGATCGGCAGTCTGCGACCGGGGCAGACCGTCACGGTCGCGGGTGCCGTGCTGTCGTCGGGTGTTCGGCCCACGCGTCGGCCCGGGTTCCGGCTGTTCGAGGTGCTCGTCCGCGACCAGTCGGGGACCATCCGCGCCGTGTTCCCGAACCAGGCCTTCCTGCGCGACGTGTTTCACACCGGCGATCAGGTCGTCCTCTACGGCGCCGTCGAATATCGTGGCGGCCTGCAGATCGGCAATCCCGAGTACGAGATCATCCGTGCCGAGTCCGATGACGAGGATGGCACGGTGCACACTGCGCGCATCGTGCCGGTGTACGAAAAGGTCGGCACCCTCACCCCGCGGCTTCAACGGACGCTGATGCACCGGCTGGTCCAGGGGCTGCCCGAGGACCTGCCCGACCCGCTACCCCCGCCGGTCGGGGAGGCGACCGGCTGCCGATCGCGACGCGACGCGATCGTGGCCACCCATTTTCCGCCAGCCGGTGCGGACGTGTCGGTCCTCAACGCCTTTCGCACGCCCGCGCAACGGCGATTGATCTTCGAGGAGTTCTTCCTCTTCCAGGCCGGCCTCGTTCTTCGCAAGCGCCGCGGTGTCGAGCAGAAGGCCCGTCCGGTCGAGGTCGACGATCGCATTCGCGACTCGGCGCGCCGTGTCCTGCCGTTCCGGTTGACTGACAGCCAGAAGACGGCCCTTCGTGAGATCGTCGCGGACATGCAACGGGCGCAGCCGATGAACCGCCTCCTGCAGGGTGACGTCGGCGCCGGCAAGACGATCGTCGCACTGCTCGCGGCGCTCGTCGCCATGGAGAACGGGTTTCAGGTGGCGTTCATGGCGCCGACCGAAATCCTGGCCGATCAGCACTACCTCACGATTCGCCGGCTGCTCGACGCCTCGCGATTCCGGATCGCGTCACTGACCGGCAGCGTCCCGGCCAGGCGCCGCCGCGAGGTCGTCGCCGAACTAGCCAGCGGCGCCGTGCACCTGGTCGTCGGCACGCATGCCCTGGCCGAGTCCGCCGTGACGTTTGCCGATCTCGGCCTGGTGATCATCGACGAGCAACACCGGTTCGGCGTCCTGCAACGCGCGACGCTGCGCGCCAAGGGCCAGTCGCCGGACGTGCTCGTGATGACCGCGACGCCGATTCCCCGCACGCTTGCGCTCACGACCTACGGGGACCTCGACGTCTCGGTCATCCGCGGGCTGCCCCCGGGACGCCAGCCGATCCGGACCGTCGCCAGGCCGGAGTCGCGGCGGGACGACGTGCACCAGATGGCGCGACGGGAACTCGAGGCCGGCCGCCAGGTTTACGTGATCTACCCGCTCGTCGACGATTCGGAAAAGGTCGATCTTCGGGCCGCCACGGCCATGCGGGACCACCTGCAGGCCGAGGTGTTTCCCGAATACACCGTCGGCCTGCTGCACGGCCGGCTGCGCGCCGACGAGAAGGACCGCGTGATGGCCGGGTTCGCCCGCGGCGACATCCACGTCCTCGTGTCGACGACGGTCGTCGAAGTCGGCGTCGACGTGCCGAACGCCACGATGATGATTGTCGAGCACGCGGAGCGGTTCGGGTTGTCGCAGTCGCACCAGTTGCGCGGACGCGTCGGACGCGGGGACCACCCGTCGTCCTGCGTCCTCCTCTATCAGGCGCCGCTCAGCGACGCGGCGCGCGAGCGGCTCCACGCGCTCGAAGAGACGACCGACGGATTTCTCATCGCCGAGCGCGACCTGGCGCTGCGCGGCCCGGGCGACTTCTTCGGCACCCGCCAGTCCGGACTGCCCACGCTCCGCGTCGGCGACCTGTTGCGCGATCACGATCTGATGGAGGAGGCGCGACGGGCCGCCGTCGCCTGGCTGGACGATCCGGCGGCGTCGGCGGCGCTGGTTGACTACCTGTCGGCGAACTGGGCCCAACGCTTCGGCCTGGTGGGCGTCGGCTGAACGATGCGTATCATCGCCGGGCGGTTTCGGGGCCGGAAGCTGGCCGGGCCGGAAGGGCCCGGCGTGCGGCCGACGTCGGACCGACTCCGGGAAACGCTGTTCAACGTCCTGGCGCGGCGGATCGGCGGCGCCCGGGTGCTCGACGCGTTCGCGGGGACCGGCGCGCTCGGGCTCGAGGCGGCGAGCCGGGGAGCGTTGTCGGTGACGCTCGTCGAGTCGGATCGGCACGCGCTCGCGGTGATCGAGAAGAACGTCGCGCACTGTGGCGCCGACGCTTTCTGCGACGTGGTCCGGGGCCGGTTTCCGCGCGTGCCGGCCGGGGGCGCCACGTTCGATCTGATCCTGCTCGACCCGCCGTACGACACGCCGGACCTCGAAGAGATTCTGGCCGCCGCCAGCGGCCGGCTCGCCCCGGGGGGCCTCGTCGTGCTCGAGCACAGCGGGCGACGAGCCGCGCCCGAGGCCGCCGGATCGGTCGTGCGAACCCGGTTGCTCACCGCCGGCGATAGCGCGTTATCCTTCTACACGGCGGCGGCCGGTGGGCCAGTCGCCGGCTCATGACCGAGACCCCTCGCCCCGTCATCGTCCCCGGATCGTTCGACCCGGTCACCAACGGGCACGTGGATATCATCGAGCGGGCGAGCCGCCTCTTCGATCGCGTCGTGGTGGCCGTGCTCGTCAACCCCGGGAAGTCGCCGCTGTTCAGCCTCGAGGAGCGCCTGTTGTTTCTGGCCGGCGCCGTCGGCCGGCACCCCGGTGTGGAGGTCGACTCGTTTCAGGGCCTGCTGGTCGATTACGCGCGTCGTCGAGATGCGGCGGCGGTCGTCCGGGGTCTGCGCCGGTCGTCCGACTTCGACTACGAGGCGCCGATGGCCCAGATGAATCGGCACCTGGCGCCCGGAATCGAGACGGTGTTTCTCGTGCCGTCACCGGCCGTCGCGCACATCAGTTCGACGCTCGTCCGGGACATCGTCCGGCACGGCGGTTCGATTGACGGCCTCGTGCCCGACGGGGTCACCACGTTTCTGGCCCGTCGTCGTGAGTCGACGACGCGACAACACGTATGAGCACCCAGCCCATTCCGCTCGCCGATCGCATGGAGCGCATCGGCTTGTCGCCGACCATCCGGGCCACGATGGAGGCCGACCGCCTGCGGCGGTCGGGTGTCGACGTCATCGACCTCGGCGCCGGAGAGCCCGACTTTCCGACTCCACCACACATCGTGGCCGCCGCGCATGCGGCCCTCGACCAGCAGTTCACCAAGTACACGGCCAATCCGGGCATTCTCGAACTGCGACAGGCGATCGCCGAGCGGTATCGCCAGGACTACGGCCTCGCCATCGGGCCCGAACACGTGATTGCCACGGCTGGGGGCAAGCAGGCGCTCTTTCATGTCGCCCTGTCGCTGTTTGGTCCGGGCGACGAGGTCGTGACCCACACACCGGGCTGGCCGACGATCGTCGAGCAGATCAAGATCGCGGGCGCCACCCCGGTCGTCGTCCGGACCCGGCTCGAGGACGGGTTCGCGGTCAGGGCCGCGACACTCCTGGCGGCGGTGACACCCCGCACGCGGGCGATCATCGTCAACTCGCCGGGCAATCCGACCGGCGCGCTCCTCGACGAAGCCGAGGCCGCCCTCCTCGCGCGCGAAGCCGCCCGACTCGGGCTCTGGGTCGTCCTGGATCTCTGCTACGAGCGGCTGGTGTACGACGAGCGGCCGCATCGGCTACCGTCGATCTTCGCCGAGGCGATGGCCGACCGGTTGCTGCTGGCCGGCTCGGCTTCGAAGGCCTGGGCGATGACCGGCTGGAGGAGCGGATGGCTGGTCGGTCCGGAGGCCGTCATCAAGGCGGCTGGCGCGTTGCAGAGTCATACGACCTCGAACGTCAATTCGATCGCGCAGAAGGCCACGGTGGCCGCGTTGACCGGACCGCAGGCGTGTGTCACCGAGATGCTGGCGGAGTACAGACGACGCCGCGATCAGGTTATCGCGTGGCTTGGCGAGGACGCCCGTTTTGAATGCGCGGTCCCGCAGGGCGCCTTCTACGTCTTTCCGTCCGTCGCGGCGTTTCTGTCGCCCGATCGCCTGCGCACCTCCCTGCAGTTCAGTGAACGCCTGCTGGCCGACGAACACGTCGTGACGACGGCCGGCGAGGCGTTCGATGCGCCGGGGTTCCTGCGCGTCTCGTACGCGGCGTCGCTGGATCTGCTGAAGGAAGGCATCAGCCGACTCGTGCGGTTCGCGCGCCGGCACGCCTGAGCCGTGCTCACCGACGGCCTGGTCGACCGGCTGCGCGAGGCGGTGGGCGCGGCACACGTGAGCCTCGACGACGACACTCGCGCGCTCTATGGCATGGACGGAACGGGGCAGGGCGCGAGCCCCAACGCGGTGGTCTGGCCGGGCAGTACGACCGACGTCGCCGCGGTGGCCCGCCTCTGCGATGAGTCGAGGACACCGATGGTGCCGCGCGGCGCAGGCACCGGGTACAGCGGCGGCGCCATCCCGGTGGCCGGCGGCGTGGTCCTCAGCCTCGAGCGGCTCAATCGCATTCTCGAGATCGATACGGCCAACCTGCTGGCCGTCGTCGAGCCCCACGTCGTGACGGGCGTCCTCCAGGCCGAGGTCGAACGGCACGGACTGTTCTATCCGCCCGATCCCGCCAGCCTCGACCGATCGGTGATCGGTGGCAACGTCGCCGAGAACGCCGGCGGCCCCCGGGCCTTCAAGTACGGCGTGACCCGGCAGTACGTGCTGGGCCTCGAGGCTGTGCTCCCGACCGGGCAGGTCATCCGGACCGGCGGCAAGACCGTCAAGAACGTCGTCGGGTACGACGTCACGCAGTTGCTCGTCGGGTCGGAAGGCACGCTGGCGATCCTGACGGAGATCACCCTGCGGCTCCTGCCGAAACCTGCGGCGGTGGCGACGCTCCGCCTCCTGTTTCCGGGCGTCGCATCGGCCGTCGACGCGGTGTCGGATGTGATTCGAGAGGGGCTGATCCCGGCCGCGATCGAACTGGTGGACCGGGTGTCGCTCGAGGCCGTCGCCCGGCACCTGGGGGAGCCGGGGCTGGCACCGCCCGGCGTCGGCGCCCTCCTGCTGATCGAAGTCGACGGAGACGCGACGCAGGTCGCCCGTGACGCTGCGCGGGTCGAGCACGTGTGTCGCCAGGCAGGCGCGATGGCCGTGGACGCGGCGGCCGACGCCCGGGCGCGCGCGGAACTCTGGCGCGTGCGCCGGGCCCTGTCGCCCGCGCTCCGGACCATCGCGCCGCACAAGTTCAATCACGACGTCGTCGTCCCGCGGGCCCGGGTCACCGATCTGATGACGCTCGTCGAACGGCTGGCGCGCGGGAGCCGGCTGACGATTCCGTGTTTCGGGCATGCCGGTGACGGCAACATTCATGTGAACATCATGGCGCCCGATGAGCCTGACGCGCTGGCCAGGGCCCGCGAGGCGGAAACAGCACTCGTTGAAGGAGTGCTGGCCCTCGAGGGATCGATCAGCGGGGAGCATGGGATCGGCCTGGCCAAGGCGCGGTTCCTCGGGTTCGAGTTGACGCCGGACACGGTCAGGCTGATGCGGCGGATCAAGCAGGCGTTCGATCCGCGTGGCATCCTGAACCCGGGCAAGATATTCCCGTCCGATGGAGGCGCCCGATGACGAATGGAATGCGGCGGCTGGCACGGGTGTTGGTGTTCGTGCTCGGCGCCAGTGCCGTCGGCTCGCACATGGCCGCGGACCAGGCCGGCGCCCTTGCCGTCCTCGTCGTCATCGAGACGGAGAAGGGCCGCATCGACCTGGCCGTGGATCGCGTGCGCGCACCCCTGACCGCGGAGAACTTTCTCAAGTACGTCGATGCCGGCGCGTACGACGGTGGGCAGTTCCAAAGAACGGTCCGGCCCGACACCGAGACGAACACGACGACGCCCATTCAGGTGGTGCAGGCGAGGCGGGGGCGGGGCACCGCCGGGTTCGGGCCGATCGCGCTCGAGCGGACGAGCATGACCGGACTGTCGCACCGCGATGGTGTCGTGTCGATGGCTCGCGGACCGGCGCCGGATTCGGCGTCGAGCGACTTCTTCATCTGCATCGGCGATCAGCCATCGCTCGACCATGGGGGCGCCCGCAATCCGGATGGGCAGGGGTTTGCGGCCTTCGGGCGAGTTGTCGCCGGGATGGACGTGGTCAGGGCCATTCAGGCGTCGCCGGTCCAGACGGGCACGCAGACGCTGGCGCCGCCGATCCGGATCGTGCGCGTGGCGAGGAAGGCGCCGTAGGCCATGGGACCGGTGCCGGGGACTATCGCGGTGATCGGGGCGTCGGCCGACCGCGCCAAGTACGGCAACAAGGCCGTCCGGGCGTTTCGGCACCAGGGCTGGCGGGTCGTGCCCGTCAACCCGGCGGCCGAGGCCGTCGAGGGCGAGCGGGCCTACGCGAGTGTGCTCGACTACGACGGCGTCATCGACGAAGCCACGCTGTACGTCCCGCCGGCCGTGGGGCTCGGCGTGCTCGACCAACTGGCGCAGAAAGGGATTCGCCGGGTCTGGCTCAATCCGGGTGCTGACGCGCCGGCGGTCGTGGCGCGAGCGAGGGCGCTTGGCCTCGAGGCCATCGTGGCCTGTTCGATCCTGAGTGTCGGCGAGCAACCGGCGGCCTACTGACCCTCGAGCCTCGGGCCGATAGGACTTGTGCTATACTGCGTGAGTCCGTCCACTCTGCGGCACGTCGAACGCGCCGCGCACACCGTCGCAACCTCAACCATTCACGTGTCCAGTTCGAACCACTATGGCTCAGCAATCCAAACGCCCATCCGGGCGGCAGCCTGCCGACCCGGCCGTCCCTGATCAGAGTCCGGAAATCGCCGCTGGCGGGCCGGAGCCGGCCGCCGGCGCGCCGCCCGCCGATGGCGGCGAAGCCGCCCCGCCCCGGGCCAAGGGACCGTCGCTCAACATCACCGACCTGAAGG
>DATKDF010000156.1:0-48821 GCA_035512795.1 Vicinamibacterales bacterium
CTTCACGTGGCCCTCGACGACGAAGATGAAGTAGTGGAGGGAGTCGTCGAGCGACCAGACCGCCTGACCCGCCGCTACGCGGCGAACCTCGGCGTACGGCTGAAGCCGATCCCGGTCGGCGGGTGTAAGCGCCCGAAGAAACGGCACCCGATCGACCGCCTCGTCGAAGGTCATCGTGCGTACATTGTCACCCGGCGCGGGATTGGGCATGACATCCGTCATGTGGCCTCCAACTTCCGCCGTTTTCCGATGCAATTCTCCCGCCGCCGTCATGGTGGCGGAATCGAGGGAAAGGTAGCCTTCGCGGTGTGGAGAAATCCCCACCCCGGGTGCTGGACGACATGCGCCGCGAGCATCGGGCCATCGGCGCACGCCTCACCGGCCTGCGGCGCCTGGCCGCGTCCCCGGCGGCGGCGACCGCATCGCACGAGAGGCTCGAGCGCGCGCTCGACCGGTTCCTGAGGGTGTGGGCGCCACGGCTCGGGGCCCACCTCGACGTCGAGCGCCGGCTGGTCACCCCGAGAGTGGTGGGATCGCTGCCGGCCGAAACCTGGACGCTCGACACGTTCCAGCGCGAGCGCGAGACGTTCGATGCGCTCTTCGACTTGCTGCGCGACGGCCGGGGGTGGCTCGAGCGTCACGAGCCTGGCGCCGAGCACGAGGTGGCCGCGACACTCGACGACCTGTCGTCGCTCTGGGGGCAGCACGTCCGCCGGCTCGACGTGATCGGCCCGCTACTGGCGAGTCTGGAGGGCCCGCATCGTGCATGACACGGCGCGGCTGCGGGCGGCCGTTCCCGGCACGGACTATCACCGGGATCTCATCTCGTGCCAGATGGCGTGCCCGGTGCACACGGACGCGCGCGGTTACGTGCGCGCCATCGCCGACGGCGACTTCGAGCGCGCGTATCTCATCGCGCGCGGGCCCAACCCGTTTGCCTCGATCTGCGGCCGCGTCTGCGGCGCGCCGTGCGAGGCTGCCTGCCGCCGGGGCCGCATCCCCCGCGTGGATGACCACGGCAACGTCTTCGGGCTGGATCGGCCGATCGCCATTCGGGCCCTGAAGCGCTTTGCATGCGAACAGTTCGGTCCGGATGTCCGCTCCACCGACGAAGTGCTGGCCAGAGTTCGGGGCTACGCGCCCGACGCCTCGGCCTCGGCAGGCGTCGACGAGTTTGCCGCGCTGCTCAAGGCCACCATCGACGGCGACATTCCCCGCGTTGACCGCGTGCCCGTCGCCATCGTCGGCGCCGGGCCCGCGGGGCTTTCGGCCGCGCACGATCTCGCGCTTCTCGGCTTCACGCCGGTCGTCTTCGAGGCCGAACCCGTGCCGGCCGGGATGCTCGCCCTGGGCGTGCCGGCCTACCGGCTGCCGCGTGACCTCATCACCCGTGAAGTGCGGGTCATCGAAGCGCTCGGCGTCGAGATCCGCTGCAACACGCGCGTGGGCCGCGACGTGTCGATGGCCGACCTGCGACGCGACCACGCGGCCGTCATCATCGCGGTGGGCGCGAAGGGATCGCGCGGGCTCGGCCTGCCCGGCGAGCGCGGCCCGAGCGTGTTCGGCGGCGTGGACCTGCTGCGGTCGGTTTCGCTTGGCGAGCCCGTCGCGCTCGGTCGCGAAGTGGTCGTCATCGGCGGCGGCAACGTGGCCTACGACGTCGCGCGCACGGTGCTGCGGCAGATCGCCTACGACACGGCGCGCACGGCGGCGCGACAGGCCGAGACGACCGTCGTGCGCCTCGTGTCGCTCGAATCGCTCGAAGAGATGCCGGCCGACACCATCGAGATTCTCGAAGGCGACGAGGAGGGCATTGAGCGGTTGAATGGCTGGGGGCCCCTCGAGATCGCGCGCAGCCCGTCGGGTGCGGTCACGGGCGTCCGCTTCCGCCGGTGCCTGCGCGTGTACGACGAGGCGCACCGCTTTGCGCCCGTCTACGACGACGCCGACGTCATTGCGGTGCCCGGCGACACGGTGCTGCTGGCCGTGGGCCAGATGCCGGACCTCGGGTTCCTTCAGGACGGAGCGGCCGACGTCGCCGAGATGCGGCCAGGCTGGCCCAAGGTGGACCAGCAATCGCTCGAGACCACCGCGCCCGGCGTGTTCGTGGCCGGGGATCTCGCCCACGGCACCAAGCTGCTGATCCACGCAGTGGCGTCGGGCAAGGCCGCGGCCCGGTCGGTCTACGGTCACGTGACCGGCCGGATGCTCGAGGCCGATGCCCTCACGGCGCACCTGACGCTGCCGCGGTACCGCCGCGAGCCCGGCTACGAACGGATCGGGCGCGTGCCCGTGCCGGCCGCCGATCCCGCCGCCCGGCTCCTCCATCCCGAGGTGCCGGTCGAACTGGGCTACACGCGCGACGACGCCATGCGCGAGGCCTCGCGGTGCCTCGACTGCGGTGTGACGCCGGTCTTCGATGGCACCCGCTGCGTGCTCTGCGGGGGCTGCGTGGACGTGTGTCCCACCGAGTGCCTGAAGCTGGTGACGCTGGCATCGCTCGATCGGACGCCGGCGCTCACGGGCCTGCTCGATCGGGTGCTCGGCAGCGAGCGCGAGCCGGCCGATCACTCCGCGATCCTCAAGGACGAGGACCGCTGCATTCGCTGTGCGCTCTGCGTGATGCGCTGTCCGGTGGACGCCATCGCGATGGATCGCGTGACCTGCACGACCACCTGGAGGGCGATGTGACCAGCACACCCACGGGTCCGAAATCACGACTCGATCCCGAACCCCTGCCGCGCCGGGACTTCCTCGGCCTGTCGTCGATCGTCACGGCCGGCGCCGCGCTCCTCTTTGCGACGGTGGGCATGCTGCGGCTGCCGAAGGCGGCCGTGCTGCCGGTGCCGTCGCGCAAGTTCCGGGTCACGCTGCCCGAGACGCTGGCCCCTGGCGTTGCCTACCAGCCGCCCGGCCGGAACGTCGCCGTCGTCCGCGACACCGACGGTGTGTTTGCCGTGTCGCTCATCTGCACGCACCTCGGCTGCATCGTCAAGGCCAGCCCGACCGGGTTCGACTGTCCGTGCCACGGCTCGCGCTTTGCGCCCGACGGGTCGGTGACACACGGGCCGGCGCCTGTGGCACTCAACTGGGTGGAGGTGGCCGGGGCGGGCGGGCAGTACACCGTGGACGAGTCGGTGACCGTGGCGCAGGGCACGAGGATCCCGGCATGAACCACGCGACGACCTCGTCCCCGGCGGGCCTGCGTGTCTTCTGGGAGAACCTGCGCCAGACGCCGCGCCGGTTCGTGGCGTCGGTCGTGCGCGGCGGCGCGCCCACGACCGATCGCACCCGCTCGTCGTTCGTCTTCGGCAACGTCTTCCTGCACCTGCACGCCGTGCGTACCCACCGCTGGAGCCTGCGGTGGGCCGCCACGTGGGGGCTCGGCATCGCGGCGCTCACCGGTTTCCTGCTCACGGTCATCACCGGCGTGCTGCTCATGTTCTATTACAAGCCCTACCCGAGCGTGGCCTACGACTCGATGAAGGACATCCACTTCGTCGTGCCGACCGGCCGCTTCATCCGGAACATCCACCGCTGGGCCGGCAACCTGATGGTCATAACGGTGATCCTGCACATGGCGCGCGTGTTCTTCACCGCCGCCTACCGCGCACCGCGCGAATACAACTGGGTCATCGGCCTGCTGCTGCTGGTCGTCACGCTCGGGCTCGCGTTCACCGGTTATCTGCTGCCGTGGGACCAGCTGGCCTACTGGGCCATTACGATTGGCGCCAACATCGCGCAGTCGCCCCGCGAAGTCACCGATGCGCTGAGCATCACGCCCTACTTCGACCCGGGCGGTCTGCAGAAGCTCCTGCTCCTCGGATCGGCCGACGTCGGCGAAGAGGCGCTCATCCGGTTCTACCTCCTGCACGTGATGCTGCTGCCGCTCGTGCTCGTCGCGCTGCTGGCCGTGCACTTCTGGCGCGTGCGCAAGGACGGCGGACTGGCCAAGCCGGCCGATGCCGACCGCCGCCTGCCGCCGCCGGAGATTCACGAACAGCCCGTGTTCACCGAAACGCCGCAGAAGACCTACCACATCGCCGCCATCGTGAAGGGCACGTCCCCGGCCGTGGGCCGTGGCCCCGAGACAACGGTGCCGTCGATGCCGCACCTGTTCTACGCGGAGTTCGGTGTCTTCATGTTGACGACGGCCATCTGCGTGGCGCTGGCGCTCCTGATTGATGCGCCGCTCAAGGAACTGGCCAACCCGGGCGTGCCGGAGAACCCGGCGAAGGCGCCCTGGTATTTCCTGGGCCTGCAGGAACTCGTGGCGTTTTCCGCCTTCATGGGCGGCATCGGCATTCCGGGCATCGTCATTCTCGGCCTGGCGCTCATTCCGTTCCTCGACCGCGAGACGGCCGGCACGGGCGAGTGGTTCGGCGGGCCTGGCGGCGGCGCGCTCGTCTGGCAGGCCGCCATCGTCGGCACGCTTTCGGCCGTGGGCGTCGAGGCGTTCGTCATCAACTTCGGCTGGCTCCGCGAGTGGTACACCGACGTGCCGCAGCTCGTCGTGACGGCCGTGAACCCCGGAACCATCATCACGGCCATCTACGCCGGCTACTCCGTGTGGCTCGTCAGGCGCTTCAACTCGACGCGCGCGGGCGCCATGGGGCTGTTCACGTGTTTCCTGTGCGGGTTCGTGATCCTGACGGTGATTGGCACCCATTTCCGTGGCCCGAACTGGGACTTCTACTGGTCGCCATCCGAGTGGCCGGGGCATTGACCGACTGAGCGGCTGAGCGAGTGCAGCGAATGCGTGAATGAGAGGGTGAATGAGTGAGTGCAGCGAAGGAGTAAAGGAAAGGGTGCACGCGTGGGTTGGCCAATGAGCGCATGAATGACGGAATGGGGGAGTGAGGAACTGACGTGAAGCGGAACAAACATCTCCTGTTGTGGTCGAGCGTCGTCACGCTCGGGTTGCTCGTGGTGGCGGCCGCTCAGGAGAACCTGTTCAAGGACTGGCGGCGCTTGCAGCAGCAGGCCAGCGGGCCTGACGGCGGGATTGAGGTTCGCCTGCGCCAGGTCGTGGTGCCGGCGCTCGGCGTGATCGACCGCTGCATCACGTGCCACGTGGGCATGGCGCCGGGCGAGTCGTCGGTCCTGAACCACCCGGTGCTGAAGCCGCATCCGCCCGTTCCGCACGATCCGGCTGAGTTCGGGTGCACGACGTGTCACGGCGGACAGGGCCGGGCCACCGAACTCGCCGACGCGCACGGCGACGTGCACTTCTGGCCCGAGCCCATGCTGCGCGGCGACGAGTCCTACGCCGGGTGTGGAAGCTGCCACACGCATCTGGCCGTGCCGCGTCTCACCGACCTCAGGCACGGGCTGTCGGCCCTCGAGCGTGCCGACTGCATGTCTTGTCACCGCCTCGACGGCCGCGGCGGTACGCTGCGGCCGGACGGCGGCGGGATGGAGGGGCCCGATCTGTCGCTCGTGGCGGCCTCGGGCTTCCGGGCCGACTGGTACGACGACCACCTGGCGCAGCGGGCGCGCGCCACCGCCGGGCCGTGGCGGACGAGCGTGCGCGACCTGTCGGTGGCCGATCGCGACGCGCTCGACGTGCTGCTGAAGACGCGGGTGGGTGCGCCGCGCCTGGTCGAGAGCAAGGCGCTCTTCCAGTCGCTCGGGTGCCGCGGCTGCCACCAGGTCAACGGCGTTGGCGGCGACGACGGACCGGACCTGTCGCGCGAGGGCCTGCTGGACCCCGGCCGCCTGGACTACACGCACGTGCCGGGGTCGCGCACCGTGCAGGCCTGGCTCGCCGAGCATTTCCGCGAGCCCGCGCGGGTCGTGCCCGGCTCGCTGATGCCGCTGCTCGGCCTGACGGAGCCCGAGATCGACCTGCTGACTTTCTACATGCTGTCGCTGCGCCCGGGCGACCGGCCCGAAGCGTTCTGGCCGGCCGACCGTATCCGCGCGCTGCGGTTCGGCGAGCGCGAGTTCCGGACCGACGGCGAGTCGCTCTACGCAGGCTTCTGCGCGGCGTGCCACGGTCCGCAAGGCGAAGGCAGGCGCTACGCCGGCATACCGCCGTTTCCGGCCATCGCCAATCGGGATTTTCTGTCCATCGCGAGCGACGACTTCATCCGCGAAACCGTTCGGCGCGGCCGCCCGGGCCGCCGGATGCCGGCCTGGGCCACGGCGGCGGGCCTGCGGCCGGCAGAGATCGACGCGGTTGTGAGTCACGTACGGACGCTCGGCGGTGTCGTCGTCGAGCCGGATCGCCGGCCGGCGCGCTGGGTTACGGGCGACGCGGCCGAGGGCGAGCGGCTCTTTGCCCGCGCGTGTGAGAGCTGTCACGGGAGCGGCGGCCGCGGGGGAGAGGGGCCGGCGCTGGCCAACCCCGTGCTGCTCGAGACGGCCACCGACACCTACCTCGTCGAGACCATCGGCCGTGGGCGGCGTGGCACGTCGATGGAGGGCTTCCGGACGCCCTCGCCGACGCGGCCCACGCTCGTCGATGCCGAGATCGAGGCCATCGTCGCGTATCTGCGCAGGGCACAGGGGGGATCATGAGCACGCACGATCTGAATCGACGCCAGTTCCTGGCAGCGGCCGCCCGGGCCGGCTTCGGGGCGTTCGTGGCCTCGGCCTCGTCTGCGTGGGCGCTCCAGGATCCCATCGCCAATCCGCTGGCGGTGTACCCCAACCGTGGCTGGGAGCAGTCGTACCGGGACCTCTGGCGGTACGACTCCACGTTCACGTTCGTCTGCGCCCCGAACGACACGCACAACTGCCTGCTCAACGCCTACGTGCGCGACGGCGTCGTCACGCGCCTCGGCCCGACGATGAAGTACGGGGAAGCCACCGATCTCTACGGCAACCGGACTACCCACCGGTGGGACCCACGCATCTGCCAGAAGGGCCTTGCGCTGACGCGCCGGTTCTATGGCGATCGGCGCGTGGCGCACTGCCGCGTGCGCGACGGGTTCAAGCGCTGGGTCGAGGCCGGGTTCCCACGCGGGCAGGACGGCCGTCCGCCGGTCGAGTACTTCAACCGCGCGCGCGATCAGTGGGTGCGCATGACGCACGAAGAAGCCGCCGACATCGTCGCGCGGGCGCTCGTGAACATCGCCGAGACCTATAGCGGCGACGCCGGTGCGGAGCGGCTGAAGGCCCAGCACTACGACGACGAGATGATCCAGACCATGCGCGGCGCCGGCACGCAGGTGCTGAAGTTCCGCGGCGGCATGCCCCTGCTCGGCCTGACCCGCGTGTTCGGCCTCTACCGGATGGCGAACACGATGGCGCTGCTCGATGCCCGGATTCGCGGCCTGGGACCCGAGCAGGCGGTGGGCGGGCGCGGGTTCGACAACTACTCGTGGCACACCGACCTGCCGCCCGGACACCCGATGGTGACCGGGCAGCAGACCGTGGAGTTCGACCTGTCGGCGGCCGAACACGCGCGGACGGTGGTCGTGTGGGGCATGAACTGGATCTGCACCAAGATGCCCGACGCGCACTGGCTGACCGAGGCGCGCCTCAAGGGCACGCGCATTGTCGTCGTGGCCTGCGAGTACTCGGCAACCTCGAGCAAGGGCGACGACGCCATCGTCGTACGCCCCGGCACGACACCGGCGCTCGCCCTCGGCCTGTCGCACGTGATCCTGCGCGAGAAGCTCTACGACGCCGACTACGTACGGCGCTTCACGGATCTGCCGCTGCTCGTGCGGATGGACACGCTCAAGATGCTGCGGGCCAGCGAGGTGTTCGGAACCGAGCCGGCCGCGCTCGACAACCAGACGCACGTGCTGGCCGCCGGCCAGGCGGCGCCCGCGCCCGGCGTGCAGCGCGACCAGATCGTGCCGGCCGCGCTGCGGGCCGAGTGGGGCGACTACGTCTGGTGGGACCGGCGGACCAACGGCCCACGCGCCATCACACGTGACGACGTGGGCATCCGGTCGCCGCTGGCCGACCCGCAGCTCGAGGGGGCCGTCGAGGTGACGCTGGCCGACGGCCAGCGGGTGCGCTGCCGGCCGGTCTTCGATCTCGTGCAGGAGTACGCCGCCCACTTCGACCCGAAGACGACCGAGGCGCTGACCTGGGCGCCGGCGGCCGCTGTCGAGTCGCTGGCCCGACATCTCGCGGCGGTGCCAGGCACCACGCTCTTTGCGATGGGTATGGGGCCGAACCAGTTCTTCAACAACGACAACAAGGATCGGGACGTCCTGCTGCTGGCTGCGCTCACCGGCAACATCGGCCGGGTGGGCGGCAACGTCGGATCCTACGCCGGCAACTACCGCGTGGCGCTGCTCAACGGCAGCCCCCAGTGGATCAACGAGAATCCCTTCGACCTCGAGCTGGATCCCGCCCGGCCGGCGCGGGTCCGGCAGTACTGGCGCGCCGAGTCGGCGCACTACTACAACCACGAGGATCATCCGCTGCGCGTCGGCACCCGCCTGCTGACGGGCAAGACCCACATGCCGACGCCGACCAAGTCGATGTGGTTCGCCAACGCCAACTCGATTCTCGGCAACGTGAAGTGGCACTACAACACAGTCGTCAACGTGCTGCCGCGCATCGAGATGATTGCCGTCAACGAGTGGTGGTGGTCGGGCTCGTGCGAGTGGGCGGACGTCGTGTTCGCGGCCGACTCGTGGGCCGAGCTGAAGCACCCGGACCTGACGGCCTCGGTGACCAACCCATTCCTGAACGTCTTTCCGCGCACGCCGCTCAAGCGCATCTTCGAGTCGAAGGGCGACGTCGAGATCCTGGCCGACGTGGGCGACGCGATGGCCCGGCTCACCGGCGACCAGCGGTTCAGTGACGCGTGGACGTTCGTGCGCCGCGGGGAGACCGTCCATTACCTGCAGCGCATCCTCGACGCCTCGTCCAATGCGCGGGGCTACCGCATCGGCGACCTCGAGACCAAGGCGCAGGCGGGCGTGCCGGTGTTGCTCATGAGCCGCACGTCGCCCAAGGTCGTCGGTTTCGAGCAGGTCGTCGACTCGCGGCCGTGGTACACCAAGACCGGCCGCCTCGAGTTCTACCGGGAGGAGGACGAGTTCATCGAGGCGGGCGAGAACCTGCCGGTCCATCGCGAGCCCATCGACTCGACCTTCCACGAGCCCAACGTCATCGTGGCTCGGGCCCACGAGGCGATTCGTCCGGCCGGCCCGGAAGCGTACGGCGTGGCACGGGACGATCTGTCGAACGAGGTCCGCCAGGGCCGGAACGTCGTCAAGACGGCGGCCGAGACCGTCGCGTCGGCGCATCCGCTGGCCAAGGACGGGTACCGCTTTGTCTTCCACACGCCGAAGTACCGCCACGGATCGCACACGACGCCCATTGACACGGACATGGTGGCCATGCTCTTCGGGCCGTTCGGCGACGTGTACCGCCACGACCGCCGCATGCCGTTCGTGACCGAAGGCTACGTGGACATCAACCCGAGCGACGCGAAGGACCTGGGCATCGACGACGGCGACTACGTGTGGATCGACTCGGATCCGTCGGACCGGCCCTTCCGCGGCTGGCAGAAGAACAAGCGCGACTACGAGTTCGCGCGCCTCATCTGCCGCGCGCGCTACTACCCGGGCACGCCGCGTGGCGTCACGCGCATGTGGTTCAACATGTACGGCGCGACGCCCGGGTCGGTCGAGGGCCGGAAGACGCGGCCGGATGGCCTGGCCCGGAACCCGCGCACCAACTACCAGGCGATGTTCCGCTCGGGCTCGCACCAGTCGGCCACCCGCGGCTGGCTGAAGCCCACCTGGATGACCGACTCGCTCGTCCGCAAGGAGATGTTCGGCCAGGCGATCGGCCAGGGCTTTCTGCCCGACGTGCACTGCCCGACGGGCGCCCCCCGCGAGGCCATCGTCAAGATCTCGCGCGCCGAGCCCGGCGGCATCGGCGCACGCGGCCTCTGGCGCCCGGCCGAACTCGGCCTGCGCCCCCGTTACGAAAGCCAGGCGATGACGATATACCTCGCCGGCGGGTTCATTGGCGACTGATTACGTGGAAGGAGCCTGACGATGGCACGCGTCTACAACTGGCAGATCGGCCGGGACATGTCCTACTGGTACCCGGAGTCGCGTCCGAAGCGGCAGTTTGCCGCCATCTTCGACACCAACAAGTGCATCGCCTGCCAGACCTGTACGCTGGCGTGCAAGACGACGTGGACGTCGGGCAAGGGGCAGGAATTCATGCTCTGGAACAACGTCGAGACGAAGCCGTACGGCTTCTATCCAGTGGGCTGGGACGTGAAGCTCCTGGGCGAGCTCGGTCCCCAGACCTGGACGCAGGGCGCCTACGACGGGCGCACGATCTTCGAGGCCGCGCGGCCGGGCGAACGCGCCCTCGGATGGCTGCCGACCGACATCGACTACGCCAATCCCAACCTCGGGGAGGACGACTGCCTGGGGCAGGTGGACGGCGGTGCCATGTTCAGCCTGCCGCACATGTCGTGGTTCTTCTACCTCGCCCGGATCTGCAACCACTGCACCTATCCGGCATGCCTCGCCTCGTGCCCGCGGGCGTCGATCTACAAGCGGCCGGAGGACGGCATCGTGCTGCTCGACCAGAGCCGCTGCCGCGGCTACCAGGAGTGCGTGAAAGCGTGCCCGTACAAGAAGGTCTACTACAACGCGATGACCGGCACGTCCGAGAAGTGCATCGCCTGCTTCCCGAAGTTCGAAATGGGGCTGCAGCCCCAGTGCTTCGTCAACTGCATCGGCAAGATCCGGCTGGCCGGCTACGTCAGTACGCCTGACGCGGCCCGTCCTGAGAACCCCATCGACTACCTCGTCCACGTGCGGAAGATCGCGCTGCCCCTCTTCCCGCAGTTCGGTCTGGAACCCAACGTCTACTACATTCCGCCCGTGCACGTGCCCGCGCCGTTCCTGCGGCAGCTCTTCGGCCCCGGGGTGGTCGAGGCCATCGCGGCCTATCGCAACGCCGCGACGGATCTCGACCTCTCCGGGCTCCTCGGGTTGTTCGGGTCCACCGAACAGGTAGTGACGTCCTGGCGCCGCGAAGGCGAGGTGACGATTGGGCGCAACGATCGGGGTGTGGAGGTGGTGCGGACGCCGCTCCGCGAGCCCGTCCACATCCGCGCCGCGTTCGATCCCGAGTACGCGGTCGCGCGGACGAACTGTCCGTAGCAGGGTCCCACAGATCCGCTGCTGCAAGAGAGGAGTCACCGATGTCTCGTCGCATCCTTGCTGCCGTTCTTGTCGCCCTGGCCGCCAGCGGCTGCGGCATGTGCGGCCGCGGCGTCCCGCCCGCCTCGCCCGACGTCGTCGCGGTCATGCGCGCGTCGGTGCCGGCCGATCCGAACGACCCGGCCTGGGCCGGCGCGCCAGTGCACACGGCGTCCCTGCTGCTGCAGGACCTCGTCGAGCCGCGGCTCATGACGCCATCGACGGCCGCCGTTCGCGTGCGGGCCATTACCGACGGCACCAGGGTGGCGTTCCGGCTCGACTGGGACGACCTCACCGCCGACGACCGGCCGACGGCCGGCCACTTCGTAGACGCCTGCGCCATCCAGGTGCCCATCGAATCGGCGGCCGATCTGCCGGCGCCCCAGATGGGCGAGTTGGAGAAGTCCGTCGAGATCACCTACTGGCGCGCGTCCTGGCAGGCGATGGTGGATGGCCGCGGCGACGCGATCACTGACCTGTTCCCCAACGCCACCGTCGATCACTACCCGTTCGACGCGGCGTCGCTGCCGCCGGGAACGGCCGAGCAGCAGGCCATGGCAAGCCGTTACGCGCCGGCACGTGCGCTGGGGAACCCGATGGCCGGTCCGCGCTCGTCGCCCGTGCAGAATCTCGTGGCCCACGGCCCCGGCACGCTCGAGCCGGGCCCCTCAACCGATTCGAGCGGGCACGGGCGCCGGCTGGCCGACGGCTGGGCCGTCGTCATTGCCCGCCGCCTGCCGGCCGGCGTCGGACCCGGCGGGCGCGGGCAGATCGCGTTTGCCGTGTGGGAGGGCAGCCACGACGAAGCCGGCGCGCGCAAGATGCGCACCGGCTGGGTGACGCTGGTCGTCGAAGCAGCAAGGTAGCCCTGAGCGAGAGGTTCCATGGATCAGACAATCCGCGATCTGTTACACGATGCCGAGCGCTGGCATCTCATGAGCCGCCTGCTGGAGCGGCCGTGTGCGGGGTGGCATGCGCGCCTTCGGACGTTGGGCGCCGCACCGGCGCTGAATACCGACGCCGACGCCGACCTCCGCGAGGCCGCGTCGCTCGCCGACAGCGCGACCGAGGGCCGCTACCTGGCGTCGTTCGGGCCGTCCGGCGTGGTGTCTCCGCGGGAGGCGGCGCACTGCGGCATGCGCGATCCGGGTCAACTGCTGGCCGAACTCGAAGCGCGCTATGGCGCCTTCGGGTTCCGGCCGGCCACGGAAGATCCGGTCGACCACGTCGCGGTCGAGGTGGACTTTGTCGGCTACCTCCGGTTGAAGGAAGCCCTGGCGCAGTCGGAGGGCGACGCCGACCGGGCCGCGCTCACGGCCGAGGCAGCCGACGCCTTCATTGCCGACCACCTGCGCGACGTGGCGGCGCCGATTGCCGAGCGACTCGAGACGGCGGCGCAACCGTATCTGGCCCGCGCCGCCCGCGCGCTGGCCACTCGCGTCGGTCCGCCTCAGACGGCTCCGTCCCGAAAGGTGATCTGGCTCGACGACGAGTCGCTCACGTGCGGCGAAACGGGAGCTTCTTCGGAAGAGACACTGCCGGACGCCTGAGAGCGCGCAGCCCGGTTTGCTCCCCCGGGTGCGGACTCCGCCGGACCGGGTCTTGCGCCGCTACCGACTGACGGGAAAACGGACCCGTAGGTCGCCGCAGGTCTCCATTTCTGCGGCTATCGCGATGCGCGACGCCGGACAGCGACAGCGCGTCCTGGGCGAAGGCGGGGACGACCACCCCCGGGGAGGTCGTGGCACAGCCGACGGTGGAGTATGCTCTTCTACACACGACCGGGTCCACATCAACCCCAGAGGAGACACACGTATGAAAAGCGCGACAACCCTGCTTGCCCTCGTGATGACTGTCGCGATCGCGGCATGCGCGCCGCCCGCCGTACCGCCGGCTCCCATGGCCGGCACGCCGGCCGACGAGCAGGCCATCCGCGACCTGATGCAGCGCATCTCGACAGCCTGGAACGCCAAGGACGCCGCCGCGATGGTCGCGATGGTGACCGACGACTACCAGGCGATCAACCCCGAAGGGCGGCACACCCAGGGCAAGGCCGCCTACGAGGCCACCACCACGACCGAGTTCGAGGCGCCGCGCCCGGAGGGCATGGCGTTGTCGATTGACACGGGCTACGTGCAGTGGCATTCGGCTGACGTGGCCGCCGTCGGCGGCACGTGGTCGGTCACGGGCTTGCCTGCCGGCACCCCCGGCACCAACGGGTCGTGGATCGTCGTCGTCAAGCGGTCGGGCGACCAGTGGCTGATGTCGAACGGGCTCGTCGCGACGTTCGTGCCTCCGCCTGCCGGCGGCAACTGATCAGAGGGGACCGTTCCGCCTGCTCGGGGCGAAGCTCCGTGACAGGCCTGTTCAACGGAAACGGTCGCACGCGTGAGTCCTCTATCGACTCGTCGTGCCCGCGTCCCTGAGTCCGGCCTCGATGAAGGCCACGAAATAGTCGAGGGGCTGTGCGCCGATGACCTGACGCTGGTTGATGAAGAACGTCGGTGTCGATCCGATGCCGAACGACGCGGCCAGGTCCACGTCGCGCGAGACCGCCTCGGCCGTGGCCGGATCGGCGCGGCAGGTTTCGAAGGCCGTGGCATCGAGCCCGACCTCGGCGGCGATGTCCGACAGCAGGCCGTACGAGTTACGGACTGAGCGACGAAGGCGATCCGTCCGGGCGATCCGCGCCATAGGGCAGATTGCCGCGACAAGGGCCGAGGACTGTCATTTGCAAGATCGCCTGCTGCAAGTCCGCGCGGCTCCGGAGTCCCGCCGCTGACAGACGCGGCTGGCGGCGATGCACGCGCGCGGCCCGCGCCGCCGCGACCGGTCCGTCGGACGCCGGTGTCCGCGCCTGGGCGAGAGGCCGGACGGGCTGCGACGGCCGCCGACTGAGCACGCGGGCGGGCGCGGGGGGCGGCAGCGGCGGCCGGGCCGGCGGAGGTGGGGGAGGAGGGGGCGGCGGGAGTCTGACCGGCGTCTCCCAGCCGGCGCCCGCCCCGTCCGTGTCGTCCATGTCGTCGCTCCCGATCGGCGGGACACCGTCGTGCGGCCGGCGGGCCTGCTCCTTCTTCCGCTGTGCCTGCATCCACCGCTGGAACAGCGGTATCACGACGAAGAACGCGAGGAAGAGCAGGCCTTCGATCGACATGGCTAGGGCTTCGGGTTCTTGTCGACGTCGCCGCTCTCGCCGGCGATCGACTCACGCATGGACGAGTCGGCCTGGATGTTCTTCATGCGGTAGTAATCCATGATGCCGAGGTTGCCCTGCCGGAACGCTTCGGCCATCGCGCGCGGCACTTCGGCTTCGGCTTCGACGACCCGCGCGCGCATTTCCTGTTCGAGCGCCACGGCCATGGCCCGGCGCTCTTCCGCCTTGGCCTGGGCGATCTGCTTGTCGGCGTTCGCTTGATCGATCTGGAGCTTGGCGCCGATGTTTTCGCCGACGTCGACGTCCGCGATGTCGATCGACAGAATCTCGTACGCCGTGCCGGCATCGAGGCCGCGCGCCAGGATGTTCTTCGAGATGTGGTCGGGATTCTCGAGCACGTCCTTGTGGGTCGTGGCCGATCCGATCGTGCTGACCATGCCTTCACCGACACGGGCGATGATCGTCTCTTCGCCGGCGCCGCCGACGAGCCGGTCGATGTTGGTCCGGACGGTCACGCGCGAGACGGCAATCAACTGGATGCCGTCCTTGGCGACCGCGGCGATCCGCGCGGTTTCGATGACCTTCGGAATGACCGACATCTTCACGGCCTCGAGCACGTCGCGTCCGGCGAGGTCGATGGCCGCGGCGCGCTTGAAGGGCATCTCGATGTTGGCCTTGTCCGCTGAAATGAGCGCCATGACCACCCGGACGACGTTGCCGCCGGCCAGAAAGTGGGCTTCCAGATCGTCGATCGAGACCTGGAGGCCGGCCTTCACGGCGCTGATACGCGCGTTGACTACCGTCGCGGGCGGCACCCGGCGCAGGCGCATGCCGATGAGGGTCGCCAGCCCGACGTACGCGCCCGACGACCACGCGGCGATCCAGAGCGGGATCGGCACGAGGTACAGCACCGCCAGCAGCAGAATGAGCGCCGGGAGCAACAGGCCGATGGCACCGATGGTCTCGATTTCGAACATTACGTGTCTCCCACGTCAGTGGTCGCGGCCTCGCGCACCAGAGCAACGACGATTCGGTTACCGTCCACCCGCGTCACGGCGACGGCGGCCCCGGCCTCGATGAAGGCGCCATCGGAGACCACATCCACACGCGCGCCATCGATGGTGGCGATCCCGGCGGGGCGCAGGGGCGACGAGGCGACCCCGGTGCGGCCGAGCCAGTGGTGATCGGATTCGGGCGTCGACACCCAGCCCAGACCCGAAGTCATGCCGGTATCCAGGATCAACCGGCGGCCGAAGGGCAGTTGCGGCAACAGCCGCAGCAGGACCAGCGTGCCGACCATCGCGATCAGGATCGACAGCGCGACCCGGCCCAGGGCCCTCATCACGACCGGGCCCGTGGCGCCGGCGCCGACGAGGACCATCGCCAGGCCGGCGACGAGCGCGACGACACCCGCCACCCCCGCGACCGATGTCCCGGGAATCACCAGCACCTCCGCGGCGACCAGCGCAATGCCGACGATCAACAGGAGCAATTCCTCCCACCCGGCGAGTTGCACGATCCAGTGGCCCCAGAAGAACAGGCCGAGCGCCATCAGGCCGATGGCGCCGGGCACGCCAAACCCGGGCGTCCGGATTTCGATGAGGATCCCGAGCAGGCCCACCGTCATCAGCAGCGAACTGACGACCGGATGTGTGAGGAATCTGACGACCGACTCCGCCCAGGTCTCCTCGATGCGGAGCGTGGTGGCGCCGGGCAGGCCGGCGGCCTCGAGTGCGGCGTCGAGCGTGTCCGCGATCCGATTGGCCACCTTGTACTCGAGCGCTTCGGTGGCCGTCATCGTCAGCAGTTTGCCCTCGTCGATGATGCCGGCGACCGCGACGTCCGCGTCGACCATCGCCTCGGCCAGCTGCGGGGGCCGGCCGCGCGCGTCGGCCGTGGCGCGGAACTCCTTGCGGAGGTACGACACGGTCTTTTCGTCGGCCGGCAGCGACTCGCCCGCGCCGCCGAGGACGGGCGCGGCGGCGCCAATCGTGCCGCCGCGCGCCATCACCAGCGTGTCGCAGGCCAGCGCGATCAGGGCGCCGGCCGAGATCGCGCGCTGGTTCACGAAGCCAATCGTGCGCACGGGCGAACTGAGCAAGTGGTCGCGGATGGCGACGGCGGCATCGACCCGGCCACCGAAGGTATTGATCTCGAGGACCACGGCGTCGGCGCCGGCCGCCTTCGCCTCGCGGAGCGTCCGCGCAACGTAGGGGGCCAGCCCCAGGTCGACCACGCCGTCAATGGTGAGGACGTACACGACGGGCGCGGCCCCCTGCCCGCGTGCCGGCGCGGCGAGGGTGCCTCCCGCGCAGACCAGCCATCCGGCCGCGAGGACGGTGCGGGTGACCCGTCGATTCATGGATCCCCATCATACCCGCCGCGTCCAGGGTGGGCGGCGACCAGCCGCGATCCGATAACCCGGGTGGCCGCCTGCACGCCGCCACCTGGCGGCGCCCTCTGGTACCATGAGGTCTTGCAACCACGCGCGGCCTGTCGGAACTGAAATCGATGGTGAATTTCCTGCACCGCTTCTGGACTGCCGTCCGCGGGACCGCCGCACTGGGCCTTGCCGTGGTCACGAGCGCGAGCCTCCAGCCCGTCGTCGTTGCCGAGGCCCAGGACCGCTTCGACCTCCAGGACCTGTGGCACGCGCCGACGTCGCGCCCGGTGACGCCGCCGCTCGGTAATGCCGTCAGCCTGCTGCAGGCTGGCCGTCCGGCCGACGCGTTGCCGTTTCTGCGCGACCCGGGCATTCCGCCGGCACTGGCCGGCTACGCCCGGCTCTACGAGGGCCGGGCGCTCGCCAAGCTCGGTCAGTATGCCGGAGCCCGCGGCGCGGCGCAGCAGTTGCTCGCCGCCAATCCGACCGGCGCGCTGCGCGAGTCGGCCTGGTGGCTGGTTGTCGAGGCCGCCGAGGGTGCGGCCCGCTGGACCGATGCCATCCAGGCGCTCGAACGGCTGGCGGCGATCGACACGGCCGACCGCGCCGAGGTGCACCTGCGGCTCGGGCGGGCCGCCGAGAAGGCCGGCAACCGCGCAGGCGCCATCTCGGCCTACGACCGCGTCTACTACCAGTTCCCACTGCTCGCCCAGGCCGCCGCGGCCGACAAGGCCCTGGTCGCGCTTGGCGCGCCGGCCCGGCCGACCGACGCAGACTGGGCGCGCACGGTCGAACGCGCCGAGCGCCTGTTCTCCGCGCGCCGGTACGCCGACGCCCAGCGGGCCTACCTCGCCGTCCGCGGACACGCGACCGACGAGGTCCGCCGGCAGGTCGACCTGCGGCTGGCGCAGAGTGCGTATCACCTGCGCCGCCATACCGCCGCGCGCCCGGCGCTGGCCGCGCTCGTCTCGACCGGTCCAGCCGATGACATCCGCCGCGAAGCCGAGTACTACCTGCTCAGCACCGAGCGGGTCCTTGGCCGGACACTCGACTACCTGCGCATGGTCGACGAGTTCGTCGAGCGGCACGCCGGCCACCGCCTCGCCGAGACGACGCTCAACGACCTCGGCACCCATTACATCCTGGCCGACGACGACGGACGGGCCGCCGAGGTGTTTCGCGACCTGTATGGCCGCTACCCGACCGGCGCCTTTGCCGACCGCGCGGCCTGGAAGGCGGGCTGGTGGTCGTACAAGCAGGGGGACTACCCCGAGACGATTCGCCTGTTCGAGTCGGCCGCGGTGGGCCTGCGTCGCGCCGACTATCGGCCCGCATGGCTCTACTGGGCGGCCCGGTCGCACGCCCGGCTGGGCGCCCGCGACCAGGCGATCGACGGTTTTCGGAAGACGATCGCCGACTATCGCAACTCCTACTACGGTCGCGAGGCCGCGCGGGAACTGGCGGCGCTCCAGCCGGTCGCACGGATTGCGGCCGTGCAGTCGCCGATGCATCCGGGCCCGATCGACCCCGGCCCGCCGCCGGTCAACGCCCGGCTGGTCGAGGCGCTCCTGTCGGCCGGCCTCGACGACGACGCGGTCCGCGAGATCCGGGCGTCGCAGCGCGCGTTCGGATCGTCGTCCCGTCTGGAGGCGACGCTCGCCTACGCGCTCAACCAGCTCGGGCAGTTGCGGCCCGCGATTACCTTGATGCGCCGGGCGTACCCGCAGTTCATGGCGTCTGGCGGCGAAGCCCTGCCGCGCGAGATCCTGACGGTCATCTTCCCGGTCGAGTACCGCGACCTGATCCACCGCTACGCCGACGCGCACCGGCTCGATCCGTTCCTGATGACGGCGCTCATCGCGCAGGAGTCGACTTTCCAGGCCGACGTGCGGTCGTCGGCCGACGCGTGGGGGCTGATGCAGATCATCCCGGGGACGGGCCAGCGCTACGCGCGGACGCTCGGGATCCGGCCGTTCTCGACGCGCCGGTTGACCGAGCCGGAGACGAACGTGCGGATCGGCATGCGCTACTTCGCGGACCTCCTGCAGGAATTCGGCGGTCCGGCACCGGCGCTGGCCGCCTACAATGCCGGCGAGCGCCGCGTGCGGATCTGGCTCTCGGCACGGCCGGACATGGCGCGTGATGAGTTCATCGATGACATTCCGTTTCCCGAAACGCAGAATTACGTCAAGCGCGTCCTCGGCACCGCCGAGGACTACCGGCTGCTCTACGGCACGGCGGCAGCCGGCGCGACCGTGCCGGAACGCTGAGATCTCACGTCGATGACCGCGCGCGCGCGTACGTCCCGGAAAGCCCGGCAGTTCACCGAGTCGGTCATCCGGGAGATGACGCGGCTGGCGCTCGCGCACGGCGCCGTCAACCTGTCGCAGGGCTTCCCGGACTTTCCGGCTCCGGCCGCCATCAAGGACGCGGCCTGCGATGCGATTCGCGCCGACGTCAACCAGTACGCGATCACCTGGGGCGCCAAGCCGCTGCGTGACGCGATCGCGGCTGACGTCGCGCACCGCTACGGCCTGACGGTGGATCCCGAGCGCCACCTGACCGTCTGCTGCGGGTCCACCGAAGCCATGATGGCCACCATGCTCGCCATCGTCGATCCGGGCGATGAAGTGATCGTGTTCGAACCGTTCTACGAGAACTACGGACCTGACGCGATCCTGTCCGGCGCGATGCCGCGGTACGTCACCCTCCGGCCGTCGGCCGCCGGCTGGGCCTTCGACGCGGATGAACTGGCCGCCGCCTTCACGGACCGCACGCGGGCGATCATCGTCAACACGCCGAACAATCCGACCGGGAAGGTCTTCACGCGCGAGGAACTGACGACGATCGCGCGACTCTGTCAGCAGTGGGACGTGCTGGCCGTGACCGACGAGATCTACGAACACATCCTGTACGACGGCGCGGTGCACGTGCCGCTCGCGACACTCGACGGCATGGCCGATCGGACGGTGACGATCAACAGCGTGTCGAAGACGTTCAGCGTCACCGGATGGCGGGTGGGCTGGACGATGGCGCCACCGGATGTGACGTCGGCCATCCGCAAGGTGCACGACTTCCTGACGGTGGGCGCCGCGGCGCCGCTCCAGGCGGCCGCGGCGGCGGCCCTGGCGATGCCGTCGTCCTACTTCGTCGACCTGGCCGCGTCGTATCGCGCCAGGCGCGACCGGCTGATGGCCATCCTCACGGCCGCCGGCTTCGGCTGCTTCGCACCAGCCGGCGCCTACTACATCATGACGGACATCTCGGCCTTCGGCTTTCCGGACGACGTCGCGTTCGCGCGGCACCTCGTGACCGAGATTGGCGTGGCCAGTGTGCCCGGCAGCAGCTTCTACCGCGACCCCGCCTCGGGCCGGCACCAGGTGCGATTCTGTTTCTGCAAGACGGACGAGACGCTGGCGGCGGCCGAAACGCGGCTGTCGCGCCTGGTTCACCGGACCGACCAGTCCACCACTTCGTAGAGCGACGCCTCCGGCGTTTCCACCATCAGCCGCAGGCGCGGGTCGGTCTCGACGCCGGTCCGCACCACGGGGCCGTCGTCGAGCAACAGGCTCCAGTGCACGACGACGTACCGGACGCGGAGGTCGGACAGGATCTGCCACGCTTCGCGGCTCGGGAAAGTGGAGAGGATCGGCTGTGCCTCCCACGCGTCGTGCGGCGTGTGATCGCTGTAGCCGTTTACGAGCGGCTGCCAGTGATAGGTGGAATTCAGCATGTAGAGCGTGTGGCGGTGTATCTCGCCTCGGTCGGCAAAGAAGGGGAACTCGATGAGCGGCGCGCGTGGCAGGCCCGCCAGTTGCCGGTAGACCGGATTGACGGGCGGCACGTCGACCAGCGGGAGCGGCCCGGCGGTCGATCCGGCCAGCGCCAGGCCGAGCAGTCCCGCCACGAGCGGGAGGCGCCGGCGTTCGACACGGCGGAGGAGCGCCGCGGCGCCGAACGCGCCGAGCACCGCGAAGGCCAGCATGACGACCACGCCGAATCGGGCCGGTGCCCGCAGCAGGGCGAAGAACGGCACCGTCTCGTAGAGCACGGTGTAGAGACCGCCCTTCGGGCCCTGCGACGCCCAGACCGCCAGCACGGCCAGCGCCGCATAGAATCCGACGACCGGCCGCGTCGTCCGCTCGGCCGGGGCGGCGCCCCGGCGGAACGTGACGACCAGGGCGACGAGCATCAGCAGGCTCGCCAGAAACCCCGGAAAGAGGGCATCCACCCAGCGGCCGATGAGGTCCAGCATCCACCGGTCCATCAGTTGCGCTGATGCGAAGTACGAACGCCAGGCCACCGAGAAGAGCCGCGCGTCCTCGAGGGACCGCTCGAAGCCCTGACGCCGGATCTCGATGAACGGCAGGAGGAACGGCAGCACGATCAGGAACGCGAGCCCCGCACCGGCCAGCGCCAGGAGCCAGTACCGAGGCTGCCGCCACCGGCCCTCCCAGGCACTGAACCACAGCACGCCCAGTCCGGCCATCAGGCCACCGAAGACCCCGTAATAACCGCACGCCAGGCCCGCGACCGCCATTGCCACGCCCAGGCCAATCGCCCGGCTCCAGCAGGCCCGCTCGATGTAGGCGTGCATCGCCAGGAGGACGAGCGCCAGGCCGAACGTCATCAGCAACTGGACGTGCGGGATGTGCGCGAAGACGAAGGGGCAGAAGGCGAACTCGAACGCGGCCACCGAGGCGCCGAGCCGCGATCCGGTGAGCCGCCGGGCGAGCAGGTACGTGACGATGAACGTGAGGATGAACGAACAGAGGATTGTCCAGTTCGACGCGGCGTGCGGATTGGCGGTCAGTCGCCAGACGGGCACCGCCAGCGCGCCCGCAAACAGGTTGGCCTCCGAATAGGCCAGGGCTTGCGGATGCGGGTAGAAGATGTTGGCGTCCCAGAGCCGGCCAGGATTGGTGGTGAGGGCATGCGCCACCCACGCGACGTTCCACACCGAGAAGCGCCCGTCGCCGCTGTCGATGCGTCCCGCCGAGCCGAAGCGGCCCACCAGCGGCCAGGTGAACACCACGGTGGCCAGGCAGGCCGCGGCGATGACCAGCGCGAGTTCTCGAGGACGGGTACGCACGGGCGGTGTCGGGTGGCTGCGATCCGCCGTGGACGCTAGAATGGCCAACCGAAGCCGGCATTCTACCGTAGAGTGTCGGCTCGGCCTCCTCCCATGCCGGTCCGCTCCCGCCTCCTCAGCGCTGGCATCATCGGCGTGTCCGTCTGGTGCGCGGCCGGTGAGCTGACCGTCGCGACGGCCGCGTCGCCGGTCGTGCGGCTGGCGGCTCCCGCTTCGCCGTTCTGGGCGCTTGCCGGCGTGCTGCTCGGGCTCTCCACGCCGGGACTGCGTCCGCTGAGGGCCATTCCCGCGCTCTTCGCCACATTGCCCTGGTGGCCAGTGCCCATTCCGGTCGCGTTCGTGATCTTCACCGGTCCCCTGGCGTGGTGGCCCATCGGCCTGGCGGTTGCCGGTGCGGTCGTGGCGGCACGAGAAGCGCGCGCGCGACCCGCCGGGCACGGCCCGTTCGCCCGGGCCGGTCGGCAGGCCGGTGTGGCGGCGCTTCTCACCCTCGCACTGGGGGCGGCCACGGCGACCAGCATCGCCGACCGGCTGCCAGGCGGTGACGAGCCGCACTACCTCATCATCACCGACAGCCTGCTGCGCGACGGCGACCTGCGCATCGAGAACAACCACCGCAATCGCGACTACGCGGCGTACTTCGACGGCACGATGTCGCCCGACTTCATCCGGCGTGGCGCCGACGGCGAGATCTACTCGATTCACGCACCGGGTGTCTCGGCGCTCGTGCTGCCGGCCTTCGCCCTGGCCGGGTATCGCGGGGCACAGGCGACCATTCTCGGCTGCGCCGCGCTGGCCGGCGCGCTCGTCTGGCTGATCGGCTGGCGCGCCACCGGACGCGCCGACGCCGCCTGGTTTGCCTGGGCGGCCATCACGTTGACGCCCACGACGCTGCTCCTCTCGGGCATGGTCTTTCCCGACGGGCCTGGCGCGCTCGCCACCGCCGCGGGCCTCTGGCTCGGCGTCCGGCTGCTCGATCAGGCGCGGCCGGTTCGGACCGGGATCCTCGTGGGTGTGAGCGCGCTCCTCGCGTTCTTGCCCTGGCTGCACACGCGGTTCTCGATTCTGGCCGGCGGCCTGGGGCTGCTCCTCGTCTGGCGCATCTGGATCGGCGGCGACGGCCGGTTACGCCGTGCCGTGGTGTTTGCGGCCGTGCCGGTCGCGGCCGCGCTTCTCTGGTTCGGCCATTTCTGGATCATCTACGGCACGCCAGACCCCACGGCGCCCTATGGCGACAACGCGGGCTCGCGTCTGGCCTACATTCCCGGCGGGCTCGTCGCGCTCTTGTTCGATCAGCAGTTCGGCCTGCTCGCCTACTCGCCCGTCCTGGCGGCTCTGGCGCTCGGGCTCGGGCAGAGCGGCAGCGTTGGCATGGTCTCGGCGGCACGGGTCGCCGCGGTGATCGGTCTGGTGTACTCCGCGGCCGTCACGACGTATTGGATGTGGTGGGCGGGCCTGCCGGCGCCACCCGCGCGTTTTCTGACCGCCGCATTGCCGCTGGCGGCCCTGCCCCTCTCGCGAAGCTGGGCCGGTGCTGGCGAGGGCACGCGCGCCGTGCTGGCCCTGCTCCTGGCCGTCTCGGCGTCGATTGCGCTCGTGACAGCCGCGGTGGGCGGCGGGGCGCTCGCCTGGAACGTGCGCGACGGCCAGGCGGCCTGGCTCGAGTGGCTCGGACCGGTCGTCAACCTGCCGCGTGCCTGGCCGAGCTTCTTCTGGAAGCTCGATCCGGCGGATCTGACGAGCGAGTTGCCGTTTGTCCGGCATGTGGCGGTCTTTGCGGGCCTGGTCGCTGGCGCGCTGGTGGTCGTGGCTCGGCTGTCGACGGGGCGGGCAGCGGCCGCAGGCCTCTTCGGCCTCGCGATGCCCGCGGCCGTCATGGTCGCCGCCTCGACGGGCTGGTGGCTGAACGATGTCACCGGCCTCGACCCGGCCCGATCGCAGATGGCCATCGCCTCGGCTGAAGGCGCCGGCCGCAGGCTGCTGCGGATCGAGGCCTGGCGGGCCGGGTTCGAGGTGTCCGTTCTGCCGGCGCTTCGCATCCGGCCCGATGAAGCCGGACGGGCCGACGCGCCGCCGTCGGCGACCGTTTTCGAGTTGGTGCCGCCCGGCCGCTACGAGCTCGACGTGCTCGTGAGCGATCCGGCGCCGGGTCGCCTCGATCTGCGCATCGGCCGATCGGCCAGCCCGGTGCGTTCGGTTGTCGTCCCGGGGCCGGGGACGTTCAACGTGCCGTTGTCGCTGCCGTCCGGTGCGGAGGCCCTGAGCGTCGAAGCCCTCGATGAGGCGGGGGCGGCCATCACCGGAACCGACGTCACGCTGCGCATCGTCTCGGCTGCGGTCCGGGCCCCTCTGGCCGTCTGGTCGGCTCGCTTCGGCGACGTCGACGTGTTCTTCACTGACCGGCAGGTGTTCGTCGAGCCGGGCGGCTTCTGGGTCCGCGGGTCGAGTGAGGCCGGCGTCCATTTGCTGCGCGAGTCCGGACCGGGTGTCGTGCAGGTCGTGCTTCGCAACGGCGGCTCGACCAATCGGGTCGCCGTGTCGATCGATGGCCGGCGGGAGGAGTGGGAACTTGCCGCGTCGGAGGAGCGTCGCCTGGACGTGCCGGTCGGGGCTGGCGGGGTGCGGCTGCGCGTGCACTCGACGAACGGGTTCCGCCCGTCGGACGACGCCGGCTCGGACGACCGGCGCTTTCTCGGTGTCTGGGTCGAGATCGCGCCTCGCTGAAGACAGCACGGGGGTCGTGGCCGGTTGACCCGGCCGCGACCCCCGCGGTGTTGCCGACCGCCTGGACGCCGGCTAGTAGCGAACCGCCGCGCCGAACCACATGCCCTGGAACTTCAGGTCACCGGTGTCCTGCTCGATGTTGATGAAGCTCGTCATTCGGCGCCAGCCGACCTGCACACCCACGTTGTCCGTGAAGTTGAACGTGCCGTGGATGTCCCAATCGAAGTAATTGGCCTGATACTTCGGGTCGACGTCCGGAAACTTGAACGCGCTCACCTCGAAGTCCACCGCGACCTCGGGGATGACATACACACGGCCCACCGCACCGATGGCCGGCAGTGGCACCTTCACCACCGAGAACTCGTCGGCGACGACCGATGTCAGCTCCGACCTGAACTGCGTATACCGGCCCTCGAGGAGGAGCCCGACAAAACCGCGGCTCGTTGACACGAAGTCGTACTCGTAGCCGATGCGGAGCACCTTCCACTCGAAAGTGGACTCGACCGGAATCGCCACAGGGAACTTGATGCCGTTGAAGACGATGTCGCGCTTGAAGTCGGTCGACGCCCTGTAGGTGATGGGCGTGTACTGGACGCGGAACTTGCTCTTTCGGCTCGGCCGGAGGACCAGCCGCATGTCGCCGAACCGTGTCTGCTGGTAGCCGAGATCGGTCGTGAACTCGATCTGGTCGCCGATGATGCCGAACTGCTCGCTCGAAATCACCCCGTTCAGCGTCGGATACCAGAGCGTGCCCGAGAACTCGATGCGGTAGTCGGCGCCAAGGGGCCGGCGGCTCGACTCCCGTTCGCTGATCTGGGCCTGGGCGGGTGTCGCGGCGAAGAAGATGAGCGCCGCACCGATCAGGCCAAGTCCCACTCGGCGGCTGGCGGTCGCGATATGGACGTGCATGCTCTACTGCCTCCTGCGGTCGATCGCCTCAGCGGGAACGGCTGATGCGCACTTGGCTTATCGGCAGCACCTCCGGTCGTGTTTATGGGTCACTGCCGGGCCTGGCCGGCCGTCGCCTGCTGGTTCCAGCCCATCCGGAGAATGGTCACCTCGACCCGCCGCCGGCCGAACGCCAGGGCTTCGTGGCAGCTCCAGATGTAGATGTCCAGTATCCGGCCCTGGATTTTGGGTCCGGTGTCGAGCACCGTGTAAATGCCCTTGTAGGCATCGGGGACCCCACCAAGCTGGATGACCGAGCCGAGCGGCAGGACCTTGGGGTCGGCCGCTGCGATGCCGGCTCGCACCGGCACGCCCGACTTGGTCGTGTGCCCCTTGCAATAGGCCGTCGCTTCGAAGACCATCCGCGCGCCCGGCTGGACCGGCAGGCCGGCATCGGCCAATCCGGCGCTCCCAACCGACCGGGAATCGATGACGCTCGCCTCGTAAAGGAGAAAGACGGCAAGAGCGGCCATCATCGTGGCCAATGTCTTCCGCCGAAGGGATTTCGACACTCGCATGAAGGGACTTCGGCAGCGTACAGGGAGGCTGGCGAAACCTCAAGCGAAAGTCCTGAAATACACGATTATTGGCCGAAATGAGCGAAATCTGGCGCCGGCAGCGGCCGCTCCATGCCTCCCTCGGCCACACGGAGCGCCCGCTCGGCCGTCAGCCGACCGATCCGGGTCGCGCGCGTCTCGCCAGCCCGCCTGACGGCCGCTTCGAACGTCCGGCGGCGTCTCGGCGGCACCGCGAACAACAGCTCGTAGTCCTCGCCTCCGCGGAGCGCCAGAGCCGGCGCGTCTCCGCTGGGCGCCGGTGAGGCTTCGAGGAGGCCCGGATCGACCGGAATCAGGTCGAGGTCGATGACCGCGCCGACGCCGGAGGCTTCCGCCAGCTGAGAGACGGCGGCCGCTAGTCCGTCGGACAGGTCGATGGCGGCGCGTGCCGCGGCCTGCCTGGCCACGGCGCGTCCCGTCCGAATCCGGGCGTCGGGCCGTTCGTGCCGGCCAACCACGGCAAGCTCTGCGACCGATGCCGTCTGGCGGTCGAGGCCGGCTTCGAGCCGCCGGAGTCCCGCGGCGGCACCGCCGAGCGTGCCGGTCACATACAGGTCGTCGCCGGGAAGTCCGCCCGCGCGCCTGAGCACGCGCCGCCGATGGACCGATCCGACCACGGTGACGTCCACGACGAGCGGACCGGGGGACCGCGCGAGGTTGCCGCCGACGAGGGGCACACCGACCGCCTCGGCGAGCGTGACCAGACCGGCAATGAGCTGGTCGAAGTCGTCGAGCGGCAGGCCGGATGGCAGGGCGAGACCGAGCAGACACGCCCGCGGCGAGGCCCCCATGGCCGCCAGGTCGCTGAGGTTGACAGCGAGCGCCTTCCGTCCGATGTCAGACGGCGATGTCAGGTGCCGCCGGAAGTGAACGTCCTCGACAAGGCTGTCGGTCGAGAGCACGATCAGCTCGCCGCGCACCGGCTCGAGGAGCGCGGCGTCGTCGCCGATGCCGAGGACGACCGAGGCCGGCCGATGGCCGGCGCGTGCGTGGAGGCGCCCGATCAGATCGCGTTCGTCGACGGTGTCGATCGTGCCGGACAAGAGAGACCCCGCTTTGCCGTGTGGGGAGGTCGAATGAACCTGCAGAGCAGGTGGAGCCGCTCTCGTGCCCGCGCTTCAGGCTTCCTCACCACGGAGGCATGCTCACCACGCGGCGTCGCAGCTCACTTCGGGTTAGAACGTTGGCTCAAACGACGCTCCGAGCCATCACGCACAAAGCAGGGAACTGAATCCCGATTCCATCCTACGCCGGTTGGTCGTGCGCCGACAAGCCGACTACTCGTTGACCGCGCGCGGTGGGTGGTGGGCGAGCACGTCGTCGACCATGCGCTCGAGGTCGGCCGTGCGCGAGACGACGCGCCGTTCGAGGCCGGCCGCATCGGCCCTGGCCCGGAAGAGCTCGTCGGCCAGGTTGAGGGCGGCGATCACGGCCACCCGGAGGGGGTCGCTCGTCAGGAGCTCACGCGCGGCCATCTGCATCCGGGTATCGAGGTACGTGGCCAGCTCGCCGACGTACTGCGGATCGAGCTCACTCCGCACCGAATAGCGCTGGCCATGGATGTCGACGTGGACGACCCGGCTGCTCATCGCGGCACCTCAGAGGTTGAGCTTGTCAATCTGGGCGATCATCTGGACGACGCGGTTGCGGATGAGCTCGCGCTCCTCCCGGAGCGAGGTCACTTCGGTCGTGGCGCCCGAGGCGTCGGCGATGGCCGAGCGCGCCGCATCCAGTTCACGCTCGAGCCGCGCGACCTCGTCGGCGGCACGGGCCCGCTCGGCGCGCAGCACGTCAATCATCTCGACGAGCTGCCGGATCTTGTCCTCGAGTCGATCGATTGGTTGCAGGTCTGCGGCGGCGCCGGTGCGTGCCATCGTCACTCCGTAGGAGAGGGGCCGGCGGCGCTTCGGAGCGTCGCACCGTGCGCGGCGCCGATCGCCGTCACGAGCGCCTCGATGGCGCGCTGCACCTCGTGGTCCGTCAACGTGCGATCAGGTGCGCGGAAGGTGAGGCGCCACGACAGGCTGATACGCCCCTCGGGAACACCCTTGCCGCGATACCGATCGAATTCACGCACCGCCACCAGCGTGTCGGGCGCGTGTGCCCAGATGGTGCCACGAACCTCGGCGGCCGGCAAGCGCTCATCGACGAACAACGACACGTCGCGGACCACCGACGGGTGTCGCGGCAGGGCCGTGATGTGCGACGCGGCGGGCCGGGCGGCGCCCACGAGCGCCTCCAGGTCCAGTTCGCCGGCCACGACGACTTCGCCGCGCGGGAGCCCGCGCGCTTCGACGATGGCCGGCAGCACCTGGCCGCAGGCGCCCACCCGGGCCGTGCCGTCGCGGCCGGTGGTCTGCAGAACGGCGGCGCGGCCCGGCACGAACCAGGGGGCGTCGGTGGCCGCCCGCGCCTCGATCTCGGTGCCGACGGCCTCGGCCAGGAGTTCAGCAATCCCGAGCACGTCGTAGACGTCGGCGCTCGCAGCCGGTGTGCTCCAGTGCTCTTCGCGCGGGCCGGTCAGCACCCAGGCCACACGCCGCGCCTCACCGCGCGCATCGAACGCCGCACCGATCTCGAACAGGTTTACCGACTCCTGCCCACGACGCCGGTTGTAGACGACCGCATCGACCAGGCCGACCATGAGCGATGGCCGCAGCACGGAAAAGTTCTCCGAGAGTGGGTTGGCGATGTCGACCAGGCCGATCCCGGGCCGCGCAAACGGCTCGGCGGCCTCGCGTCCCAGGAACGTGAATGTCGCGGCCTCCTGGAGGCCGACGCCGGCCAGCACGCGGCGCAACCGGCGGCCGAGGTCGAGCCCGGCCACCGATGGACGCGGCAGTTCGGCCAGCGCCGGGAAGGTCGCCGGGATCCGGTCGAACCCCCAGTGGCGTCCCACTTCCTCGATGAGGTCCACTTCGCGGTGGACGTCCACGCGGAAGGTCGGGACGTGCACACGCCAGCCGGCGGTCTCGGGAGCGACGAGGAATCCGAGGGCCGACAGGATGCGGATTACGTCCTGGTCGGGCACCTGGTCACCGAGGAGCGAAGCCAGCCGGGCGCGCCGGAGCACCACCGTTGGCGGCGCGGCCGGCGACGGCCAGACGTCGACCATCGGTCCGACGCGCTGACCGGCGCCCGTCTGCTCGAAGAGTGAGAGCGCGCGCGCCAGGCCACGCGTCGGCCCCCACGGGTCGGTGCCGCGCTCGAAGCGCGTCGAGGCTTCGGTCTTGAGGCCCAGCCGCCGGCTCGTCGTGCGCACGGCGGCCGGGTCGAACCAGGCGCTTTCGAGTGCAATCCGCGTCGTCCTGTTCGAGACTTCGGAGGCGGCGCCGCCCATCACGCCGGCGAGCGCCGTGGCGCGATCGCGGTCGGCGATGACGAGCATCGACGCATCGAGCTCGCGCGACTGTCCATCGAGCGTGACGAGCGTCTCGCCGGGCCGCGCCAGGCGGACGCGAATCTCGGGGCCGGCCAGGGTCGCGGCATCGAAGGCATGCATCGGCTGCCCGATTTCCAGCATGACGTAGTTGGTGATGTCGACCACGTTGCTGATTGGCCGGACGCCGGCGGCTGCGAGCCGATCGACGAGCCACCGGGGTGACGGCCCGATGCGCACGTCGGCCAGGGCGAGCGCGTAGCGGCCGCAGCCGGCATCGTCGATCGTGACGGGCACCGTTCCGGTCGGCTCGGTCGGGGGCAGGTCGCCTCCGGGTGGCGGGGCAAGCGCGACGTCGAACGCCGTGGCGGCCTCGCGCGCCAGCCCATACACCGAGAGGCAGTCCGGGCGATTGGCCGTCACCTCGACGTCGATCGTCTCGCCGTCGACGCCGGCCACCTCGAACCCGCAGGCGGCCAGCCGGGTGGCCACCGTGGCCGGGTCGTCGGGCACGGCCGCCGACTCGCGAAGCCAGGAGAGCGGCGCCTTCATAGCGGCATCTGCCCGAGGAAGCGCAGGTCGTTCTCGTAGAACATCCGGATGTCGTCAACGCCGTAGAGCCGGATCGCGAGTCGCTCGATGCCGACGCCGAACGCGAATCCGGTCCAGCGCTCGGCGTCGTAGCCGACAGCCTCGAAGACGGCCGGGTGCACCATGCCGCACCCGAGCACTTCCATCCAGCCGGACTGCTTGCAGAGCGGGCAGCCTCGGCCGCTGCAGCCCTGGCACTCGACGTCGAGTTCGGCCGACGGCTCCGTGTAGGGAAAGAAGCTCGGGCGGAAGCGCGTGCGGACGGCCGCGTGGAAGAAGCGGCTGGCAAACGCGTTCAGCGTGCCCTTGAGGTCGCCGAGGCTGATGCCTTCGCCGACGACGAGGCCCTCGACCTGGCTGAACATCGGCGTGTGGGTCGCGTCGACGCTGTCACGCCGGTACACGCGGCCCGGCGCGATGACGCGGACCGGTGGCGGGTTGGCCTGCATGTACCGGATTTGCATGCCGGACGTGTGCGTGCGGAGCAGCGTCGCCGGGCGCCCGCCGTCGGCCGCCGGCAGCGGCGCCGACAGGTAGAGCGTGTCCTGCATGTCGCGCGCCGGGTGTTCGGGCGGCATGTTCAGGGCCTCGAAGTTATGCCAGTCGTCTTCGATTTCCGGTCCCTCGATGACCTGGAAGCCGAGGCCGAGGAAGATCTCTTCGACCCGCTCCTGGACGAGCGTGAGCGGATGCCGGCGGCCGGTCGCACGACGACGGCCGGGCAGGGTCACGTCGGTCGAACCCGGCGGGGGAAGGTCGCGCCCGACGTCGGCCTCGCGCGCGGTCAGGCGCGCTTCGATGTCACGCTTCAGTTCGTTGGTCTGCTGGCCGAGCGTCCGGCGCTCATCGGCGGGCAGGGCGCCGAGCGTCTTCAGCAGCGTCGTGACGTGGCCGTTCTTCCGGCCGAGGAAGCGGTCGCGGAGCGCTCTGACCTCCGCCGGTGTCCGGGCCGCCTCGAGGGCCCGGGTGAAGTCGTCACGGAGTGCGGCAATCGGGTCGGGCGACATGGGACGGCAAAACCAGCGAGGCGCTCGGCGTCCTGCGCGCAGCGGGCGCCCGGCCGAAGCGCCCGGCCGTATCTAGGCTCTGGCGCCCGCGGCCCGGGCCTTCTGCGCCTGTGCCGCCACGCGGGCGAACGTCTCGGGCTGCTTGACGGCCAGTTCGGCAAGGCTCCGGCGGTCGAGATCGACGCCCGCGACCTTGAGCCCATGGATGAGCTGACCGTAGGTCAGGCCGTTGACACGCGCGGCGGCGTTGATCCGGACGACCCAGAGCCGGCGGAAGTCGCGCTTCTTGCGGCGGCGACCGGAATAAGCGTAGTCGCCGGCCTTGTCGACGGCTTCCTTGGCGGCCTGGTAGAGCTTGCTCTTTGTGGCGTAGTAGCCCTTGGCGCGGTCCAGCAGCTTCTTCCGCTTGGCCCGCCGGACGGCCCCTCTTTTCACGCGAGGCATGATGTGACCCTTTGTCCTTCCTGACGTTTCGGTCTTCAGTCGTACGGCAGCATCTTCTTGAGGCGCGGCGTGTCGACGGCCGCCACGACCTCGCTGCCGCGCAGGTGGCGCTTGCGGCGCGTGGGCTTGCTCGTCAGGATGTGGCGCTTGAACGCCTTGGCCCGCAGGAACTTGCCCGTGCCCGTTTTCTTGAAGCGCTTGGCGGCGCCCCGGTGGCTCTTGATCTTCGGCATGATGGTCTCGTCTGTTCCGTTACTCGGTCGCCGTGCGTTTCGGTTCGGCCACGCGCCGGGCGCCGGGTCGCGGCGCCAGGATCGTGTGCAACTGGTTGCCTTCCTTCTGCGGCAGTGACTCGATCACTGCCAGTTCCCCGAGATCCTCGACGAGCCGCTCGAGAATGCGCCGGCCGATTTCGGGGTGCGCGTTCTCGCGGCCTCTGAAGAAGATCGTCGCCTTCACCTTGTCTCCCTCCGCGAGGAAGCGTTCGATGTGCTTCTTCTTGAACTGGTAGTCGTGCTCGTCGACCTTCGGCCGGAACTTGATCTCCTTGACCAGGATGACCTTCTGGTGCTTCCTGGCCGAGCGCGCTCGCTTCTGCTGCTCATACTGGTACTTGCCGTAGTCCATGATCCGGCAGACCGGCGGTACCGCGGTCGGCGAGATCTCGACCAGGTCGAGTCCCTTGGTGCGCGCCAGGGCCAGCGCCTGCGGCGGCGGCATGATCCCGAGCTGCTCGCCGCCGTCGTCGATCACGCGAATTTCACGCACGCGAATGCGTTCATTGATGCGGACGCGGTCGTCCCGTCGTGCCCCGCGGTCAAAAGCGATAACGGCCTCCTTCAGATGCCCCGATCCGGTGATCGTCGGGTCACGTCGTCGAGCGCGGCGCGGACGAACTCGGCCACCGGCTGCGCGCCGAGGTCCCCGCCGGCCCGGCTCCGCACCGCCACGGTGCCCTCAGCCGCCTCGCGGTCGCCGGTCACCAGCATGTACGGCACCTTCTGGAGCTGGGCCTCCCGGATCTTATATCCAATTTTCTCCTGCCGCCCATCGACCGCCACCCGCAGGCCCGCCGCGGCCAGCTGCTGCCGGACCTCGGTGGCGTAGGGCACGTGCCGGTCGGCGATGGGCAGGACCACCACCTGCAGGGGGGCCAGCCACAGCGGGAAGGCCCCCGCGTAGTGCTCGATCAGGAGCGCGATGAACCGCTCGAAACTGCCGAAAATGGCCCGATGGATGACCACCGGGCGGTGTTCGGCGTTGTCGGTGCCGACGTACGTCAGGTCGAACCGCTGCGGCAGTTGATAGTCGAGCTGGATGGTCGCACACTGCCACGTCCGGCCGATCGCGTCGGTCACGTCGAAGTCGATTTTCGGACCGTAGAAGGCGCCGTCGCCTTCGTTCAGCTCGTACGCCACGCCAGCCGCCGCGAGCGCCGCGTGCAGCTCCGCCTCGGCGTGATCCCACGTCGCCTTTTCGCCGAGGTACTCGGCCGGGCGCGTGGCCAGCTGGACGCGGAACGCCAGGCCGAAGTCGCCATAGACGCGCTTGACCAGGTTCAGGAGCCGTTCGACTTCCTCGCCGATCTGCGACTCCATCACGAAGCAGTGCGCATCGTCCTGCGAGAACTGCCGCACGCGCGTCAGGCCCGACAGCACACCCGAGGCTTCGTTGCGATGGAGCGCCGTCTGCTCGTGGAACCGGAGCGGCAGGTCGCGATAGCTGCGCGTGTCGCTCGCGAACACCAACATGTGGCCGGGGCAGTTCATCGCCTTGACGCCCATCTCGACATGCTCGGACTCGACGAGAAACATGTGCTGCCGGTAGTGCTGCCAGTGCCCGGACGTCTCCCAGAGCGCCTTGTTGAAGATGAGCGGCGTCTTGATTTCCGTGTACCCGGCCGGGAACAGCACCTCGCGCATGTAATCGGCCAGGGTGTTGTAGAGCGTCGTGCCCTTGCCCAGCCAGAAGGCCGCGCCCGGCGCGTACGGATGAAACGTGAACAGCCCCAGGTCCCTGCCGACGCGGCGATGGTCGCGCTTTTTCGCCTCCTCGATCCGGTGCAGGTGCGCCGACAGATCGTCCGCCTTGAAGAACGCCGTGCCGTAGATGCGCTGCATCGGCTGGTTCTCGGCGTCGCCCTTCCAATAGGCGTTCGACGCCGAGAGCACCTTGAAGGCCTTCAGCTTGCTCGTCGACGGCACGTGCGGGCCCACGCAGAAGTCCACGAACATCTCGCGATCCTTGATCGTGTAGCACGAGACGTGCGACTGATGGCCCGCCTTCTCCTCGATGAGCTGCACCTTCAGCGGCTCGCCGCGCGCCGTGAAGAACCGAATCGCTTCCTCGCGGGGCCACAGTTGCCGCTCGTAGGGCAGGTTCTCGCTCGCCAGGACCTTCATCCGGGCTTCGATCTTCTCGAGGTCTTCCGGCACGAACGGCCGATCGACGACGAAGTCGTAGAAGAAACCCTCGTCGGTGGCCGGACCGATGCCGCACTGCGCCCCCGGGAACAGCTCTGTCACGGCCGCGGCCAGCAGGTGCGCCGTCGAATGACGGTAGAGCGGCAGCGCATCCGGGTCATCGGGCGTGACGATCGCGAGGGCCGCATCGGCCTCGAGCGGGTGCGACAGGTCGACGAGGCGCCCGTCCACCCGGGCCGCCAGGGCCTTGCGCACGACGCCGGCCGGCAGCTCCGCCGTCGCAAAGTCGAGGACTGTCGTGCCGGTGGCCGCCCGACGCTCCGAGCCGTCGGGAAGAGTGATCGTGATCTCGTTCATGGGATGCCGGACGGCGGGATGACGCCTTACCTTCTGCCTTCTGCCCTCTGTCCTCTGTCTTCTACCTGTCCTCTACCCGCGGGAGGATTGGTAGGCACGGGCGGACTCGAACCGCCGACCTCCTGCATGTCAAGCAGGCGCTCTAACCAGCTGAGCTACGCGCCTATGCGACGAAGAACGGCCTTCGCGCGAACGGCCAGTATACCCGGGCAAAAATCAGACCGTCAACGCTCGCCGGCACCCGTCTTGCCCGAGCGAGCCACCTCGAGCGCCCGGTCGAGCATCGCGTCGGTCGCAGGCGGCGCCTCGCCGAAATCGACCACGGGCATGCCCATGGGCACGTCCGGATCGAGCCCGGCGCCGTGAATCGGCGTGCCGTCGGGTTTCAGGTACTGGGCGTAGGTCATCCACAGGCCGTGACCGTCGGGGAGGCGAAAGAGCTGCTGCTCGCCGGCCAGGCCGGGCGTGGGTTCCCCGACGAGCGTGGCCCGGTCGTTGCCTTGCAGCGCGGCCGCGAAGATCTCGGCGGCGTGCGCCGTGCCGTTCGACACGAGGAGCACGACCGGCATCGTCAGCCCGCCGTCGGTCGCCTCGGGTGCGGTCGGGTGGGGCACGCCGTCGCGCTCCGTGCGTGTGGCGAGTGGGCCGTACTTGACGAACAGCCGGGCTGCGGCGATGGCGTCGTCGGCCGTCCCGCCGGCGACGTTCCTCAGGTCGATGATGAGGGGAGTTGCTCCCGTCAGGCGCAGGTTCCCGATTTCGGTGGCCAGCGCGCCCGCCGTGCCCGGCGTGAAGCGATGCACGCGGGCGACCGCCGCGCCGTCCAGGCGGCGGGCCGTGACCAGTCGATCGGACGGTGCCTCGCGCGTCAGCGTGATCGTGTGGGGGTCGGCGGCGCTCGTGCGAATCACCAGCAACTCGACCGTTGAGCCCGCCTGCCCGGCGAGCCGCCGCGTGCCGCGATAGGCCGACATGTCCCGTGTGGGCGTGCCGTCGATGGCCCGGATGAAGTCGCCGGTCCGCAGGCCGGCACGGGCTGCCGGAGAGCCGTCACGGACACCGACGACGCGAAGGTAGAACTGGCGCGCGATCGTCACGCCAATGTCGGCCGGGCCGAGCGAGTCGCCCCCGTCGGCGGCCTTCACTTCTGCGGGGGTCAGGTACGCGCTTTCGGCGTCGAGACTGTCGGCCAGCCCACGCATCGCGCCGTCCATCACCGGATCGATCTGGACTTCCTCGACGTAGGCCTGGGTGATGAGCGAGATGACGTCCTGAAAGACGCGCAGGTGCGCGAACCCGCGCTGGAGGGGCGCGTCGGGTGACGCGCCGATCAATCCGCCGACCGCAACGAGCACGACGAGCGGCGTGGTGATGGCGAACACGAGCCAGCGAGAGCGCACAGTCACGGTTTCATTATGCGCGATCCCGGCGCCGAATCGGCCCGGTCCGGCTTCGAACACCCGCGGTGGGCCTTGGTGCGCCCGGCCGCCCGCCTACAATACCGGTAGTGCGGATTCTCGGCGTGGACTACGGCCGTCGCCGGCTCGGTCTGGCCATTTCGGACGCGGCCGGGCTGCTGGCCCGGCCGTGGCAGACCATCCCGGCCGGCGGCGGCGTCGCGCAGGCCGCCGCGGCCGTGGCGGCCTGCCTGGCCGAGGACGCCGATCTGACGGCCGACGTCTCGGCCATCGTCGTCGGTCTGCCACGACGGTTGAGCGGGGAGGACACGGAACTGACTGCTGAGGTGCGCCGGTTTGCGGCGGCCCTGAACGCGGCGACAGAACGCGACGTGCATCTGCAGGACGAGCGGCTGTCGAGTCATGAGGCCGAGGCACGGCTGGCCGAGCTCGAGCGCGACTGGCGGGTGCGCAAGGCGCGGCTCGATGCGGCGGCCGCGGCGGTGATTCTGCAGGACTATCTCGATCGCGGCCGCGCGCCGGTCACCGCCGAAGTGGAGGAGACGGATCCGTGAAGCGACTCGTCGTGCTGGTTCTGGCCCTCGTCGTGCTCGCCACGGGCGTCTCGGCGTGGTGGATTCAGACGCGCCTCGGCGCCCCCTTCGGGGCGCACCCGGCCGACGGCGTGTTCGTCGACGTGCCGGCCGGCGCCGGGCCGATCGCCATCGGGAGCCGGCTCGTGGCTGCCGGCGTCGTACCGGACGTCTGGACGTTCCGGCTGGCGGCGCGTCTGGAAGGTGTGGATCGGCGCCTCCAGGCGGGCGAGTACCACTTTACGGCGCCGGCCTCGCCGCGTGATGTCGTCCAGCGGATCGCGGCGGGCGACGTCTACACCCGGCCGGTCACGTTCCCCGAGGGCCTGACCGTCGCGCAACTGGCCGACGTGTTCGCCGAAGCCGGCCTTGGCCAACGCGCCGACTTCCTCGCGGCAGCGGGCAACGCCTCGTTCGTCGCGCACCTCGATCCGGACGCACGCGACCTCGAAGGCTACCTGTTTCCCGATACCTATCCGCTTCGGCGGCACGTCACGGCGCGTGAGGTCGTCTCGGCGATGGTTGGTGGGTTCGAGCGCGCGTTCGACGCGACCCTGCGTGAGGCGGCGCGGGCCCAGGCGCTGACCGTTCGTGAGGTCGTCACTCTGGCCTCGCTCATCGAGAAGGAGACGGCCCGCGCCGAGGAACTCACACAGGTCTCGGCCGTGTTCCGCAATCGCCTCCGGATCGGCATGCCGATGCAGTGCGATCCGACGGTCATCTATGCACTGATGCGCGCGGGCCGCTGGAACGGCAACATCCGTCGCGCCGACCTGCAGATTGACGACCCGTACAACACCTACCGCTACCGGGGGCTGCCGCCCGGTCCGATCGCGGCGCCCGGCCGCGGTGCGCTGGCCGCCGCGCTGGCGCCGGCCGACGTCACGTACCTGTATTTCGTCAGCCGCAACGACGGCACCCACGTCTTTGCCTCGACCCTGGCCGAACACAACCGGAACGTTGCCCGGTGGCAGGTGCGCTACTTCCGGAATCGCTGACCGTCAGGGCAGCCGCTGGCCCCACTGCAACTTCTCGCGCAGCATGTCGAAGTGGGTGCGCCCGATCATGCGGACGAGGTGGACCTCGCGTGCCGACCGCTTGATCTTGATCGTGTCGCCTTCGTGCACCGGCTCGGTCGCCTGGCCGTCAAACGTCACGACAATCTCCGACTGGGCCTCCACGCGGGGCGTCAGGACGATGCGCGCCGCCTCGGGAAGCACGAGCGGCCGGTTGGTGAGTGTGTGCGGGGCAATCGGCGTCAACACGAACGCGTTGACCGACGGATGCACGATGGGGCCGCCGGCCGACAGGTTGTAGGCCGTCGATCCGGTCGCCGTCGCGACGATGAGGCCGTCGGCCTTGACGTCGAGCACCCAGTGGCCGTCGACCGAGACCGCGATTTCGATCATCCGCGCCTGCGCGCCCCGCGTGACGACGACGTCGTTCAGGGCGAGCCGGTCGGCCACGACCTCACGGCTCCGCATGACGCGGCCGTCGAGCACCGCACGCGGCTCGATGCGCACCCGTCCGGCGATGAGCGCCGAGAGCGCCGGTACCAGGTCGCGTCGCCTCGCCTCGGTGAGAAATCCCAGCCGTCCCAGATTGATCCCGAGGATGGGCGTGTTCGCGCCGGCGCTGGCCACGGCGCCGGCCATGTCGAGCAGAGTGCCGTCGCCGCCGAAGGTGACGATCGTGTCGACCTCGCGCACGAGATCGCCGCGGCCGGCCGTGGCATAGCGGCTGCCGAGGCCGGCTTCCCGCGCGCTGCGCTCGTCGACGACCGGCTCGACGCGCTGCTCGGACAGCCAGCCGGCCGCCTCGGTCAGGGCCTCGAGGGCCGGGGTCAACGCCGAACGGGCGACGAGGCCGACGCGGGTGATCGTCATAGCGGACGGTCCCTCATGGCGCGATCGGCCGGGCGAGGAGGAAGAACTCGCGGTTGCCGTGTGCGCCTTCGATTGGCGACGGCGTGACGCCGATCGGCTCCAATCCTACCCGAAGGGCTTCGGCCGACACCTCGGCGACGACCCGGGTGTGCACCGCCGCGTCGCGCACGATGCCTCCGGCACCAACCTCGTGCCTTCCGGCCTCGAACTGGGGTTTGACGAGCGCGAGCACCCGTCCGTTCGGCCGGATGAGGGGCGGCAGGGCCGGCAGGATGTGGCGGAGCGAGATGAACGAGACGTCGATCGTGATGAGGTCGAACAGGCGGGCGTCCTCGGGCAGATCGGCGGCCGCCAGGCGCCGTGCGTTGACGCCCTCGATCGTCACGACGCGCGGGTCGCTCCGGAGCCGCCAGTCGATCTGCCCCCGCCCGACGTCGAGCGCCACGACCCGGCGGGCGCCACGGGCGAGGAGCACGTCGGTGAAGCCGCCCGTCGAGGCGCCGATGTCGAGCGCCAGGCGGTCGGTGACGTCGAGCCCGAACGCGCCGAGCGCGTGATCGAGCTTCAGGCCGCCGCGACTGGCCCACGGATGATCGGGCTGACGAAGCGCGACAGCCTGTCCGTCGCGGACGACCTGGCCGGCTTTGGTAGCCGGGACGCCGTCGACGAGCACGTCACCGGCGAGGATCAGGGCACGCGCACGCTCGCGCGAGGCCGCGAGGCCATGAACCACGAGCAGTTGATCCAGCCGGGATGGCGGCACGACCTGCGAGGCTACACGAAGTCGCGCTTCCTCGGCATACGGGCCGCTGGCCTGCGGCGCGTGCTGAGCGGGGAGCCGGGTCGAAGGACCGCGGTTCAGGTCCGGCGGCTCAGGCTCCAGCGGGCGATGTCGCCGAGCCGACCCGATGCCCCGGCGCGGGCGAGGGCGCCGATGGCGCGGTCGACGCAAGCGGTGGCGCGCCGGCGCGACTCGTCGAGGCCGTGGAGGGCCGGGTAGGTCGGTTTACCGGCCGCCGCGTCCTTGCCGGCGGTCTTGCCGAGCGTGGCGTCCGACCCTTCGACGTCGAGGATGTCGTCGACGATCTGGAAGGCGAGACCCAATTCGCGCGCGTAGTCGTCGAGGGCGGCGACGCTCCGGTCGTCGGCGCCCGCCACGATCGCACCAACGGTCACCGAGGCGCGGATGAGTGCGCCGGTCTTGCGCCCGTGCATGTCTTCGAGTTCGGCCGGCGTGAGCGCTGCCGACGCCTGGCCGCGCACCCGCCCGGCGGCCCCGAGGTCGATGGCCTGGCCGCCGACCATGCCGGCGACGCCGGCGGCCTCGGCCAGGCGCGCGGCCGCGGCGAGGCGCCGCGCGGCGGTGGCGACCGGAGCACCCGGCTGTGCGCCGGGTGCCGGCGACGCCGTCAGCACCCGGAACGCCTCGGTCAGCAGCCCATCGCCGGCGAGCACGGCCAGACCGTCGCCGAAGACGACGTGCGTCGTCGGACGTCCGCGGCGCAGCGCGTCGTCGTCCAGGGCCGGTAGGTCGTCGTGGACGAGCGAGTACGAGTGGATCATCTCGACCGCGCACGAGGCCGGCAGGGCGAGCGCCCGGGCCTCGTCCAGGGCGACGCCGGTCGCCTGGCCGATCGCCTCAGCCGCGGCCAGCGTCAAGCAGGGACGCAGGCGCTTGCCACCGCCGAGCAGCGCGTGATGAAGGGCGGCGTCGAGGGGTGACGGTGCGCCGAGCGCGTCGAGCGTCCGCGCGAGTGACGCGTCGACTTCGATCTTCAGTCGGGCGAGGTACGCGCCGACATCGTCGTGGCCTCCCGCGTCGTCGGTCACTGGTCGTCGTCGCCGGGGTCGTCGCCGGGCACGAGGTGGGACGCGTCCTTGAGGGCGCCGCTGTCGGTCAGTTGTTCGATACGCCGCTGGGCGGCGCCGAGTGTGTCATGGCAATAGCGGGACAGTTCGACGCCACGCTCGAAGAGCGCGAGCGACCGATCCAGCGGGAGGTCGCCGTCCTCGAGCTGCTTGACGATCTGCTCGAGTTCGGCAATGGCGGATTCGAAGTCCTTGATGGTGCCGCTCATTCAGCAATCTCTTCCACTCTGCAGGCCAGCTCGCCGTCGACCAGTGTGACCCGCACACCCGCACCCGGCGCGACGCCGGCGACGGACCGAATGATACCTGTCCGCGCCTCGTTCCAGCAGACCGCGTAGCCACGCGCCAGCACGGCCAGCGGGCTGAGGGCGTCGAGCGTCGCGGCCAGTTCGCCGGCCCGCCGCCGGGCCGACTGCTGCCGGGCGGTCATCGCGGCGCGCAGCCGAGCGTCGGCCCGCACGGTCCGTGTCCGCAGGTCGGCGGTCACCCGCCGCACGTCCCGGGCTTCGAGCCGGCGCACGAGCGCCGTCGAGACGGCTCGCGCATCCGTGAGCCGGCCCGCGATGCGCTGCTGAAGGCGCAGCCGCAATCCTTCGACGTCGCGGTCACGCATCAACACGCCGACCGGCCACTGCCGCAGCCGCAGATCGAGCCGGTCGGTTCGTTGCGCGCGTCCGTCGAGGCGTCGCTCGATCGCGCGCCGGAGGCGGGCGTCGGCGACGCTCACCCGGGTCCGCATGTGGTCGGCTCGTTCGACGACCAGCTCGGCGGCGTTCGACGGCGTCGACGCGCGGACATCAGCCACGAGATCGGCAATCGTGACGTCGATCTCGTGGCCCACGCCGGCGATCACCGGCACCGGACAGGCGGCGATCGCGCGGGCGAGGGCTTCGTCGTTGAACGCCTGGAGGTCCTCGGCAGACCCGCCGCCACGCGCGAGGATCACGACGTCGACCTCGGGCACACGCGCCACCCGTTCGAGGGCGCGAACCAGTTCGCGCGGCGCCTCCTCGCCCTGGACCCGGGCGGGACGGATGACGACGCGGGCCGCTGGATGGCGGACCGTGAGCACGCGCAGGATGTCGCGAATCGCCGCGCCGTCGAGGGACGTCACGATGCCGATCCGGCGCGGCAGGGCGGGCAGGGGCCGCTTGCGGGTGGCGTCGAAGAGCCCCTCGGCCGACAGGCGCCGCTTCAACTGGTCAAAGGCGGCCTGGAGCGCGCCAAGCCCGTGCGGCTCGACCGCGTCGCAAATGAGCTGGTACTCGCCCTTGACCTCATAGACGCCGATGCGGCCACGCGCGACGACGTGCAGGCCGTCCTCGAGAGCGAACTTCAGTTGACGCGCGGTCATCCGGAAGACGACGGCGCGCAGCTGCGCGCCGTCGTCCTTCAACGTGAAATAGATGTGGCCCGAACTCCAGCGCCGGCAATTGGACACCTCGCCCTCGACGAGGAGCCCGGTGAACCGGCTCTCCACGAGGTGTTTGAGGCGGCTGGTCAGTTCGCCGACCGTCAGGGGTGCGGGGGGACCCGGCGGCGGCGCGTCCTCGTCGAAGGCATCGTCGAACGGGAGTCCGAAGTGGCCGGTCATCAGAAGGACCTAGCGCGACGCGACCGCCGTCGCCACGAGTGTTTCGATCTGGTCGGCCGAAAGCGACACCCGCTCGATCGACCGTGCTCGTCCGGTGTCCTCGTCGGCCTCGACGATGACGCCGTGCAGGCGCGGATTCTCGGAGGCGGTTTCGAAGCGCTGGGGCAGTCCGGTCAGGAATCGCGCCAGGACGGGCGCCCGTTCGACGCCGATGACCGAGTCGTGCGCCCCGGTCATCCCGACATCGGTGATGTAGGCCGTGCCGCGGGGCAGCACGCGTTCGTCGGCCGTCTGCACGTGCGTATGCGTGCCGACGACGGCCGTCGCGCGGCCGTCGAGATGCCAGCCCATCGCCACTTTCTCGGACGTCGCTTCAGCGTGGAAGTCGACGAACACAATCGACGCCTCCGCGCGGACCGCCTCGATCTCGTTGACGACGACGCGAAACGGGTCGTCGATGGCCGTCATGAACACCCGTCCCATCGCGTTGATGACCGCGACGGCCACACCTGAGGCCGTCCGGACCACGCAGCGGCCTCGGCCCGGCGCCCCGTCGGGGAAGTTGGCCGGCCGGAGGAGCCGCGACTGCTCGCCGATGTACGGCAGGATCTCCTTCTTGTCCCAGATGTGATTCCCACCGGTCATCACCTGGACGCCGGCCGCCAGCAGCTCGTCGGCTATATCCGGGGTCACGCCGAATCCAGCCGCCGCATTCTCGACATTGGCGATGACCAGGTCGATTTGCCGGTGCGCGACGAGCGGGGCAAGGCCTCGTCGAATCAGGTTCCGGCCGGGCCGCCCGACGACGTCTCCTATGAAGAGCAGGCGAGTCACGATTGCCTTGAATCATACAGGGGAGGCCTTCGCCCGAGCCTGGCTGGTGCCGTGACCGCCCTGGATGCTCGGCGCAGGCGGATTTAGCTGAGTTAATAAGACTCATATTATATGGTTGACAACAAATCATATTGTTGCCTATCATCTCCTCATCTTGGACTGGTGCCCCGGGTAGACCGGTGGACCCCTCAGGAGGAGATGCAGCAATGACGACTCTCACGCGTTGGAATCCGGTTCGCGACCTGGCGTCGATGGAGATCGATCGACTGAATCGCATGTTCGATGCGGCTTTTTCGGGCGAACCCCTCGGACGGGGTGCCTGGGTTCCGGCCGTCGACATCTACGAGACGTCGGCCAGGGACGTCGTCGTCAAGGTCGAACTTCCCGACATGAAGCGGGAGGACATCAAGGTGACGTTCGAGAACGAGGTCCTGACGATCGAGGGGGAGCGTCGGTTCGAGCCGGCGGTCGATCGCGAGGCGTACCATCGGATCGAGCGTGGTTACGGCGCGTTCCGGCGCACCTTCACGCTGCCGACGTCGGTTGACGTGGCTGGCGTGCAGGCCAGCTACAAGGACGGCGTGCTGACCGTGACACTGCCGCGTCGGGAAGAAGCCCGGCCGAAGCAGATTCAGGTGAACGGCTGACCATCACACGACCGGGAGGCGGGCCGCACGCCCGCTTCCCGGCATGATCGTGGCCAGAGCCTCGTGCTACTCTGACGTGACCATGTCTGACGTCGTGAACTTTCCAAACGACGCGGGCCTCGAGCCGGCAGAACCGCTTGAACCAGCGCCCGCCATCCTGAGCCGATTCCTGTTTGTGGACGTCGCCGCGCAACGTGCGAACCAGTTGCGGCGCGGCGCCCGCCTGCGACTTCGTCCCGAAGACGGCCGGCTGCCGCACAAGCTCGAGCGGGCCGCCATGGAAGAGGTGAAGCGGCAGATGGTGCATTACACCCTGCCCGACCTGCCCGTCGCCCGGGCCGGAAACGACTGATCGGAACCCGGTCCAGCCGCCTGACGTCGAACCACCATGAGGTGAGGTGGCGATGACGGCACTGGCAGTGATCTCCGCGTTTGTCGCCGTCGGTATTCTGACGGCATTCCTGCTCACGCTGTGGCTGCTGCTCCAGGTCGTCGTCTGGCTCGTCCTGCTGCCGTTTCGGCTGCTGTTTGCCGTCCTCGTCTGGCCCTTCGCGATTGCCAAGGGGGTTGCCGGGGTCCTCGCGGGCACGGTGTTGCTCGTCGTCGGCCTCGTGGCTGCCGTGGCCGTCGCCATCAGTGTCGTGGTGGCGGTGATTGCCCCGCTGCTTCCGCTCGCGTTACTGGCCCTGGCCGTCTGGGCGCTCGTCCGGCTCGTGCGACCAGCCGCCGTCGCCGCGTAGGTCAGGCGTCGAGGACCCGAGGCCGCCGGCCCGCCCATGGCGTTCGGCGCTCGTAGGCCCCGGCCGCACGGAGCAAGCCCGCTTCATCCCAGGCGCGCCCCACCAGCTGCAACCCGATTGGCAGGTGCTCACTCGACAGGCCTGCTGGCACGCTGACGGCCGGCAGGCCGGCCAGGGGTGCGCTCACGGTGAAGACATCGGCCACATACATCGACAGCGGATCGTCGAGGTGGGCGCCGAAGCGGAACGCCGTCGTGGGCGTCGTGGGCAGCGCGACCAGATCGACTGCATCGAAGGCCGTGTCGAAATCGCGCGCGATGAGCGTCCGGACCTGCTGGGCCTTGCGGTAGTAGGCGTCGTAGTACCCGGCACTCAGGGCATAGGTGCCCAACATGATGCGCCGCTTGACCTCCGCGCCGAACCCGGCGCTCCGCGTGCGGTCGTACATCGCGCCGAGCGAGTCGGCGGCGGCCCGCACGCCGTACCGCACGCCGTCATAGCGCGCCAGATTGGAGCTGGCCTCGGCCGTGGCCACCAGGTAGTAGACCGGCACGGCGAACCGGCTGTGGGGCAGGTCGATCGTCACGATCGTCGCGCCGAGATCGGTCAGCACGCCGAGTGCCGCGTCGAAGGCCGCCGTGACGTCGGCCGCCACACCAGTCTCGAGCAGGGCCCGCGGGACACCGATGCGCACGCCACGAAGGTCGTCGCGGCGCCCACCGGCCGCCTCGAACGGCTGGCCGGCGGCCGAGGTCGCATCGAGCGGGTCGTGACCGCCGATCACCGAGAGCACGAGGGCGGCATCGTCAACGGAGTGCGCCAACGGTCCGATCTGATCGAGCGACGATGCGAACGCGATGAGACCGTAGCGCGACACGCGACCGTAGGTCGGCTTCAGACCGACGATGCCGCAGAAGGCCGCCGGCTGGCGGATCGAGCCGCCGGTGTCCGAGCCGAGCGCGATCGGGACCAGACCGGCCGCCACCGCCACGGCCGAGCCGCCGCTCGATCCGCCGGGCACCCGATCGAGTGCCCAGGGGTTTCTTGCCGGGCCGAAGGCGCAATGCTCGGTCGACGAGCCCATGGCGAACTCGTCACAGACCGTTTTGCCGACGATGACGGCACCGGCCCGCTCGAGCCGGTCGACGACGGTGGCGTTGTACAGGGGCCGATGGCCGTCGAGCAGGTGCGAGCCGGCCGTGGTCGGCATGTCGCGCGTGATGACGTTGTCCTTGAGGGCGATGGGCACGCCGTGCAGCGGCCCGGCCGGAACCTTCAATCGGTCGAGCGCGCGCGCGCGGTCGAGTGCCCGGTCGGCGTCGACGTGGAGGAAGGCGTGCAGCCGGCCGTCGAGGGCGGCGATCCGCTCGAGTGTCTGCCGGCAGACCTCTTCGGCGCTGACGGTCCGGTCGGCCACGACGGCGCGCAGCGCGGCGGCCGTGTGCGGGAGATCGGGCACGTTCAGAACACCGACGGAACGCGGAACAGGCCGGCCGCCGGCACGGCGTCGGGTGCGCCTTCGATGACGTCGGCGGTCCGTAGCGACGGGACGGCGACATCGTCCCGCCAGGCATCGGCGCGCGTCGGCATCGAAGCGTGTGACGCGTCGACGCCTGCCGTATCGGTCGCCTGGATCTGGTTGACCCAATCGAGGATGTCACCCAGTTGCGCGGCGAACGTCTCGACCTCGGATTCCGTCAGGGTGAGATGAGCGAGTGCCGCCACGCGTCGAACATCGTCCAGCGTCAGGTTCGCGGCCATGCTGCCCGGATGCTAGCATGGAGCCCGGCTGCCTGCGGTCTGTGGCGCGCCTGCTGGTCGAGCATCGACAATGAACGTTTTTCTCGTGCCCGTCGGGGCCGGGCGCCACGCCCTCTACTGCGAAGTTCGCGAGGCCGACGCCGACCCCGACGCTCCACCGGCGGATCAGTCCTGGCGCGCGCGCCTGCTGGCTCGCTTCCGGCGGACGGTGGCCGCTGCCGAAGCCGAACGCGAACGCGAGGAGCTCGGCGAGCAGCCGCGCGGCCGCGGGTTCGCGCGGGCCATCGTCCGCCGGATTGCCGAAGCGGTGGCCGAACAGCGCCTGCTCTGGCACCTGCGCCGTGCCGACGCCGCCTGTCTCGTCCATCCGACGACGATGCCGGGCGCCGAGGCGCTCGGCATGGCCCGCGCCGAGTTCGCGGCCGACTACCGCAAGCACCTCACGCGCGCCGTGATCAACGGCATCATCTCGGCGGTCGTCGGGGTCGTCCTCTTCTTCGTGCCCGGCCCGAACCTGGTCGCCTACTACTTCCTCTTTCTGGCGATCGGGCACTACTTCGCCCTTCGCGGCGCCAGCCGGGGCCTCCGCGGGGTCGAGTGGACGACCGAGCCGTCGAGCCCGCTGGCCGACATTCCGTTGGCACTCATCCTCGACAAGGCCGAGCGGCGCGCCCGGCTCGAGGCCATTACGACCGAACTCGGCCTGGGCCGGCTCTGGCGTTTTGTCGAGCGGGTGGCCAAGCGGCCGGCCTGAGCCGGATCCGGGTGGTATATCCTCGTCCCCGTGACACTCGCGGAGCTGGCCGACCGGCTCGGCTGTCGGCTCGAAGGTGACGGATCGATTGAGGTCACGCGCGTGGCCGGCATCGAGCACGCCGAGCCGGGTGATCTGACGTTTCTTTCCAACCCGCGGTATACGAGCCGGCTCGCCGGCACGCGCGCCTCGGCCGTGATTGCCGGCCAGCGCGTGACCGGCGCGCCCTGCGCCGTCCTCCGCTCTCCGCATCCCTATGTGTCGTTTGCCGAGGCGGTCGGCGTGCTCACGCCCGCCGCCCGTCCGGCCCCTGGCATCAGCCCGCTGGCGGCGATCGATCCCACGGCCGAGATCGGGCGCGACGTGTCGATCGCGCCCTTTGTCGTCATCGGCGCCCGCGCGCGCGTCGGCGCGCGCACGGTGCTGCACCCGCACGTCTCGATTGGTGTGGACGCGATCGTGGGCGAGGACTGCCTGGTGTACGCCCACGTGTCGATTCGCGAGGACGTGCAGATCGGCCACCGCGTCGTCCTCCAGGACGGAGCGGTCATCGGCAGCGACGGGTTCGGCTTTGCCACCCGCCCGGACGGCTCGCACGTGAAGATTCCGCAGGTCGGCCGCGTGGTCATCGAAGACGACGTCGAGATCGGGGCACAGTCGGTGGTCGATCGGCCGGCGGTGGGCGAGACGCGCATCGGCGCGGGCACGCGGATTGACAACCTGGTGCAGGTCGCCCACGGCGTGCGGGTCGGCCGCAACGTGCTGCTGGCCGCGCAGGTCGGCATCGCCGGCAGCACCGTGCTCGAGGACGATGTCGTGATGGCCGGCCAGTCGGGGGCGACTGGCCATGTCCGGATCGGCCGCGGGGCGCGGGTGAGCGCCCAGTCGGGCGTGCTCGAGGACGTGCCGGCCGGGGCGCACGTGGCGGGCATGCCGGCCTGGCCGGCGGCCGAATGGCGGGCGGCGATGGTCGCGCTCCGGCGGCTGCCGGAGCTGCGCCGGATGCTGTTGCGCCTCGTGGCCGAATCCGAGGTGCGCAAGTAGTTCGTCCCGCGCCGTGCCCGGCCCGCCCTTCCCCCTATAATTACGGTGATGTTCCGATTCATGCCGTTCCGCGTGCTGGCGGTGGCCGCCGCTGCGCTTCTGACCCTCAGCGCGACCGACGTCGATCCGGTTCCGCGACCGCCCAGGTTCGACTACACGATGGACACGCTCGACAACGGGCTCCAGGTGGTCTACCTGGAAGACCACTCGACGCCCATCGTCCATCTGTCCCTCTGGTACCACGTGGGATCGAAGAACGAGAAGTCCGGCCGCACGGGCTTCGCGCACCTGTTCGAGCACCTGATGTTCAAGGGGTCGAAGAACGTGCGGGCCGATCAGCACCCCTCGTGGATTACGAGCGTGGGTGGCCAGTCGAACGCCTTCACCGACGAGGATGCCACGGTCTTCTGGGAAACCGTGCCGGCCCAGTACCTGCCGCTCGTGCTCTGGCTCGAGGCCGACCGGATGGCCACGCTCGAAGTGGACGAGGAAAAGTTCCTCAACGAACGCGAAGTCGTCAAGGAAGAGCGCCGGATGCGCTACGAGAACCAGCCGTTCGGGCGGCTGGCCGAGATCATCTTCGACAAGGCGTTCACGGTGCATCCCTACAAGCACCAGACGATCGGCAGCATGGCCGACCTCGAAGCGGCGTCGATCAACGACGTCCGCGCGTTTCACGACACCTACTACGTGCCGAACAACGCGACCGTGACGATCGTCGGTGACTTCGACACAGCGCAGGCACGGGCGCTCGTGCAGCAGTTCTTCGGGCGCGTGCCGCGCGGCAAGCCCGTGCCGCGCGACATTCCTCAGGAGCCAATCCAGGAGGGCGAGGAGCGCTACACGGTGACCGAGCCCTGGCCGCTGCCGGCGGTCGTCGTCTCGCATCACATCACCCATGACGGGCATCCGGATGCCTATCCGCTGCACATCCTGGCGAAAATCCTTTCTGATGGCGAGAGCTCACGCATCTACCGGTCGCTCGTCTACGAGCAGCAGCTGGCGCTGGCGGCCTTCGGGGAAGCCAAGCTCATCGAGCACCCCAACCTGTTCTATGCGGTCGCCATCGTCCAGCCCGGGCGGCGTCCCGACGAGGTGCAGCGGGCGCTGCAGGCCGAACTCGACCGCGTCAAGGCCGAGGGCGTGACCGCGGACGAACTGAACCGCGCCAAGCGCCAGTTCGCCCGCGACTACATCCTCGGGCGCGCGACGGTGCAGCAGAAGGCGCTGCACCTGGCGCACGCCGTCGTCATCCACAACGACATCACGACGGCCGACGGCGAGTTCGACCTGTTCCAGAACGTCACGCTCGACGATGTCAAGCGGGTGGCGAACACGTACTTCACGCCGCAGTCGCGGATGCTGCTGACGATCATGCCGCGCGGGGGCGACGTGCCGGAAGCGCCGGTGGTGCCCGGAGACCGCCGATGAGGTGGCTGACCCCGGTCGGCATCACGCTCATCGTCCTCGGCATCGTCTCGGCGGTGTTCGCCCAG
>DATKDF010000157.1:0-12738 GCA_035512795.1 Vicinamibacterales bacterium
GCGCGCGTCGCGACGGCCCGCCGGGCGGCTGCCCTCATCAGCGGCTCAGCCTGCTCACCACCACCGTGACCGTACTGCCGGCGACGAAGCCGGGGATCATCTCGTACAGGCCGAATGTCCAGGCCGCCGGCGCCAGCACCCAGCCGACGGCCGTGAGGAAGCCCGCCACCATGCCCGCCACCGCGCCGGCGCGGGTCGTGCCCGGCCAGAAGAGCGCACAGAGGACGACCGGCGCAAACGCCGATGCCAGTCCGGACCAGGCGAACAGCACGAACCAGAAGATGACGCGCACCTCGACGAGCGCGAAGGCGAGGGCCGCCAGGCCGATGACGACGGTGCTCGCCTGGCCGATGCGCGCGATGCGCTGCTCGGTCATCGCCGGGCCGAACACCTGCTGCACGATGTCGCGCGCGATCGACGACGAGACGAGGATGAGCAGCGAATCGACCGTGGACATCGACGCGGCCAGCACGATGACGAGGAACAGGCCGACGAACACGGCCGGCAACAGCAGGTGCGCCATCCCCGGCAGCACCGTTTCGGGATCGGCAAGGCCCGGCAGCAACACGCGACCTGAGATGCCTGTCAGGATCGCGCCCAGGTCGAAGACCACCATGCACCCGATCGCGATCCAGCCGCCGTGGCGGATCTGACGCTGGTCGCGGGCCGACATCCATCGTGTCAGGAGCTGCGGCGCGCCGAGAAAGGCCAGGCCGACGGCCACGAACCCCAGTGCGCTCACGAGGCCGGGCCCCGTGAAGCCGGACGCGCCCATGATCGAGACCAGGGCCGGGTCCTGCGCCTCGAGATTCGAGACCACCGGGTCCCACCCGCCGGCGGCCGCCAGGCCCACGATCGGCATGACGAGCAGGCCGCCGAACATCAGCAGACCCTGCACGAGATCGCTGTAGGCCACCGCCTTGAAGCCGCCCACCGTCGTGTAGAACAGGATGAAGCCGAGGCCGATGAGCGTGCCGGCGAGGTAGGTGGTGCCGAGGAACGCGTCGAAGGCCTTGCCCATCGCCGTGAGCTGCGCCGCCGTGTAGGCCGTCACCATCGTCAGGATCACGATGAGGCCCAGCCAGCGAAAGACGTGTGTCTCGTCCCCGAACCGCGACGTCAGGTAGTCGGGAACCGTGATGGACCCGTACTCGTCGGTGGCGGCTTTGAAGCGCGGCGCCACCAGCCGCCAACCGATCGCCACGCCGAGCACTTCGCCCAGGGCAACCCAAAGTGCGTGAAACCCCACCGCGTAGCCCATGCCCGTCAGGCCGAGCAGCAGCCAGGCGCTTTCACCGGTGGCGTTGTTGCTGAAGGCGATGACCCAGGCCGGCAGGCGCTTGTTGGCGACGTAGTAGCCGGCCACCGTGCTCGACTCGCGCCGGCTCCAGAGGCCGATGGCCAGGAGCACGACGCCGTACGCGACGAGCACTGCCAGAATCGGCAGCGGCAGGGTCACTTCAGCATCAGTTCCATGTGCTGTTGTGCGTGCTGCAGGCCGCCTTCGCCGGCCTGCCAGCCGATGCGGCCGTCGCCGTCAGCGTCGACGCCGGGGATGAGCTGACCGACGAGCGTCTGGAGCCTGGCGACGAGCCGTGCGGCGTCAGCCGCGGTTGACGCCGCGCGAATCTGTTCGACCGCGGCGACGATCTCGTCGCAGCGTTTGACGACGTTGTCGGCGGAGGTCGCCACATGGGTGGCGTGCAGTTTCACGTTGTCGGACGCATCGTCAGCCTTGGCGGCCAGGCCGATGTGTGCGGAAACGCCCGCCGCGGCCTTCTTGAGGCCGTAGCCGAGTCCCGGCCCGCGTTCCACGAGGCTCGGGTCGATGGCGTGCAGCACATGTCCGGCGTGGAGCTTCATGGCGTCGAGGTTGTCAGGCGTCTTCGCGGCCAGTTCCGCGTGCTGCGCGGCGATCCCGGCTTCCTTCATGGCGACCGGCAGCAGGCCCTGACCGCCCGGCGTTCCGCTGAAGCCGTCCATCACGTGCCCCATGTGCGTGCGCGCCTGACTGGATTGCGCACGCGTCGGAACATCGCTCGAGAGGACACCGAGAGCCAACACCACGAGACCGCATCCGATGGGCATGCGCACAGGTCACCTTCCTTTGAGGAATCGGGGGAACCGCCGGCCAGCATAGCCCTGCTGTCGGTCTCGGGCAAGGGGCAGCCCCCCGAGGGTGGAGGGCGGGCCAGGTCAGAACTTGAACAGGTCGTCGAGGGCTTTCTTCGCCGCCGACGGCTTTTCAGCGGCGCGCTGCGAACCGGTCTCGCGCTCGACGGTCAGGCGCGGCGCATACAGCGGGCAGTCGTTCGGTTCGTCCTTCGGGCTGACGCGCTTCGGAATCGCCTGCCGGCACTCGAATCGCGCACCCGAGTCGAACGACTCGCAGTTGACGCAGGCGCGGAGCGCCGTACCGCACTTGCCACAGCGGCTGAGCGACCCGATGTCGGTCGACTCGAGGGCGCCGCAGCGCGCACACCGGAACACCTGGCGGAACCCCGGCATGTTGGGGACGCGTGGGTCGCGGGGGATCCGCGGGTCGCGTGGCTCGACAGGCCGGCGCGCGGCGTCGCCCGACGGCCGCTTGCCGCGGTCGTCGTCCTGATACCCGTGCTGGCGGTACTTGCGGTCAGACACCGGCGGCCTCGTCCATGGCCCGGTTGGCCAGCCGGTCGGCGTCGACGTTGGCCTCGCGCCGCACGTGCTCGAACGCGACCCGGCCGATCTCGTGCGACAGCAGTCGCGCGCGCGCACTGAGCGGCTTCAGGCCCTCGTTCTTCACCTTGTAGACCCCGCGCATCTGCTGCACGAGCAGGAGCGAGTCGGACCGCACGAGCAGGTTCGTCACGCCATGCTCCTTGCACCAGCGGAGAGTTTCGAGCAGACCCTGGTACTCGGCCACGTTGTTGGTCGCATGCGGCAGGGCGCCGTGCAGTTCGGTCACCGTGCCGTCCGGCGCCGTAATGACCGCGCCCCAGCCTGCCGGACCGGGGTTACCCCGCGCGCCGCCGTCGATGTGTGCGGTGTACCCGGCCACGATCAGTGCACGCCGCCGGCCACGTCGCGGATGACCCGGACGGTGCGAACGCGCGTGGTCCGCACGCCATTGCTGAACTCGACGCACATCCCGGGCGCCGCCATCATGCCGACCAGAATCGCGCTGCCGCCCCAGGTGCAGCCACTCACCTGCACCCGCCCCTCGTCCAGCGGAGCGGCAGCGAACCAGCCGCCGGTCACCACGACACTGAGGTCGGCCTGCACGACCAGGGTGTACGTCGAGTTCCGTGTCTCGACCAAAACCCAGTCACCCGCCCGGGCGTCTCGCTTCCAGAGCCCCTCGATGTCGGGTGCGACGCTCGCCAGCCGGCCGAGCGTACGCCCGACGCGCCGGTCGTCACCGACCGACGGCGGCCGGACCGGGAGGATGCCGCTCTGGGTGGGCTCGCCCATCGAACTCAGAATGACGGAAACGCCGGCGGGACTCAAGCCGGATCAGGCCGTCGAGGCCTCGCCCTCCACCGGGGGGACATAGTACAGGATTCGCTGGCAGCTCTCGCACTGATGGATCGCGTCGTTCCGGCGGATCTGCTGCGCGACGTGCGGCCGGAGCCGGACGAAGCATGCCGAGCAGGTCTCGCCTTTCATGGCCGCCACGGCCACGCCCTTCCGGCCCTTGAGCAGCTGCTCGTATCGGGCCAGCAGCGGCGGCTCGATCGCGGTCACCTCGCCCTTGCGGGCATCGCTCAGGCGGACGAGCTCGGCGCCCAGGGTCCGACTCTCGACGGCGAGGGCGGCACGCGCCTCGTCGGCTTCGCGCCGCCGGGCCGCGAGGGCGCTTTCGGCCGCCTTGAAGCTGGCGGTCAACGTGTCGGCCTCTTCGAGCAGGACGAGGATCTTCTCCTCGACCGCGTCCTTGTCCGCTTTGGCCGTCTCGATCTCGTGGAGCAGCGCGGTGTATTCCTGGTTCGTCTTGACGGCGGCCTTGTGATCGTTGAACCGCGCCATGCGCGAGTCGACGCCCGCCACGTCCTTTTCGAGCGCCCGGCGCTGCGTCTGGTTGTCGGCGAGGCGCGCGTTGGCGGTCTCGACGGCTTCCTCGGCCGACTGGATGTCAGCAGTGAGCGCCTGCTCGGTGGCGGGCAGTTCGGCCTGGCGGCGGCGCGCGGCGTCCGCAGCCGAATCGAGTTGCTGCAGGGCCACGAGGGCTTGAAGCGCCGGAATCACGGCGTGTAGTGTTCCACGGGCGCCAGCCGGGATTCAACTGGACACTACGGTTCAGTCCGACACGAACACTTCGCCGGGCAGGATCGGACGCGTCCGGGGCAGCAGGCCGCGCCGCGCCATGTCGCCGACCACGCCGAGGGTGCCGAGGAAAGCCACGAGTTTGACGACGTCGAAAACTCCACCAAGGGGCAGCGTGCCCCACAACAGCCAGAGCAGCAGCTGGGAGATCGTCACGGCCCAGACGGCGCCGTAGAAGTACCGACGTTCGTACCCCTCACCCCGGGTCGACCGTCGGGCTCGCGGCAGCCACCCGCCGGCACCCACCAGCCACACGCCGGCGACGATCGGGAGGTAGCCGGCATCGTAGATCGCGCGCATGCGCCACGCACCGTTGACAAGGGCATCGACGATGCCAATCGCATTGAGGGAAGCGAAACTGATGATGTCGCCCCAGGCCACCGTGTAGCAGATCCGCCGGTGGATGGGGTTCGGGCGATCCTCGGTGAACCGCAGGATCAGCGGACGCCGTTCGACACCCGGCAGCCGGCCGGCCAGCGCGGCGGCACCCGTCCCGGCCACGACCACGGCCAGCCAGGTGAGCGTGGCCTGGTTGGGCCCCTCGGCAAACAGCGTGAACGTAATCGGGCCGGGCGCGATGAAGAACGCGAAAATCCACACGGGCCAGTGCAGCACCCGGTAGTACAGCTTGTTCCGTTCACGGAGGGGCCGCTCGTCGGCCAGTTCGACCCGTACGGCATGGCCGTGGCGGAGTCGGTACGACGGCGGCAACAGTACAGGCACGACTCGATAGGATACGACGGTGCCGGGCCTGGAGTAAGCTCTACGCGTCATCCAGCGACGCGAGGAGGAGAACGCGATGGCACGGTTGGCCAACACTCGGCAGGCTCGGAGTCTCCTGGCGGCAACGGCGATTCTGGCACTGGCCATTGCCGACCGGACGGCGCCGGCGGTTACGCACGCGCAGGTGTCCCGCGAGCTCGTGCCCGTCGCGGCCAGTTCACTGGCCCGGCGCCCGGACGTGTTCTACGGCTCCCGGGTGGCGCTGTCGGCCACGGTCGAGGCCATCTTGTCGCCGACCACGTTCGTCGTCGACCAGGACGGGACGCGCAGCACCGGGCAGGACGTCCTCGTCATCGCGCCGACGCTCGTCGCCCCGCCGGAGACCAACGCCTACCTCACCATCATCGGCGAGGCTTTCCAGTTCGATCCGGCGGCCCTCGCCGAGAAGGCCCGGGACTATCGGGTCGATCTGGCCCCGGACGTGCTGGCCAGATACACCGGCAGGCCCGCGGTGCTGGCCACCGTCGTCCTGACGAGCGAGATCGTCGATCTCGCCAAGGTGCCCGAGTCGCCGCTCACGCCGGAGGAGCAGGCGTTCGATCAGACCATGAAGGAAGTGAGCGCAGCCTTCCCGGCCCTGCGGACGGCCATCGACACGGCCAACCAGGACGTCATCGAGGAGTACGCCACGGTGCTGCGCGAGTCGTTCGCCGAGGCCGAAGCGTTTTTCAAGGCGCGTGGCACGGCCGATGCCACCGGCTGGTCGGCCGAGGCTCGCAAGCTCGTGCAGTCGATTTCCGAGGCGGCCGCGGCGAGCCGCTGGGGCGACGCGGCGACCTCAGCCGCCAGTCTGGGACAACTCTGCCAACGCTGCCACGGCGTGCACCGCGAACGCACCGACGATGGCGGCTATCGCGTCAAGCGCGGCCGCTAACACGACAGGCAGCGGTGGTTGTTCTTCGAGCCGAGCTTCTCGAGGAGCGCGATCGTGTCCGGAAAGGGCGAGACGCGCTGCACGGGACCGTTGGCCATGTCCGCCGTGGTCTGCCCGCGCCGGCTGACGGCCGTCACGTCGGCGCCTCTCGAGACGAGGTACAGGATCATCTCATTGTCGCCGCGCGCGGCCGCGTGGTGAAGGGGCGTGTAGCCCTCGTTGTCGCGCGCGTTCACATCGGCGCCCAGTTCCTCGACCAGGTACTTGAGCGACGGCATCCAGCCTTCGGGCGCGTGCCGATGGGCATTGCCGGCAAAGCCCTCCCCATACTCGACTCCAGCCGCGGCGTGAATCGGGAAGACCCCCGGCCCGCCGAAGGGCACGGTGGGCAGGCCCGACGGGTCGGGGGTGCCGGTTGTGCCGGCAGCTGCGGGCGCCGCTGGTTCGGCCCCCCGCCCGCCCCGGGCGCCGCGTGCCTGCGGCGCCATGGTCGGGACGTTGGGATCGGCGCCGTGCGCCACGAGCAGGCGCATCGCCTCGACGTCGGTGCCGTAGGCGGCGCGCCAGAACGCGGTGGAGCCGACGGTATTCGTCAGGCCGCAATTGCCGTTGCCGCATCCGGTATAGACCAGGTACCAGGGATGCATCCGGATGCGCGCATCCGGGTCGGCGCCGACGTCGAGCAGGGCCCTCATGACGTCCAGATAGGTCGACCGCTGCAGTTCGGTCTGCTGGGGCTGCGGATACCGCGTCCGGGGCTGCCACTGCGTGTTGATGGCTGCCCAGAGCGGCGTGACGCCGTTACCCTCGGCGTGCAGGTTCGGATCGGCGCCGTTGGCGACGAGCAGCATTGCGACATCGAACTGGCCGTTGATGATGGCGATGAGGAGCGGCGGCGTGCCATCGCCCGAGCGCAGGTTGACGTTGGCGCCGCCGTCGATGAGCGCCCGTGCGGTGTCCACGTACCCTTGCCGGGCTGCGTGATGCAGGGGAGTCAGGCCGCCCTTGGCCGAGATGGCCGGCGGCGGGCCCTCTTCGTTCACGCCACCCGCCGGCGCGGCGGCAGGGGCCCCGCCCCGGCCTCGTCCGGTCGCACCCGCGTCGGGTTCAGGCACGTTCCCCGTGCGGAACATCTCGCGAACGGCCTCGACCGCTGCCTGTGCCTGACTCGGTGTCGGGTTCTGCCCGCGTGGTACGGCCGAGGCGAGCACCTGGCGGTACAACTGCTGGGCGGTCCGATTCTGCGCCTGGTGCTGCACGAGGTCGACCGACCGGGTGGCGGCGTTGACGTCAGCGCCCCGTGCGAGCAACGTGCGGACGACCTCGACCCGGTTGGCCGCCGCCGCAAAGACCAGGGGCGTCTGTGCCCACGCCTGCTCGCGTGCATCGATCGCGGCGCCTTTGTCGAGGAGCGCGGTCACGGCCTCGACGCTGCCCGAAGCGGCCGCCAGATGCAGCGGCGTGACGCCACTGGTCGTCGTCGCCTGCGAGGCGTCGGCGCCGGCGTCGAGCAGGACGCGCACCACCGAGGCACTGCCCGTCCGGCTGGCCACGTGGAGGGGCGTGTGGTCGCCGATGCGGGTGACGGCACGCACGTTGGCGCCGGCGTGGAGCAGCACCTCGGCGAGCGCACGGTCGCCCCGTTCGGCCGCCCAGTGCAACGGGGTCAGGCCATCGCCCTGGGTCGCGTTGACGTCGGCGCCGGCCTGAACGAGCGCGCGGATCGCCTCGATGTCACCGCGGCGCGCCGCCTCGACCGTGGGCGGGCCGGCCTGCTCGGCCAGACCGGCGAACGCCGTCAGGCCCGAGAAGGCCACGATGGCTGCCAGACGTCGGCGGGTCTCCATGGCGGTTGCTCCCGATGCTGCGATCACGCCGTCGCGGTCGACAACTGGAACTCACCCGTGCTGTCGCCGAAGTGGTCGAGGTCGTCCATGCCGAGTTTGTGGAGCAGGGTCAGCATCACGTTGGCCATCGGCGTGCCGTCGGCGGCCTTGATGTGCGAGCCGCCGGTGAGCTGGCCGTTGGCGCCGCCGACGAGGAGCAGCGGGCACCGGCGGTGGTTGTGCACGTTGGCGTCGGCCATCGGCGAACCCCAGATCACCATCGTCCGGTCGAGCAGGCTCGATTCGGCTTCAGTCGTCTGCTTCAGCTTGTCGAGGAAGTAGGCGAGCTGGTTGACGCGGTACTTGCAGATCTTGTTGAACTCGAGGATCCGCTCCTCGCGGTTGCCGTGATGCGACGCCGGGTGGAACGGCTGCGACGACCCGCTCTCGGGGAACACGCGGTTCTGGGCATCGCGGCCCGTCTTGAACGAGATGACGCGCGTCAGGTCGGTCTCGAAGGCCAGCACCTGCAGGTCGAACATGATCTGCATGTGCTCGGTGTACGAATCGGGGACACCGGCCGGCGCGGCCGGCAACAGGCGGGCCTCGCCACTCGTGTTGCGTGCTTCGATTCGCTGGATCCGGCGTTCGACCTCGCGTACGTTGTCGAGGTACCGGTCCATGCGGACGCGATCGGCCGCGCCGAGATGCCGGCGCAGGTCGGCGACGTCACCCGAGATCCAGTCGAGAATGCTGCGGCGCGTGACCCGGCGGGCCGCGCGCGCCTCCGGCGTGCCGCCGGCGCCGAACATCACGTCGAAGGCCAGCCGCGGGTCCCGGATCATCGGCAACGGCTCGTTCGGCGACGCCCAGCTGATCGAGTCGGTGTACACGCACGAGTAGTTGTAGGTGCAGCCGCCGGCCTGGTCGAGGGCCTCGATGCAGAACTGCATCGAGGGCATCGGGGTGTCCTGGCCGAAGCGCGTCGCATACAGCTGATCGAGCGAGGTGCCCGCCCAGATGTCGGAGCCCTGCGTCTGCTTCGGGTGCGACTGGGTCAGGAAGACCGCGCTCGAGCGGAAGTGGTCGCCGCCGATCTCGGCCGGCGCGACCGCCTCGGCCATCCGCACGTCGGTGTTGCTGACGATGATCATGTCGTCGCGGAAGGCCTCGAGCGTCGCCAGCGGGTTGTCGGGGACGAGCGTGTAGCCGCGGCCGGTCGTCTCGGGGGCGTAGAGGAACTTCGACGCGGCCCAGTTGTTGCAGCCGGCCAGCCCGTGGACTTCCTCGACGCAGACGAGCCGCGTCAGGTCGGTGACCGCGCCGCTCTGCCGGAGCGAGCGGGCCGCCGGGACCATCGCGTCGAGCAGCGGCAACGCCACGGTCGCGCCCATGCCGCGCAGGAACGTCCGTCGTGGAAGCTGTTTGCCGGTGATGAAGGACATACGGGCTCGTCTCCTCGCGTTCGGCTAGCGGCGGCCGTCGCCGGTCGGGTCGGGGTCGGCTTGCTTGTGCCGGAAGGCGTCGGCCGTCACCACCCCGAGGATGAAGGACGACATCCGGTACTGGTTCGCTTCAGCGGCCCCGGCGATCGCGCGGATCGCCGGCTGGTCGGCCGGCTCGACGCGTCGCCCGAGCGCGTAGGACATCAGGTTCTCAGTGAAGGTCCGCACGAGCGGAACCGGCCGCTTGAGGAGCGCCGTCGCCAGGTCTCCTGGCGTGGACACCGGCGTCCCGTCATAGAAGTCCCCGCGCGTGTCGAGCGGCATGCCCCTCTCGCGCTCGCGCCACCGGCCCGTCACGTCGAAGTTGTCGAGCGCGAGGCCGATGGGATCCATGAACCGGTGGCACGCGTTGCAGGTCGGGTCCTCCCGATGCACTTCGAGCTTCTCGCGGGTCGTGAGGGTGCGGCCGTCCTTGACGTCGCCCTGTTCCTCGAGGGTGGGGGTGAGGGGCGGCGGTGGGGGCGGTGGCGTGCCGAGCAGCACTTCCATCACCCACTTGCCGCGCAGCACCGGCGACGTCCGGTTGGCCATCGACGTCTGCACGAGTATCGAGCCCTGGCCGAGCAGACCGCGACGGGTGGCGTCCGGATAGGGCACCCTGCGGAACTGGCGGCCCGAGACCCCCGACAGCCCGTAGTGGCGGGCGAGCCGTTCGTTCAGGAAGGTGTAGTCAGCGCGGTACAGATCGAGCACGCTCCGATCGCGGCGTACCAGATCGTTGAAGAACATGACCGTTTCCCGCTTCATGTCGCCTGCCAGGTTGTCGTCGAAGTCGGGATAGAAGTTCGGATCGGGATGGACCTTGTCGACGTCCTGCAGCCGCAGCCACTGTGCGGCAAACCGCCAGCCCAGTGCGTCGGCGCGCGCGTCGGCCAGCAGGCGGCGCGCCTCGGCCTCGAGGGTGGCAGGTTCGGCCAGCGCGCCCCGGGCGGCCAGGTCCCGCAGGCGCGCATCGGGCGGCGTGCCCCAGAGGAAGAACGACAGGCGCGACGCCAGGTCCACGTCGGCCAGCGGGAACCGCGTGCCGGGCGCCACATCGACCGGCTGCCGTTCCAGCCGGAAGATGAAGTGGGGGCTGGCCAGCACGGCCTCGAGAGCGGTCCGCACGCCAACCTCGAAACCACCCGCGGCGGCCCCCAGGTCGTAGAACTGGCTGAGCGAGTCGATCTCGCGGTCGCTGACCGGCCGCCGCCAGGCCTGGCGCGCCAGGTCCGTCAGGATGGCCCGCGCGCACGGGCGCTCTTCGACGGCCGCGGTCGGCCGGCACCGGAAGACCCGATTGCGGCTCGACGTCGGCGACAGGCCCGTGGCCCGATAGGGTCCATGGATGATGAGGTCCCGCAGGTGGGGCAAGGTCGTGATGCCCGCGCCGCCCGACCCGCCGCCGGCAAAGGACCAGTCGTGCGGCCGGATGATGTCTTCATACGGGCCTTCGGCGAGACGCACGAACGCGGCGGCCACCCGGTGCTGGCCGGCACGAACGACGATCGGGTCGGTTCTCATCGGCACGGCGCCGCGGCCGTCGGCGCCGCCGGGCTGCCCGGTCTCGTACTTGACGAGTGCCACCCGGTGGCCATCGATCGAGATGTCGACGTCCTCGAACCGCGAGTTGTCACCGGACGTGAACGTCAACTCGAAGACGTACTCGGCGTCGGCCGGGAAAATGTGGTTGACGACCATCCCGCCGCGTGTGCCGAAGGGCGCGCCCTCGATGTGATCCCAGGGATGCTGCGAGATGTAGCTCGTGTTGGTGAACGTGCGGGCGAGCGTCACGGCGTTGACGTCGCCGAGCGCCAGCCGGCTCACGTCGGCCGCCGCGTTCAGGTAGGCCTCGAGGAGCGTGGCCGAGAGCGTCTGCTCGTCGGCGATGTTGTCGAAGTTGGCGCTCATCTGATCGAGCGGGAGCCAGGTGGCAGCGTCCACATCGAGATCGAGCAGGTCCTTGATGGCGCGCGCGTATTCGGCCCGGTTCAGGCGCGGGAACGGCCGGGTGCCCGGCGTGGGACGGGCCGCCGCAGCGGCGTCGAGCGTGGCCTCGAGCGCCCGCGTCAGGCCGTCGAGCGACGCGGCGTCAGGCCGGCGGCTGCCCGGCGGCGGCATCATGCCGGCCTGCAGCTTGCGAATCATCTTCTCGGAAACATCGGCGCGCTCGGTCGCCGCGCTCAGGTCGAACGTCTCGAGTGACAGGCCGCCGCGCAGCAGACTGTCGTTGTGACACCGGACGCAGTAGGTGGCGACTACCTCGTCAGGGGGCACCGCGGGAGCAGTGACGTGGACCGGCACCGGCAGGCGCGTGAGGACGCCGGAGGGCGCCGCAGCCTCCGGTGGCCCCGTGCGGCCGGCGGGCCGCTGGGCCAGAAGCGTCGTGGCCGCCACCGCGACGCAGACGATGGCTGTTCCGGCCACCGTCCAGCCTGCACGAGTCACCATGCTCCGCTCCTTAACACGATGCCTGAGCTTCCGACGGCCGTGAGCGGATTGCCACGGCCCGGGTTCGAGTCGCACGGCGTGCGTCAACGGCGAATATACACAAAAAACCCCTCAGCCGGCCCCGGATTCCTTATCGGCCGGCTCAGGCTTTCGACGTAGCTTCGCCGGGTGCCGCCGCTCGATAAGGGCCGGAAAACCGTGTGATACCGTCACCGCCGATGAACAGCCGTTTCACGTGGATGAACGGCCGGATGGTGCCGACGGCCGATGCGACGGTCCCGTTTCTCACCGCGGGCTTCCATTACGGGATCGCGGTGTTCGAGGGCATCCGCGCATACGAAACCCCTCGCGGTCTGGCGGTGTTCCGCCTCCGCGAGCACCTCGACCGCTTCGAGGCGTCGTCGCGGATACTCGGGTTTCGGGACCTGCCGTTCTCGGTGACCGAGCTGACGCGCGGCGTGCTCGACACCGTGCGCGACAACGGCTTCGGCGACTGCTACATCCGGCCGCTGCTCTGGCTGGCCGACGGGGGCTGGAACCTCACGCTCGACTCGGGCAAGCCGCACGTCGCTGTCAGCGTGTGGGAAGAGTCGGTGTATCTCGGTCAGCGATCGCCGGACGAGGGTCTGCGGGCCTGCGTGTCGAGCTTCGTGCGCCACCACCCGGCGGCGATGATGACCAAGGCCAAGATCAGCGGCAACTACGTGAACTCGGTGCTCGCCAAGACCGACGCGCAACGGCAGGGGTTCGACGAGGCGATTCTGCTCGATCCCGAGGGCTACGTGACCGAGTGCACGGGCGCGAACCTGTTTCTCGTCCGGCACGACACGCTCGTCACGCCGCCGGCTGACGCGATTCTCGAGGGCATCACGCGCGATTCGGTCGTCGCGCTGGCCGCCGATCTCGGCCTGGCCGTGCGCGAGGCGCGTGTCAGCCGCGATCATCTCTATGTCGCCGACGAGGTCTTCGTCTGCGGCACGGCCGCCGAGATCGTCGGCGTCGCGAGCGTCGATGG
>DATKDF010000158.1:0-4692 GCA_035512795.1 Vicinamibacterales bacterium
CCTTGACTCGGGAGGGATCGTCTAGTATCCTTATATCCGGATTTACGGATTCATGACGGTTGCCGACGTTCCCCTGCTCGATTCACTCCAGGCGCTGGCCGATCCGACCCGGTGCCGGATGCTCTGGCTGCTCGATCAGCACGAGCTGACCGTGTCGGAACTCTGCAGTGTCCTGCAGCTCCCGCAGTCGACCGTCAGCCGGCACCTGAAGACGCTGGCTGACGCTGAATGGGTCGTGTCGCGCCGGGATGGCACCAGCCGCTACTACGCTCTGACGCCTGGCGAAGCCGACGGCGCGCAGGCGCGCATCTGGGACTTGACGCGCGGACAACTGGTCGGTCGCGCGGGCCTCGACCAGGACGGGCGCCGGCTGGCACGCGTCCTCGCGAAGCGCAGCGACGCTTCGCGTCAGTTCTTTGCATCGACGGCCGGCCAATGGGATTCGGTGCGCCGCCAGCTGTTCGGCGACGACGTCTCCCTGCGTGCACTCGTGGGCCTCCTGCCGTCGACGTGGACCGTAGGCGACCTCGGGTGCGGCACGGGCGTCACGACCGCCGCGCTCGCGCCGTTTGTCGCGCGCGTGATTGGCGTCGACGGCTCCGAAGAGATGCTGGCCGCCGCCCGTGCGCGGCTGGGGGACGTCTCGAACGTCGAGCTGCGCCAGGGCGCACTCGAGGCGCTGCCTGTCGAGCCCGCGACGCTCGACGCCGCCACGCTCGTGCTGGTGCTGCATCATCTGCCGTCGCCGGCCTCCGCGCTTGCCGAGGCCGGCCGCGTCCTGAAGTCGGGTGGCCGGCTGCTCATCGTCGACATGGCGCCGCACGATCGCGAGGAGTACCGGCGGGAGATGGGCCACGTCTGGCTCGGCTTCAGCGATGAACACCTGACCCGCCTGTTGTTGCAGGCCGGATTCACGGACGTTCGCCTGCACGGGTTGCCGCCGGCCGCCGAGGCGGGCGGGCCGGCGCTCGTCGTGGCGACGGCCGGACGACCCTGACGATTCGAGTTGACGAGACCACTGCCACGTTTCAAGGAGCCACAAACCATGACGACAGCGACGATTGCCGAGCACGCGTTCGAACAGGCCCGCAAGGCCGGACGCCAGCCCTACAAGGTGCTGGACCTGAATCTGGCCGACTGGGGCCGCAAGGAGATCCGGCTCGCCGAACAGGAAATGCCCGGCCTGATGGCGCTCCGTGAGCGCTACGCCGGCTCGAAGCCGCTCTCCGGGGCGCGCGTGATGGGGTCGCTCCACATGACGGTGCAGACGGCGGTGCTCATCGAGACGCTCGACGCGCTCGGCGCCGACGTCCGCTGGGTGTCCTGCAACATCTTCTCGACGCAGGACCACGCCGCCGCCGCCGTGGTCGTTGGTCGTCCCGAGACGGGCGGCACGGTCGGTTCGCCGAAGGGCATTCCCGTCTTCGCCTGGAAGGGCGAGACGCTCGACGACTACTGGTGGTGCACCAAGGAAGCGCTCGTGTGGCCCGACAACACCGGGCCGACGCTCATCGTCGACGACGGCGGCGATGCGACGCTCTTCATCCACAAGGCGTACGAGTTCGAGAAGGCCGGCACGGTGCCGGCGTTCGACGCGGCGGCCGAGCCGGAAGAGTGGGGCGTGATCCTGCAGACGATCGAAGCCGAGATCAAGGCGCGGCCCGGCCTCTGGACGAAGGTGGCGACCGGCATCCGTGGCGTCTCGGAAGAGACGACCACGGGCGTGCATCGGCTCTACGACATGATGAAGGCCGGCACGCTGCTCTTCCCGGCGATCAACGTCAACGACTCGGTGACCAAGAGCAAGTTCGACAACATCTATGGCTGCCGGCACTCGCTGCCGGACGGGCTGGCGCGGGCGACCGACGTCATGCTCGGCGGCAAGATGGCGGTGATCTTCGGGTGCGGCGAGGTCGGCAAGGGCTGCGCGCAGGCGCTGCGCGGGCAGGGCTGCCGGGTCGTCATCACCGAGATCGACCCGATCTGTGCGCTGCAGGCCGCAATGGAGGGCTACGAGGTCGTCCGGCTCGAGGACGTCGTCGAGAAGGCCGACATCTTCATCACGGCCACCGGCAACTACGACATCATCACCGCGGCCGACATGGCGAAGATGAAGGACAAGGCCATCGTCGGCAACATCGGCCACTTCGACAACGAGATCGACATGGCCGGCCTCAAGAAGGTGCCGGGGATCGAGCGCATCAACATCAAGCCGCAGTACGACGAGTGGCGCTTCCCGGACGGCCACTCCGTGCTGGTGCTGGCCGAGGGCCGGCTCCTGAACCTCGGCTGCGCGACCGGCCACCCGAGCTTCGTGATGTCGGCGTCGTTCACCAACCAGGTGCTGGCGCAGCTCGAGCTGCACGCGAACGCGGAGACGATCGGCAAGCAGGTCCTGATGCTGCCGAAGAAGCTCGACGAGGAAGTGGCGCGGCTGCACCTCGACAAGCTCGGCGTGCGGCTGACGGAACTCACGCCGGAGCAGGCGAAGTACATCGGCGTGCCGGTCGACGGACCCTACAAGCCGGAGCATTACCGGTACTGAAGCTGGGCGGAAAAGCGCTGAATCTGGAATCTATGATCTGGAATCTGTACGAGGCGTCTGGGGCCTGTATCTGGGATCTGGGCGTCGAGAGCGTTTCATCTGGAATCGAGGGATTGCGGGTGGCTGCCCCTGAACGCCGTCAGGATGTCACGGTACGCGCGGCCGCCGACCGGCGCCGTGTTCAAGCCGCCCGGCAGGTGAATCACCGGGCCGGCGGCATCGGATCCCACTCTGAAGCCCGGTGAGAACTCCGTCGGCGTGCCGTCAGCGAGCGGCGGCGCGCCGGTCGTTGGGCACGAACGCCAGGCCCGCCGGTCCGAACACCTCGTCGCGCATCACCTCCAGGTACGGCTTGCCGGTCGCCCCTTCGAGCGCGCGGCCGAGGAATGTGAAGACGCCCGTGGCGTAGACGCTCTTCGTCCCCGGCGCGTACTCGAGGGCCGCCCCGCGCATGGCCTCGTCGGCTGACGTCACGGTCGGGAAGTTCCGCGTCGTCTCGTAGTGATCGGTGGCGAACTGGTCGCTGAGGCCGCTCTGGTGCACGGCGATGCGGCGGATCGTCACGCCGCGGCCCGCCTGCGGGAAGTCGGGAACGTCGCGCTCGATCGGCGCGTCGAGGTCGATGAGGCCCCGGTCGGCCAGCCGCGCGGTCGCGGTCACGGTCAGGCTCTTCGAGATGCTGCCGATCCCGAACATCGTCTCGGCGGTGGCCGGCACCTGCAGTTCCAGGTTGGCGAAGCCGAACCCTTCCGTCCACACGATCCGGCCGTCGATCGCGACGGCGACCGCGACGCCCGGCGTGCGGCCGGCGTCGATCATCGCGCGCATCACGGCGCGGCCCTTCTCGATCGCGGCGGAATGAGGCGTCTACGGGGCGGCAAAGCCCGTTGACAGCAGAGTGAGCGCGGCGCCGGCCGTGTACGCGAGGCGGGTGCGGTGCGGGATCATCTGCCCGCCACGAGCTTATCGCACCTTGCGGGCGACGGCGATGCGTTTGGGCCCGGTCTGGCGCGCGAACTGCATGTTGTGCAGCACGCGGCGCGTGCGCATGTCGATCGCCGCGACCGCGTCGGAGTACCAGAGACTCACGAATGCCACCTGCCCGTCGGGGCGCGGCGCGAACCAGTGGGGGAAGTGGCCGACGCGAATCTGCGCCACCTCCTGCATGTCCGACGTCCGGACGACCCGCACGAGGTCGTTGATGCAGTCGGTGACCCAGATCTCCGATTCGTCCGGCGTGAGATAGAGCGCGTGCGTGAACGTGTCGAGATAGGGTTTCGGCAGACCCTCGGGCAGCGTGCCGAGTTCGACGCGGCGCGTGACGCCCTTCTCGATATCGGCGACGACGAAGCCGATGAGGTTGGAGAGCGCCGCGTACACCGTGCGGCCGTCTTTCGAGAGCGCAAGCGGCCGCACACCGTCGGCCGTCGGCAGCGTGTACAGCAGTTCCTGCTTGTCGGCATCGATCACGATGATCGCGCTGCCGTACTGCGCGCCGACGACGATCCGGCTGCCGTCGGCTGACGTGTACGAGTCGTGCGGGCCCTTCGCGACCGGGATCTTCTTCACGAGGCGCAGCGGATCCAGTTCGACGACCGCCACTGCGTCCTCGCCGCGCATGGGCACGAAGGCGAAGCGTTCGTCCTTCGACAGCGTCAGCTGGTTCGGGTCCGTCCCGAGGTGAAGCTGCCGGACGATGGTGCCCGAGCGCGCGTCGACGACCTGCAGGTTGCCGGTCGTGTCGCTCGCGACGTAGATCGTCGAGCCGTCGGCGGTGATGGCCAGGCCGTGCAGCTTCGGATCGGTCGTGATGCGGCGGACCTCCTGGAACGTGTACGGGTCCACTTCGACGAGCTGGTTGCTGTCGCCGAGCGTGACCCAGAGCGTGTACTCGGCCTGCGCGCCGGCGCCGGCCACGAGCGCCAAGGCCGCCGCCAGGGCGGCCGCGGCGGTGCGAATCGACGTCATGACGGACCTCCCGGAGGGTGGACGGGTCAAGCCTACCCGAAACCTGACCCAGAGCTTCTCACGCGGAGTTCGCGGAGACGGCCGTCGCTTGGCCGAAGCGCGGAGAACCCGATCCACGCGGGCGTCGCCTGGCCCGGAGGGCCCGGCGGCCTTCGGCCGCGGGCGGACGGGCGTGCCGG
>DATKDF010000159.1:0-27976 GCA_035512795.1 Vicinamibacterales bacterium
GGCCTCGTCGATCACGGCGACGCCACACGACGGGATGACCTCGCCGAAGGCGTTCTGCCGCACCGCCGCGTCGGCACACAGCAGATGATGGTTGACGATGACGAGGTCGGCGTCGGCCGCACGGTCGCGCATGCGGGTCACGAAACAGTCGCCGTATTGCGGACAGTCACGCCCCCGGCACTGCTCGCTCGTCGTACTCAGTTCGCGCCAGAGCGGCAGGTCGTCGGGCAGGCCTTCAATTTCGGCCCGGTCCCCCGTTTCCGTCGCGGCGGCCCACTCGGCGATCTCGTCGAGCCAGCGGCGTGCCTCGTCGGGCAGCCGCGCGGCCTCGTCGCGCAACAGGTCGTAGCGGTGCCGGCAGAGATAGTTGGTCCGGCCCTTCATGTACGCCGCCCGGATCTCGCGGCCGAGCGCGCGCGACAGGGCCGGCAGGTCCTTGTGGAAGATCTGATCCTGAAGATTGCGCGTGCCGGTCGACACGAGCACCCGCTGGCCGGCCAGCACGGCCGGCACCAGGTAGGCCAGGGTCTTGCCCGTGCCGGTGCCCGCCTCGGCGACGAGGAGTCCACCCCGGTGGAAGACGGCGGCGACGGCCGAGGCGAGTTGTCGCTGGCCCGGACGGGCTTCGAAGCCCTCGAGCGCCTGCGCCAGCACCCCGGCGTCGGCGAAGAGCGCCTCGACCTGCGCGGTCAGGTCGCCAGGTGCGGGTACAGCGGGAACGTCCGGCACAGCGCCTCGACTTCGGAGCGAACGGCCGCGGCGACGGCCTCATCGTCGGGGGCCGACAGCACACGCGTGATGAGCGAGGCGATGACGTCCATCTCGGCTTCCTTCATACCGCGTGTCGTGACGGCCGGCGTGCCGATGCGGATGCCGCTCGCGACCATCGGCGGGTTCTGGTCGAAGGGAATCGCATTCTTGTTGACGGTAATGCCGGCGCGCCCGAGGACCGCTTCGGTCACCTTGCCGGTGAGCCCGCGGGAGAAGACGTCGACGAGCATCAGGTGATTGTCCGTGCCACCGCTCACCAGCCGGAACCCGGCAGCCGAGAGGCCTGCGGCCAGCCGTTGCGCGTTGGCCACGATCTGACGCTGGTAGGTGGCAAACGCCGGCGTCAACGCCTCCTTGAAACAGACCGCCTTGGCCGCGATGACGTGCATGAGCGGGCCACCCTGCACGCCGGGGAACAGCGCGCGGTCGATGTCCTTCGCATACTGCGTCCGGCAGAGGATGAGCCCCCCGCGCGGGCCCCGCAGGGTCTTGTGGGTCGTCGACGTCACGAAATCCGAGTACGGCACCGGCGACGGGTGGACGCCCGCGGCGACGAGGCCGGCGATGTGCGCCATGTCGGTCATGACGAGCGCGCCGGTGGCGTCGGCAATCCGGCGGACGCGGGCGAAGTCGAAGACGCGCGAGTAGGCGCTCGCGCCGACGACGATGAGCTTCGGCCGGTGCTCGCGGGCGAGCGCCTCGAGCGCGTCGTAGTCGATCCGCTCGTCCCGCTCGGTGACCCCGTACGGGACGATCGTGAAGTACTTGCCCGAGAAGTTGAGCGGGTGACCGTGCGTGAGGTGCCCGCCGTGCGCCAGGTTCATGCCGAGAATCGTGTCGCCCGGGGCCAGCATCGCCAGGTAGACGGTCATGTTGGCCTGCGCACCCGAGTGCGGCTGGACGTTGGCGTGCTCGGCGCCAAAGAGGTCCCGGGCCCGGGCGATCGCCAGCGACTCGGCGACGTCGACAAACTCGCAGCCGCCGTAATAGCGCCGGCCCGGATACCCTTCCGCGTACTTGTTCGTGAGCACCGACCCCTGGGCTTCGAGGACCGCCGGGCTCACGAAATTCTCCGACGCGATCAGTTCCAGGCCTTCTTCCTGACGGGTGATCTCGTGGCGGATGGCATCGAAGATGTCGGGATCGACGGCAGACAGGTGTGTCATGGCTGAAACGCGTGGGTGCCGGCTAGCGGGAGGCGTGCGGCACGGGCACCAGAGCGTCGAGTTTCCGCACGCGGCGTTCGTGCCGGCCGCCCGCAAACGGCGTGTCGAGAAAGGCATCCACTATCTGGTGGGCGACGTCCGGCGCGATGAGACGTTCACCCAGCGCGAGCACGTTGACGTCGTTGTGCTCGCGGCTGAGGCGGGCGGTCGCGACGTCGGCGACCGGCGCCGCCCGCACGCCGGCAAACCGGTTGGCGGCAATCGCCATGCCGATACCCGACCCGCAGACCAGGATGCCGCGATCGAACCGGCCGGCGGCGACCTGGCTGGCCACCTGGGCTGCGAAGTCCGGATAGTCGACCGACTCGGTCGAACCAGTGCCGAAATCGGTGTACTCGAGCCCGCGCAGGTCGAGCTGACGCCGGATGGCGTCCTTGAGGGCCAGGCCGGCGTGGTCTGCGCCGAGGGCGACTCGCATCGGCCACAGCGTATCATCGGTCCGTGTCGACAACGGCTGTGGTCGTCGTGGCGCGGCGTGGTGTCGAACGGCTGCGTGCCGGTCATCCATGGATCTATCGCAGCGACGTCCACGCGGTCGAGGCCGCGCCCGGGGCTCTGGTCGAGATGCAGACCGAGCGCGGGCGTCCGCTCGGCTGGGCGCTCTGGAGCAGTACCTCACAGATCGCCCTTCGCGCGGTCGGTGCCGACCTCGATCCGGGTGACGAGGCCGGATGGCTCGCCGCCCGGCTGACGGCGGCCGTCGCCTACCGGGAGACGCTCGATCTCGACGCCTCTGCCTGGCGTGTCGTCCACGCCGAGGCCGACCGCCTGCCGGGGCTGGTCATCGATCGGTACGGCGACCCGAGCGGGGTGTACCTGGTCGTTCAGGCGCTCTGCCAGGGGATGGACCGGCGCCTCGGCCTGATCGTCGACTGGCTGCAGGCGAGCCTTGCGCCGCGCGGCATCCTGGCGCGCCACGACGTGAAGACGCGCGCGCTCGAGGCGCTCGACACCGGCGTGGCGGTGCTTGCCGGCGAGGTGCCCGACGTCGTGCACGTGCGCGAGGGCGCCTTCACGTTGCCGACCAGCCTGCGCACCGGCCAGAAGACGGGACTCTTTCTCGACCAGCGTGAGAATCATGCCGCCGCGGCGCGGTACGGTCGCGGCCGCGCGCTGGATGCCTTCACCTATCACGGCGGGTTCGCACTGGCCCTGGCCGGGCGGGCCGAGTCGGTGCTCGCGCTCGACTCGTCGACCGCGGCCGTCAATGCCACCCGGCTGCACGCGGCCGCAAACCAGCTGACCAACGTCGAGGTGCGTGAAGCGAACGTCTTCGACGAGCTTCGCGAGCTGGATGTGGCGCGCGAGCGATTCGACACCCTCGTGCTCGACCCGCCGGCGTTTGCGCGCACGCGCGGCGCGCTCGATCGGGCCGTGGCCGGCTACAAGGAAATCAACCTGCGTGCGCTCAAGCTGCTCCGTCCGGGCGGTCACCTGCTGACGTTCAGTTGTTCGTTTCACATCGACGACGTGACACTGCTGGAGATCGTGCGTGCCGCGGCAAGCGACGCCGGGGCGATGGTCGTGGTGGTCGAGAAGCGGATGCAGAGTCGCGACCATCCGGTGCTCGTAGGCGTTCCCGAGACGTCGTACCTCAAGGGGTTGGTACTCAGGCGGGTGGCCTGAGCCGGGTGGTTTCTACACGCCGGCCCCGGCCAGCCACGCGCGGGGCGCGTCCAAGCGGTGTGGCGGCTGCTGGTTTGGTTCTTGCAGTTGGCCGGTGGAGAGACACGCCCGCCCGGCGGTCGTGTGAAAGGAGACTCATGTTTCGACGACTCACCCTGCTGACGCTGGCCCTGGCACTTGTGGCCGTGCCGGCCTCGGCGCAATCCGCGTTCGGTCTGCGTGCCGGCGCAAGCAGCGGCCCGGATCAGTTCGTCTTCGGCGCCCACGTCGACACGGCGCCGCTCCTCGAGAATCTGACGTTCCGGCCGAACCTCGAGATCGGGATCGGCGACCGGCTGACGCTTGCGGCGCTCAACTTCGAGTTCGCCTACTGGATTCCGCTCGAGAACAGTCGCTGGCGTGTGTACATGGGCGGCGGGCCGGCCGCCAACATCCTGGCGTTTCACGACGACCATCCCGCGCGCGGCGACACCCGCGTCGAGGGCGGGCTGAACATCATGCTCGGGCTCCAGCACGACCGGGGGTTGTTCACCGAGCTGAAGGTCGGCGCCATCGACAGCCCCGACATCAAGTTCACGATCGGCTACGTCCTGCGGTAGCGCGGGTGGTATTCTCGCGGGCATGGGTCGCCCTGCCTACGAGCCGCTGAACGAAGCCGACTTCGACGCGGCCTATCCGGGTTCACGGAAGATCTACGTGGACGGGCCGGGCGGCATCGCCGTTCCGATGCGTGAAATCGCGCTGTCGGGCGGCGAGCCGCCGTTCCGGGTGTACGACACCAGCGGACAACTCGGTGCGGACGTGCACGTGGGCTTGCCGCCGATTCGCGAGCGCTGGATCGCCGAGCGGCGCGATACCGACGTGATCCGGCGCGGGACGCGCGGCCCGGTGCGCCGTGCCGCGTCGGGCGCCGTCACCCAGCTGCACCACGCACGACGGGGCGACATCACGCCCGAGATGGACTTTGTCGCCGTCCGCGAAGGCCTGCCGGCCGAGTTCGTCCGGTTGGAGGTCGCACGCGGCCGCGCCATCATTCCGGCCAACGTCAATCACCCCGAGCTCGAGCCGATGATCATCGGCCGCAACTTCCTCGTGAAGATCAACGCCAATATTGGCAACTCGGCCGTGACCTCGTCGATCATCGAGGAGGTCGACAAGCTCCGGTGGGCGACGCTCTGGGGCGCCGATACGGTGATGGACCTGTCGACCGGCCGCCACATCCACGAGACCCGCGAGTGGATCCTGCGCAACGCCCCGGTGCCGATCGGCACGGTGCCCATCTATCAGGCGCTCGAACACGTGGGCGGGCGTCCCGAAGACCTCACTTGGGAGGTCTATCGCGATACGCTCATCGAACAGGCCGAGCAGGGGGTGGACTACTTCACGGTACACGCCGGCGTCCTGCTCCGGTACGTGCCGCTCACGGCTCGGCGGCTCACCGGGATCGTCTCGCGCGGCGGGTCGATCGTCGCCAAGTGGTGCCTGGCGCATCACCGCGAGAACTTCATGTACGAGCACTTCGACGAGATCTGCGAGATCATGCGGGCCTACGACGTCTCGTTCTCGCTCGGCGACGGGCTCCGGCCCGGGTCGATTGCCGATGCCAACGACGACGCACAGTTTGCCGAGTTGCGGACGCAGGGCGAGCTCACGAAGATCGCCTGGGCCCACGACGTCCAGGTGATGAACGAGGGACCCGGCCACGTGCCGATGCACCAGATTCGCGAGAACATGGACAAGCAGCTCGACTGGTGCGCCGAGGCGCCGTTCTATACGCTCGGGCCCCTGACGACCGACATCGCGCCCGGTTACGACCACATCACGTCGGCCATCGGCGCGGCGATGATCGGCTGGTACGGCACCGCGATGCTCTGCTACGTCACGCCCAAGGAACACCTCGGGCTGCCCGACCGCGACGACGTCAAGCAGGGCGTGATTGCCTACCGGATTGCCGCGCACGCGGCGGACCTGGCCAAGGGCCATCCCCGGGCCCAGGCCTGGGATGCCGCCGTGTCGAAGGCCCGCTTCGAGTTCCGCTGGGAGGATCAGTTCAACCTGTCACTCGATCCGGTGACTGCCCGGGCGTATCACGACGCCACGCTGCCGGCCGACGGGGCCAAGGTCGCGCACTTCTGCTCGATGTGCGGCCCGAAGTTCTGCAGCATGGAGATCACGCAGCAGATCCGCGATGCGGCCGCTGCCGACGGGGTGTCGGTCGAAGTGGCGATCGAAACCGGGCTTGCCGGCAAGGCGCGCGAGTATCGGGAGCAGGCCGGACCGTCTACCGACTGACCGGATCGAGCCGGTCGCCGGCGGCGGGCACGATCTGAATGATCGTCAGGAACCGTTTCTCGGTCGTGCCGTCCACGAACAGATACCCGGCCGGGCCGCCGCCGGCATAGTCCTTGACCACCACACTCGGTGGAAACGCCATCCGGTTGTCGTCGAAGCGGCCGAGTTCGAACTGGTGCATGGCCGGCTCGCGGAAGATCTCGCGCCCGTTGTTTCGGAGGACGCTCCGGTAATACGTCACGATCGTCTCGTAGCTGGTGTTGCTGCCGTAGAGGTAGTACCGCTGGTTCTGGCCCGCGTCGAACGACTCGAGAAACTCCGCCGTCGGATACACCGGTGCACCGGCCAGCGTCGTCTCGGCTGGCGGCTGCTCGGCCGGCGGGACAGCCGGTGTCCGTGGCGCCGCGCCGGGAAACGGGCGCGGCACCGGTGGGGGCGGCTGCTGGGCCGCCGCGCCAAGTCCGAGGGCCGCCACGACGACGACCACCAGGCCCGTGCGAGTCCGGCGCGTGGAGGGCATGTCGATATTATAGGCCCGTGACGCCTCTGCTGGCTGCCGCCGAACGCGAGCGCGCGTGGACGATCGAACGGATCCGCGCCCTGGTACAGGCCGAATCGCCGAGCACCGATCGGGCCGCGCTCGACCGCTGCGCGGCGGTGCTGACCGCGCAGTGCCGGGAGGCCGGTGCGACCGTCCGTCGCGAGCCGGCCGGGACGACCGCCGACCACGTTGTTGCCGAGTGGCCCGGCGCCCGCGGGCGAGCACTCTTCGTCGGACACTTCGATACCGTCTGGCCCGTCGGACAGATCGCGCGGATGCCCCTCGCGGTCGTCGATGGCCGGCTCCATGGCCCGGGTGTGCTCGATATGAAGGCGGGCCTCGCCGTCGCGCTCACCGCGATGAAAGTCGCCGTGGCGGTCCTGCCGGTCGACACGCGACCGGCCGTGACGCTCCTGGCGACCTCGGACGAGGAGGTCGGCAGCGGCTCGTCACGGGCCCTCCTCGAGTCGCTCGCCCGTGCACACGACGCGGTGCTCGTGTTCGAGCCGGCCATTCCGGGCGGCGCTCTGAAAACCGCCCGGAAGGGCGTGGGGGAGTTCCGGGTGACCGCGCACGGCATCTCGTCGCATGCGGGCGCCGATCCGGGGGCCGGCGCCAGCGCGGTCCACGAACTGGCACGTCAGGTGGCCGTGCTCGTGGCGCTGGCCGACCCGCGGGTGGGACGGTCGGTCAACGTCGGGGTGTTCGAGGGCGGGACGCGATCGAACGTCGTGGCCGAGACGGCGCACGCGCTCGTCGACGTCCGGGTGAGCCGGATGGCCGACGCCGCGGGCGTCGACGCGGCGATCCGCGGCCTGCGGGCCGCCGACCCGCGCGTGCGGCTCGAGGTGCAGGGCGGCATCAACCGTCCGCCGATGGAACGGACGCCCGGAGTGGCGCGTTTGTTCGACCTGGCACGGGAGGTCGCCCTGACCTGGGGCGAAGACCTGGCCGAGGGCGCGACGGGCGGCGCCTCGGATGGAAACTTCACAGCGGCGCTCGGCGTCCCAACACTGGACGGGCTCGGCGGCGTGGGCGACGGACCGCACGCGCTGCACGAACATGTCATCATGGATTACCTGCCCCGGCGCGCGGCGCTCGTCGCCGGCCTGGTGGCACGGCTGGGATCGGCCTGAAGTGGCCCGGTCAAGAGGTGAACGGGTGAACGGGTGAACGGGTGAACGAACGATGAGTGGGTTCAAGACGGCGATGCTGCTCGGGGCGCTGAGCGCCCTGTTGCTCGTGATCGGACAGGCGCTGGGTGGCCAGAGCGGCCTGATCATCGCGTTCGGGTTTGCCGTCGTGATGAACATCGGCAGTTACTGGTTCTCCGACAGGATCGTGCTGCGGATGTACAAGGCATCGGAAGTCGGGCCCGAGCATCCGCTGCACCGGATGACGGCGCGGCTCGCCCAGAAGGCCGGACTGCCGATGCCGAAGGTCTACACCATTCCGGACATGTCCCCGAACGCGTTCGCGACCGGCCGCAACCCTGACCACGCGGCCGTGGCCGCAACCGAGGGCCTGCTGCGCGTCCTCTCGGACAGCGAGCTGGAAGGTGTGATCGCGCACGAACTGGCGCACGTGAAGAACCGCGACATCCTGATTTCGAGCGTCGCGGCGACGATCGCGGCCGCCATCATGGTGCTGGCCAACATGGCGCAATGGGCCGCCATCTTCGGCGGCTCGCGCGGTCGCGAAGGCGTCAATCCGATCGCGCTCATCGGCACGATCATCATCGGGCCGATCGCGGCCAGCCTGATTCAGGCGGCGATCTCACGCCAGCGCGAATTTGCCGCCGACCGGGCCGGCGCACAGATTGCCGGGTCCCCCATGGGGCTGGCCAGTGCGCTGCGACGCATCGAGTCGGCGGTTCGCCAGGTCCCGATGGATGCCAATCCGGCCACGGCGCACATGTTCATCATGGCGCCGTTTGCGGGCCGCGGCATGCTGTCGCTCTTTTCGACTCACCCGCCGACCGACCAGCGGGTCGCGGCGCTCATGGCCCTCCAGGGCCGGATGTGAAGCCGCGTCCGGCTCAGGCCGACGTCTGGCGGCGCCACCACTCGAGCGTGTCGCGGAGTGTCTGTTCGACCGTGTGATGGGGTTGCCAGCCGAGTTCTGACCGGATGCGCGTGGCGTCGCCCTGAATGACCGGCACGTCGTTCGGGCGGAGACGAGCCTCGTCGACCCGGACGTCGATCGTCGCCGTCGACAGGTGCAGCAGCTCGTCGAGCAGATCGCCGATGCGCCACGCGCGGCCCGAACAGATGTTGTACGGCCGTCCGGCGGGCGCCCGCGCCATGAGCAGATCGTAGGCGTCGACGACGTCGCGCACGTCGGTGAGGTCGCGCCGCGTGTCGAGGTTGCCGACGGCCATCACCGGCGGCTCGAGCCCCGCTTCGATCCGTGCCACCTGCCGCGCGAAGCTCGGCACCGCAAAGGCGGGAGCCTGGCCGGGGCCGGTGTGGTTGAACGGTCTTGCCAGCACGACATCCAGCCCATCGCCCCGGGCCGCATCGGCGGCAAGGCGATCCTGGGCCAGCTTCGACAAGCCGTAGGGCGTCGCCGGGATGAGCGGCGCGTCCTCGTCGAGTGGCTCGTCATGCACCTGGTACACCTGCGCGGATGTGACGACGAGCACGCGGCAGGCGGGCACGGTGCGTCGGACGGCGTCGAGGAGCACGTGCGTGCCGTAGGCGTTCGTGCGCAGGTGCGGGACGACGCTCCGCCACGACGCGTCGACCTGTGGGGCACCGGCCAGGTGAAAGATCCGCGAGGGACGATCCCGGTCGATGGCTGCGGCCACCCCGGCCCGATCGAGCAGGTCGACGGCCCGCCACACGGTCCGGTCCGTGCCCGCATCGAGGGCGGGCGCGGCGGGATGGTGCCAGGCCACGATTGGCTGGTCACGCAGCCGAGCGCGCAGATGCCGGCCGGCGAAACCCGCGGCACCGGTGATGAGAGTGGTGCCAGCCGTCACGCGCGCATCAGGCTCCGGCGCCTCGTGAGCCGTACTGCGAGGCGTAATAGGCGCGGTACGCCGGGTCCTGTTCTTTGATGGGCCGCCACCACGCCTCGTTCGATCGATACCAGTCCACGGTCGCCTGCAGCCCCTCGTCGAAGGGCTTGGCGGGCGCCCAGCCGAGGGCGCGGAGCTTCGTCGTGTCGAGAGCGTACCGCCGGTCGTGACCGGGCCGGTCGGCCACGCGTCTGACGAGCGACTCGGGCTGGCCGACCAGCTCCAGGATGCGGCGCGTCAGATCGACGTTCCGGACTTCGTTTCCGCCGCCGATGTTGTAGACCTCTCCGGCACGTCCCTCTGCGATGAGGAGGTCAATCGCCCGGCAGTGATCGATCACGTGCAGCCAGTCGCGCACGTTGAGGCCGTCACCGTAGAGGGGCAGCGGCTGGCCCTCGAGCGCGTTGGTCACAAACAGCGGAATGACCTTCTCGGGGAACTGGTTGGGCCCGTAGTTGTTCGACGCGCGCGTGATGATGACCGGCACGTCGTAGGTGGCCCAGTAGCTGTAGGCGAGCCGGTCGGCGCCGGCCTTGCTCGCTGCATAGGGGTTGCGCGGCCGGAGCTCGTCGGTCTCCCGGCTGTGGCCCTCGGACACCGATCCGTAGACCTCGTCGGTCGAGATCTGCACGAAGCGACGCAGGTCGGCCGCTTCACGGGCGGCCTCGAGCAGGACGAAGGTGCCGACGACGTCCGTCTGAATGAACTCGCCGGCCGACAGGATCGACCGATCGACGTGAGTCTCGGCGGCGAAGTGGACGACGAGGTGCGACTCGCGGACGAGCGGCGCGGCCACGGCCGGATCGGCGACGTCACCCTGGACGAAGCGGTGGCGCGGACTGTCGGCCACCGCGGCCAGATTCTCGAGCCGTCCGGCGTAGGTCAGCTTGTCGAGCGTCGTCAGATGCCAGTCCGGATGGGTGTCGTGCGCCCAGCGGACGAAGTTGGAACCGATGAACCCGGCCCCGCCGGTCACGAGCACTCGCGTCATGTCGGCGCCATTATCGCCCAAACGATCCGAACGGATTCGAGAAGGAGGCCAGACCGGCGAGTGAAAAGGAGATGCCGAAGCGCCGGTCTTCCGGAATCGTGATGAAGCCGCCCGAGCCGAAGCTGATGGTCTGGTACTCCATCGTGATGCCGCAGCACTGGGCGTTGTAGTAGCCGCTGATGCGCTGTTGGGTGATGCGCGCGTTCTGGACGTCGTAGTTGAACGAGTAGCCGGCGCCAGCCCGGTTGTTGCGCGCGTTGACCGACGTGCTGGCCGAGAGGTAATGCGTGGCAAACGCCGGGTCGTCCCAGCCGGGCAGGCCGTCGATCACCCGGCGCTTGCTCCAGCTGCCCGACACCTGCAGCCGCTCGCGGTTGACCGTGGCCGACGCGCTGAACTGGCGGGGCGTCTTGAACGTCGGGTCGATGTCGGTCACGAACTGACCAGTGAGCCCGTCGGCCGGCCGCACGTCCACGTTCAGCCGCAGGGGTGAGAAGGGGCTCGGCGTCGCCGTGGCCGACGAGTACTGGGAGTCGAACGCCGCGGCGAGCAGGTCCGTGTAGTAGGTCTGCCGCACGCCCACGGACAGGATGTCGCGCACCGCGCTGGCCGACGCACCCATGCGCCGGCGGGCCAGCACCCGGTTGGTCACCCCGTAGGTCACCTGCATCGAGCCGCCCACGAGCGAGTCGACGCCGTCGATCTGGATCACTTCCTCGCGGCGCTCGAACGGCGAGAACCACTGAAAGCTCACGAACGGTTCGATGAGGTGTTTGAACCGTTCGGCGTACCCGTTGTCGGGCGTCTGAAACACGCGCGCCACGGTCGGTCCGACGACATCGGTCCGGACCTCGAAGAGCGACCGCAGGATGGCTTCCGGCCGCTTCAGGCCGGTTGCGGGGTCGCGGCTGTCGAACCACCGCGTCACGCGCCACGACGCGGTCGTCGTCGCCGTGAGAAACGACAGCGTACTGACCGGCACACGGACACGGGGTGCCGCATCGAAGCGCCAGAGGTTGAAGTTGGTGTCTGGCTGGTTGAGGTCGTCCTGCCGCAGCAGGTAGGCGACGTCGCCGAACGCGCCGAAATAGATCGGCGACCGGCCGACGGGCCGATCGGGCAGCGTCAGGTTGACTTGGGGCAGCCGGCCCTGCCGCTGGCCCTCGTCGGCGCCGTAGAAATAATCGCGGATCTCGGTCGTGGCCGTGAGCCGGGCGCGACTCACATTGCCGGTCACGGTCATGTTGATCGCCCGCGACCGGTTCGAGAGGTCGTAGACGTTCTGGTCGTACCGCTGCTGGGTGGCGACGTCCGAGAAGTAGTTGAGACGGCCGACCAGTCGGAAGCTGCCGCCGAGCGTCTGGTTGACGTCGCCGTTCATGTCGAACGATCGCCTGGCCGGACTGATGAGGCCGTTCTCCTCGACACGTTCCTTCTCGTCGATGAGATAGAAGCGCAGGTTGCCGCCCGACCCGGGCGCCGAGACGATCCGGTACTCGGCACCGGCGCCCTGGCCGGCCCGCGTGAACCAGTCGTGGAAGAACGTGACGTCCTGACTGCGCCCGAGCGCCCAGAAGAAGGCGTTGCTCACCGACGAGCCCCGGATCGTCGACGCACCGTAGCTCGGCATCAGGAAGCCGGTGGCGCGATCGCCGCTGTCAATCGGGTAGTAGATGAACGGCAGGTAGAAAATCGGCACGTTCTTGACGTGCAGCACGGCATTCCGCATGAGCGCGTGCTTGTCGAGCGTGATCGTGCCGCCCGTCATGGTGAACTGCCATCGCGGTGCCGCCTGCGCACATGCGGTGAACCGCCCGTTCGTCAGCTTGTACGACCGCGCGCCGACTTTCTCGATGCGCTCGGCGTAGAACTCCATGTCGGTCTTCTGGGTGCCGAGCGGCTGCCCGGCCAGCGGCTGGTCGCCCACACGCAGGAAGCCGTGCGCGCCATCGAAGATCCCCAGCTGCGTGATGAGGCTCAGTTCGGCGCGATCGGCCGAGATCCGCATGCCCGGCTGCTGGATGAGCACGTTCCCCGTCGCCACGAGCGTGTTGCTCGCGTGCTCGAGACGATCGGCCGAGATGGTCGAGCTGCCGCACTCGGCGACGACCGGAAAGCCGGGCGAGCCGGCCATGATCGTCCGCTGCACACCGGTGTCGGGATCCAGTTCCGAGGTCGACCAGGTGAAGACGGTCCGCTGGCAGCCCTGCAGGAGCGACTGCGCGTGGGCACGCGGCGCGGCGAGCACGACGACCGCACCAAGCGTCACGAGGATCGACACCGTTCTGAAGGACGTCAGCATGCGAGTCGACACCCGTCCCGGCAGGCTATCACGACAACCACGGCCTGATTTCTCCGACGAGATAGAGCGATCCGGCGACGACGACGGGCGAGCCGGCTGACGCGGCGCGTGCGAGCGCGTCCACGGGATTGGCGGCCACCACCTGCGGCACGTCGGGGCACACCCGCCGCGCCTGTTCCGACAACTCGGTGGCCGAGGCAGCACGCGGCGTGTCGGCCGCGGTCAGCACGAAGCGTGAAGCCGCCGGCGCCAGCACCCGCAGCATCTCGTCAATGGCCTTGTCGCGCATGATGCCCACGACCAGGGGCAGCCGGCGGCCGAAGGCGTCGCCGAGATAGGACACGAGCGCCCGCGCGCCGGCCGGGTTGTGAGCGGCATCGAGCAGGACGGGCTGGCCCTGCCAGTGAAGCAGCTCCAGCCGGGCGGGCCAGACCGTCTGTTCGAGCCCCACCCGGATGGCTGCCTCCCCGATCCCACCGGCGAGTGCCGGCCACTCCTCGAGCAACCGCACGGCCGTGACGGCGTTGTCGATCTGATGGCGGCCGCGGAGGGCGAGCTGCACATTTTCATGGTGCGCGTGTGGCGTCCGGAGCCTGAGGATGGTCCGTCCGTCGACCAGCCGACTCTCGACCTCGGTGCTCGCGTCCGCATCGACCAGATGCGCCCCGGCCGCCTCACAGGCGGCGGCCACGGCGTCGCGCGCAGCCGGCCGATTGCGCCCGAGGACGATCGGGATCCCGGGCCGCACGATCCCCGCCTTCTCACGGGCGATGTCCTCCAGCCGGTGGCCGAGCTCGGCCATGTGATCGAAGTCGATGGCCGTGATCGCGCCGGCGATCGGCTCGACGACGTTGGTGGCGTCGAGCCGTCCGCCGAGTCCCACCTCGATCACGGCCACGTCCACCTGAGCAGTCCGGAAGATCTCGAGGGCGGCGGCCGTGGTCACCTCGAAAAAGGTCGGGGGTGAGGCCAGGCCGGCTGCCGCCGCGCGGACGCGTTCGAGTGCGGCGTCGAGCACCGCTGGTGCGACCTCGGCACCGCTGACCTCGAAGCGCTCCTCGATCGCCGACAGGTGCGGCGAGGTGTAGCGGCCCGTCCGGCAGCCGGCCGCGCGAAGCGCGCGCTCGACGATGGCCGTCACCGAGCCCTTGCCGTTCGTGCCGGCCACGAGCACCGACGCATACGCGCGATCGGGTCGATCGAGGGCGGTGACGAGCGCGCGGATCGTCGACAGGCCGAGGCGCGTGCCGAACGGTTCGAGCGACTCGAGGTAGGCGCGGACGATCGGCCTACTCCGGCGCGGGCGCCGGCGCGGGCGCGTCAGCCTCGTCCGGGTTCGCGGCCGGCTCGGCAGCCACCGGCGCCGGCCGTCCGAGCAACAGGCGCAACGTCAGCGCGAGGTACGCTTTCAGCTCGCGCCGGTCGACGATGGCGTCGATGAAGCCGCGGTCGAGCAGGAACTCGGCGCGCTGAAACCCCTCGGGCAGCTTCTGCCGGATGGTCTGTTCGATGACGCGTGGTCCGGCAAATCCAATCAGGGCCTTCGGCTCGGCGATGTTCAGGTCGCCGAGCATCGCAAAGCTGGCCGTGACGCCGCCGGTGGTCGGGTCGGTGAGCACCGACAGGTACGGGACGCCGGCGCGGTCGAGGCGGCCGAGTGCGGCGCTGATCTTCGCCATCTGCATGAGCGACAGCGTGCCCTCCATCATGCGGGCGCCGCCGGAACTCGAGACGACGATGAGGGGGATGCGGCGCGCGAGGGCCATCTCGGCCGCGCGGGTGATCTTCTCGCCGACGACCACCCCCATGCTGCCGCCGATGAAGGCGTACTCCATCACGGCCACGACCGTGTCGAGGCCGTCGAGCTGGCCGGAGCCGACGATGATCGCGTCCTGAAGCCCCGTGCTCTTGATGCTGGCCTCGAGCCTCGCCTGGTAGGACTTCGTGTCGTGAAACTGGAGCGGGTTGAGCGACCGGAGGTCGGCGTCATGCTCGGTCCATTCGCCGCGGTCGAAGAGCAGGTGCAGACGCTCGTCGGCCGACAGGCGGAAATGATGCGCGCAGCCGGGGCAGACCTTGCGGTTCGAATCGAGTTCCTTGTTGTAGATGGCCCGGCCGCACGACGGACACTTGATCCAGAGCCCTTCGGGCACCCGGCTCGACTTTTCCGGGGTTTCAATCGGCTTCCGGGCCTTCTTGAACCAGGCCATCCCCGCACTTTAGCACCGCTCAGGTCCGCGGCACGTAGTAGCGCGTGCCCTGACCGTGCGCGCCGATCTGCCGCACGAGGTCGTCGAGGGCCGCGTCCCCCCAGGACGGATCGACTTCGGACGTCTCGACCACCAGGAGCGGCGTCGCTGAGTAGTGGAAGAAGAAGTGGTTGTAGGCCTCGTTGAGCTCTGCCAGGTAGTCCTCGGCCGGTCCGGCCGGGTCGTCACCGTCGTCGGGCCGGGGCCGCTCCCGGTAGCGGCGCGTCAGCAGATCGGTCGGCGCTTGCAGGTAGATGACCAGGTCCGGCACCGGCAGATCGCGGGCCACCAGGTCGAACACCTTCTGATAGATGAACAGTTCGTTGTCGTCGAGGTTCAGGAACGCGTAGATCCGGTCGCGCTCGAAGAGGTAATCGCAGATCGTCGTCTGGTGGAAGAGGTCGCCCTGGCGCAGGCCGACCAGTTGCCGGTGCCGGGCGAGCGTGTAGAACAACTGCGTCTGGAATGCCGCGCCCGGACGCCCGGCGTAGAAGTCGGCGAGGAACGGATTGTCGCGTCCGTCTTCGACGACGCTGGCCTCGAGACGCGTCCCGAGACGCCGCGCCAGGGTCGTCTTGCCGAGCCCGATCGGCCCTTCGATCGCGAGGTAGCGGAACTCCAACCTGCCGTGAAAGTATACCAGTCAGGCCATGCGTCCCTCGTCGGTGGAACTGTCGCTCGTGCGGTTGCTGCTCGTCCGTCCCTTCGAGACGAGCTTCGGCATCGTCGACGCGCAGGAGTTCATCCTGGTCGCGATCCGCCAGGACGACGTCGTCGGATGGGGGGAATGCGTGGCTGACGTCGACCCGTTCTACAGCTCCGAGACCAACACGACCGCCTGGCACATCATGAGCCGGTACCTGATTCCAGCCGTGCTGGGGCAGACGTCCTCGGCGCGGGACTGGCACCGCCTCTGGTCGAGGGTCCGTGGCCATCGGATGGCCAAGGCGGCCATCGAAATGGCCGGCTGGGACCTCGAGGCCCGGCTGGCCGGGCAGCCGCTTTGCGAACGGCTCGGCGCCGCCGCACGCCCGATTGCGGCCGGCGTCTCGATCGGCATCCAGCCGTCGATTGACGCGCTCGTCGAGCGGGTTCGCGCCGAGCTGGCCGACCGCTACCAGCGCATCAAGATCAAGATCAAGCCCGGCTGGGACATCGAGCCGGTTCGCGCCCTCCGCGAGCGGCTGGGCGACATCCCCCTGATGGTGGACGCCAACGCCGCGTATCAGCCGGCCGACGCGGAGCACCTGGCCGGTCTCGACGCGTTCGGCCTGATGATGATTGAACAGCCGCTCGATTACGGCGACCTCGTGCAGCATGCGCGCCTGCAGCGGAGGCTCGGCACCGACATCTGTCTGGACGAATCGATCACGGGACCGCAGGCTGCGGCCGACGCCCTCGAGCTCGGCGCGTGCCGCATCATCAATATCAAGCCGGGGCGTGTCGGCGGGTTCGGCCCGTCTCTGGCCATCCACGATCTCGCCCGGGCACGGGGCATCCCGGTCTGGCACGGGGGCATGCTCGAGAGCGGCATCGGGCGCGCGCACAACCTGCACCTGTCCACCCTGCCTGGCTTCGTGCTGCCGGGCGACGTCGCGGCCAGTCGCCGGTACTTCGTGCCCGATCTGGTCGAACCGCCTATCGACGTCAATTCCGACGGCACCATCACCGTGCCGCCGGGGCCGGGTATCGGCCTGACGCCGGTGGGCGACCGGCTGGCGGCGGCCACACGTCACTTCGAAAGGTTCACCTCGTGAGTACCTCGTCCCCACGCGTGACGGCGATCGCCGGATGGCTTCGACGACTCGGTCCCTGCCTTCCACTGACCGTGCTGGTCGCGTGCGCCTCGGCGCCTTCAGCGGCGCCCGAGCGGCCCCGGGCTGCCGCCGCGCCGGTTGACCTGGCGACGAAAGTCAGCTGGATGCTCCGGCTCGAGCAGGAGCGCGTGCTGCGGGTCGACGGCGTCGCGCCGGTGGTCGACCCGCCGGCCGGTGCGGCGCCCGGGTTCTTTCCGGCCACCACCGCAGATCTCGCGGCTCTCGTCGTCGATCCGGAAGCCTCGATGCGACGGCGGGCCGCGCTGGCTCTCGGCCGGGTCGGCCTGCCAGAGGGTCTTCCGCTCGTGACGGCGCGGCTCGACGATCCGGATGAGGCCGTGCGCGAGGCCGCGGCGTTCGCGATCGGGTTGCTTGGACGACAGGAGGCCGTGCCGACGCTCGTCGATCGGCTGCGGGCCGAATCATCGTTCCGCGTCCGCGGACGCCTGATCGATGCGCTCGGTCTCCTCGGCGACGAGTCGGCTGCCGGTCCGATCGCCGCGGCCTCGACCGGCTGCGGGGTGCTGCTCTCGCCGATCGCCCCCGACGACATGTCGCCTCAGTCACGGGAAGTGGAGGCGTGCCGGCTGGCGCTCTTCGCCCTGGTGCGGCTCGGGAACGTCGATGCCCTGAGGAGCGTCGCGCTCGACGCGGGAGGACAGGCCGTCTCGCGGTGGTGGCCCGTAGCCTACGCGCTTCAGCGTGGCGGGGCACCCGACGCGCCAGCGCTGCTGGCACTCGTCTCGACGAGCGGCATCTACACGCCGGCGTTCGCCCTGCGCGCGCTGGCGGCGCTCGAAGACGCGCGCGTGATCCCGCTCGCGACGGCGCTCGTCGACGCCGACGTGGACGTGAAGTTGCGGGTGGCTGCCCTCCGGGCGCTCGTGCCGTTTGCGTCATCGGCGACGGCGCCCGTGGCCCTGCGGCTGCTGCGCGATCCGGCCGTGCCACCGAATCTCCTGCTCGAGGCGGTGCCCCTCGTCGCCGGTGACGGCGCCTTCGACCTGCTCGTGGACCTCTTCGCGCACCCCTGGGCCGCGCTGCGCGTGGCGGCCATGCGACGCGCGGCGGCCCTCGACTCCGAAAGCTTTCTCGTCGTGCGGTCGAGTTTCGGCGACGACCCCGATTGGTCGGTGCGGGCCGCGCTCGTCGACATCGTGTCGGGGCTGGGTGAGCCGGCTGAGCGCGTGATGGGCTGGATCGAGGCCGCCGACGGCGACCGCGACGTCCGCGTGCGTGTCGCGGCGCTCCAAGCGTTTGCGCGGCTGAACGCGCCGGATCTCGACGCGCGGCTCGCGACCGCGCTGTCGGCGCCCGACTACAGCCTGCGGGCCGCGGCCGCCCGGCTGACCGGGCAGCGCCGGCCCGACGGCGGCGTCCTGCGGCTCTCGGCCGCCTATGTGCGCGGCGAGAGCGACGCGGCCGACGGTGCGCGGTCAGCCGCGATTGCGGCGGTGGCGCGCTACGACGGCGAAGAGGCCCGGGTGGTGCTGCGCCGGGCGCTCGACGACCGCGAGTGGCCCGTGCGCCTGCAGGCCGCGCGCCTGCTCGAGGGCCTGGGGGAGCCGGCCACCCCGCGACGGCCCGCGCCGGTGCGGCAGCCGGCCGGGTTCTTCGAGTCTGACGCGCTGCTGCGCCCGCCGTTCTCGCCGCACGCGTTCATCGAGACCCGCCTCGGCACGATCGAGATCGCGTTGAACGTCATCGAGGCCGCGGTCACGACCCGGACGTTCATCGAACTGGCTCGGTCGGGGTTCTACAACGGCCTCAGGGTGCATCGCCTGATTCCGCACTTCGTGATCCAGGTGGGCGATCCGCGTGGCGACGGGTCGGGGGGGCCGGGGTTCACCCAGCGCGACGAGCTCAGTCCGCTGCCGTTCGTCCGCGGCACGGTGGGCATGGCGCTGTCCGGCCCGGATACGGGCGGCAGCCAGTTCTTCATCACGCTGTCCCCGCAGCCGCATCTCGACGGCCGCTACACGGTCTTCGGGCAGGTCGTCAGCGGCGACGAGATGCTGGATCGGGTGGCGATGTGGGACGTGATCGAACGCGTGCGAATCTGGGACGGGGTGACGCTGCGGTAGGGGCAAAAAAAAGGGGGCGACGATCGCCCCCTTTCCCTTGCGGGTCGGGTGGCTTACCGCTTCTTGCCGCCCTTCTTCTTCCCGCCCTTGGCTGCTTTCTTCGCCATTGTGTTTGTCCCCCCCTTCATCGTGGGTTGTGCGTGGGCCTCGCCCGCGCTTCGTGGCAGGAGCGGATCGATCGTCCGACCGCGCGTCCTGGCATCCTGATAAAAAAAGGGTGCCGGCCCTTCAGGCCGCACCCTGAATTCGCGATCACTCGCCGGTCACGATACGCGTACGGACCCCGGAGAGACCCTCGCCACGGGTACCCAACCGGTAGGCTGAGCCTGTCATCTGCACGCAAGATGTAGATTATGGATGAGAACAAAACGGTGTCAAGCACAAAGTGCTGGTGCTTGTCAAAAAAATGTGCAGCTCAGATGGCGCTCGTGCGCAGGTGCGCGCGCGCGTCGTGCCGGGCGAGCGCGAGCGCGACGAGTCGATCGACGAGCGTGGCGTAGTCGATGCCCGATGCGGCCCAGAGTTTCGCGAACATGCTGATCGTCGTGAAGCCGGGCATGGTGTTGATCTCGTTGACGTAGAGATCGCCGCTCGTGCGGTCGACGAGAAAATCGACCCGCGCGAGTCCCGCGCCGTCGATCGCGCCGAACGCCAGGATCGCCTGCTGCTGAATCCGATGCACGTCGGCGGCGGGCAGCGCGGCGGGAATCTCGATCCGCGATCCACTGTCGAGGTATTTCGCCTCGTAGTCGTAGAACTCGCGCGACGGGACGATCTCGCCGGGGACCGACGCCTCGGGGGTCTCGTTGCCGAGTACGGCGCACTCGATCTCGCGCGCGTCAGGGACGGCGGCCTCGACGATCACCTTGCGGTCGAAGCCGAGCGCCAGGTCGATGGCCGGGCGCAGGGCGTCGGTCGCCTTGACCTTGGTGATGCCCACGCTGGAGCCGAGATTGGCCGGCTTGACGAAGAGCGTCGGCGGCAGCGCGCGGGCGATCGCCGCGAGCTGGCCGTCGGCGTCGGCCCGCCAGGCCGCATCGGTCACCACCACCCAGTCGGGCACGCGGAGGCCGTGCGCCCGGAACAACTGCTTCATGACGGCCTTGTCCATGCCGACCGCCGACGCCAGGACGCCGCAGCCGACATACGGCACGTCGGCCAGTTCGAGCAGCCCCTGAATCGTCCCGTCCTCGCCGAATGGGCCATGGAGCACCGGAAAGACCACGTCCAGGCGCAGGCCGGTGACGAGCGCGGTCAGGTCGTCGCCCTCGCCGGTCGGCCGTCGATCGACGATGAGCAGCGTGTCGTCGCCCGGCCGCGGCGGCAGGAACACACTGCGGCCCGAGCGGGCGCGCAGGCTGTCGGTGCGCGCCTGTTCGATGACATCGGCCGCCGAGCTCGCCGACGGCGGCCGATCGGCCAGCACCCACCGGCCGTCCTTCTCGATACGGATGGCCACGGTCTCGTACCGATCGCGGTCGAGATTGGCACAGACGGCGGCGGCCGACGCGAGCGAGACTTCGTGCTCGCCGGACCGGCCACCGTACAACACGCCGACACGCAGTCGTTTCACGATGAAGGGGGCGACGCTGCAAGTCGCAGCGTGCGCGCGGCAGTCATTATAGGCTAGCGCCGTGTCCGATCCGATGTCCTTCACCGTCGTCCGACAGGACGGCGCCGCACGTCGAGGCCGACTGCGCGTCGCGCACGGCGCGATCGACACGCCGGCGTTCATGCCGGTCGGCACGCGCGCGGCGATCAAGGGCGTGACCCTCACCGACCTCGAGGCGCTCGGCGCCGAGATCCTGCTGGCCAACGCCTACCATCTGCACGTGCGGCCCGGCGACGATCTGGTCGCACGGGCCGGCGGGCTCCACGCGTTCATGGCCTGGCCGCGGCCGATCCTCACCGACTCGGGCGGCTACCAGGTCTTCTCGCTCGCCACCCGGCGCCGCGTCTCCGAAGACGGCGTCGTCTTCCAGTCACACCTCGACGGGCGACCGCTCACGCTCACACCCGAGTCGGTGACCGACATTCAGGCGCGCCTCGGCTCGGACATCGCCATGGTGTTCGACGAGTGTCCGAGCTGGCCGATCGATCACGAAACCGCGCAGGCGTCGATGGCGCGGACGCTCCGCTGGGCCGCCCGCGCGCGCACACGCTTTCTGGACCTGGCCGCCGGGCGCGTGCCCGACGTGGCGCGGCCCACCCCCGGACAGGCGCAGTTCGGCATCGTGCAGGGGAGCACGTTCGACGACCTGCGGCAGCGGAGTGCGGCAGGCACCGTCGCGATCGGGTTCGAGGCCTACGCCATTGGCGGCCTCTCGGTCGGTGAGCCGGCCGGCCTCATGTATGAGATCGCCGGCCAGACGGCCGCGCTCCTGCCGGCCGACCGGCCGCGGTATCTGATGGGGGTGGGCACCCCGGTGGACCTGCTCGAAAGCGTCGCCCGGGGCATTGACCTCTTCGACTGTGTGCTGCCGACACGAAACGCCCGGAACGGCCAATTGCTGACCCGGCGGGGGCCGATCGCGATCAAGAATGCCCGGTACGCCGAAGACGACCGGCCTCCTGACCCCGACTGCGGGTGCCCGACCTGCCGCCGGCATTCCCGCGCCTATCTGCGCCACCTTTACATTGCGGGCGAGATGACGGCGGGCACCCTCAACACACTGCATAACCTGCACTTCTACCTTGACACGATGCGGGAGATCAGAAAGGCTATTGAGTTCGGAATCTTCGACGAGTTCAAGCGCACGTTCCTCGAGACCTATTCCCCCCGGCAGCCCGACAAGGCATGACTGATTCGACACTCCCCCTTCCGCTCGTGATGGCGCAGGCCGCGCCGGGACAGCCGAGCTTGTGGATTCAGCTGTTCCCGTTCGCGCTCATGCTGCTCATCTTCTATGTCCTGGTGCTGCTGCCGATGCGGCGGCGCCAGCGGAAGGTGCAGGAGTTTCAGGCCGGACTGAAGGTGGGCGACAAGGTCATTCTGACGAGCGGCATCCACGGCCAGATCACGCGGATGGCCGAGGGCACCGTGCAGTTGCAGATTGCCGATCGGGTTCGTGTCGAAGTCTCCCGCGCCGCGGTCGGGGGCTATCAGGGACAGGAGCCGGTCGTGCAGTCGTCTGGAAACCTCTAACATGTACAAGAACCTTCGTTGGAAGCTCCTCACCATCGTGGCGATCACCGCCCTGGCGGTCTGGTCGTTCATGCCCCCGGGCGAGAAAGTGCGGCTCGGGCTCGACCTGCAGGGAGGCATTCACCTCGTCCTGCAGGTCCACACCGACGACGCGCTGCGTCTGGAAACCGAGACGACGGCCGAGCAGCTCCAGCAGGCCCTGCGCGACGAGGGCATTGCGGTCGGCCGCATTGCGGCCGACGGCCTGACGCGCTTTGTCGCCGAGGGCGTGCCGCCGGCGAGGGACCAGGACTTCCGTCGCATCAGCCAGTTGCAGGCCGAGGTGAACTTCGACCGGGTGAGCGCCGGCGGGGGCACCTACCGGTACGACATGCGGCCGAACATGGCCCTCCAGCGGCGCGACGAAGCCGTGACCCAGGCGATTCAGACCATCGAGCGGCGCGTCAACGAACTCGGCGTGTCCGAGCCGGTCGTGGCGCCCTACGGGTCGGCGGGCGACCAGATCGTCGTGCAGTTGCCGGGGCTCCGGGACATCGACCGGGCCAAGGGCATCATCCGGTCGACGGCGATGCTCGAGCTGAAGATCGTCGAGGGCGGCTGGGCGCCCGACGAGGCCACGTTGCTCCAGCCGCACGGCGGGCAGGTGCCGGTCAATCTCGAGGTCGTCCCGGGCGTTTCCGGCAGCGGCGCCCAGGCGGTGAGCGGCTTCTATCTGGTGCGACGCACGGCCGCCGTCACCGGCGCCGATCTGCGCAACGCCAGCCAGACCATCGACGACTTCGGGCAGCCGGCCGTGTCGTTTTCGCTCAATGCGGACGGCGCCGCCAAGTTCGGGCGGGTCACGACCGAGAACGTCGGCCGCCAGTTGGCCATCATCCTGGATGGCCGCATCCAGTCGGCGCCGACCATCGAGACCCGCATCGATCGGGAGGGCCGGATCACGGGCAACTTCACGAATCAGGAAGCGGCGGACCTGTCGCTCGTCCTCCGCTCGGGGGCGCTGCCGGCCTCGCTCTCCTATCTGGAGGAACGGCAGGTCGGTCCGACGCTCGGCCAAGACTCGATTCGCGCGGGTGTCACGGCCTCGCTCACGGGCCTCGCACTCGTCACCCTGTTCATGCTCGTCTACTACCGGCTCGCCGGGATCAACGCCTTCGTCTCGATCACCCTGAACCTGCTGATCCTGATGGGCTTCATGGCCTATCTCGGCGCCGTCATGACGCTGCCCGGAATTGCCGGCTTCATCCTGACGATCGGCATGGGCGTCGACTCGAACGTCCTGATCTTCGAGCGCATCCGCGAGGAACTGGCCACCAAGAAAGGCGCGCGGCAGGCGATCGCCGCCGGTTTCGACCGCGTGTTCGTCACGATCGTCGACACACACGTGGCGTCGCTCATCGCCGCGGCGTTCCTGTTCCAGTTCGGCACCGGCCCGATCCGCGGGTTTGCGACGACGCTCTTCTTCGGTCTGTTGTCGAACATCTTCACGGCGGTCTTCGTCTCGCGTACGATTTTCGAGTTCATCCTGTCGCAGCGGCCGGCCGGGTCGGCCCGCCTGAGCATCTGACGGGCGGGGAGAGTCAGTCATGCAGTTTCTGTCGCAGACGAACATCGACTTCCTGAAGTGGCGCTGGCACGCGCTGGCGCTCTCGGCCGTGGTCATCGGGGCCGGGCTGTTCACCATGGCCACCCGCGGCATGCCGGTCGGCATCGACTTCTCGGGCGGCACGGCCGTCGTCGTACAGTTCCCGCAGCCGGTCAGCGAGGACGCCGTGCGGGACGCCCTGGCAAGCTTGCCGGGCGACAAGATCGTGCAGCAGTACGGCGATCCGCTCGACCATCAGGTGCTGGTCCGGTTGCCCCTCACCGAGGAGGCCGAGGCCAATCTCGAGCAGGGCGCCGCTGAAGTGCTGGCGGCGCTGCGGGCCCGCCTCGGGGACCTCGAACTGCTGAGCACCGACATCGTCGGGCCGGTCATCGGGGAAGACCTGAAGCGGAAGGGGATCTGGGCCACGCTGTTCGCGCTGGGTGGCATCCTCGTCTACATCGGCTTGCGGTTCCGGTTCACGTTCGCCCTCGGCGCCATCGCAGCGGTCTTCCACGACATCCTCGTCACGCTGACGATGCTCACGTGGTTCAACTACGAGATGTCGCTCAACGTCATCGCGGCGATCCTGGCCATCACCGGGTACTCGGTCAACGACACGATCGTCATCTTCGATCGCGTCCGCGAGAACCAGCGGATGGCGCGCCGCGAGCCGATCCGCAATCTGATCAATCGCAGCGTCAACCAGACGTTGAGCCGGACCATCATCACCTCCGGCACGACGCTCGTCGCGGTCGTGACGCTGTTCCTGCTCGGGGGCGAAGTCCTGCGCGGGTTCTCCTTCACCATGATGGTGGGCATCCTGACAGGCACCTACTCGACGGTGTTCATCGCGTCGGCCGTGGCCGTGGTGCTCAATCGACCGACCCCGCAGGCCGCCTCACAGGCCCAGGCGCGCGCCCGGCGGGCCCGGGTCTAGCGGCCGCCGTCGTCCGTGGAACTGCTGATTGCGGCGCTTCTCGGCGTGGTGCAGGGACTCACCGAGTTCCTGCCCATTTCGAGTTCAGCGCACCTGATTCTGGCGCGGGCGTTCACCGGATGGAATCCCGACCGGTTCGGCCTGGCGTTCGATGTCGCCCTGCACGTCGGCACGCTCCTGGCCGTTCTCGTGTTCTTCCGCCTCGACCTGACGGCCATGCTGCGCGCGGTGCCGGGCATGCTGGGACGGACGACCGACCCGCCCGCCCGCCGGCTGCGCCTCGTGGCCGTCGGGACGATTCCGATCGTCATCGTGGGCGGCTTGTGGAACGAGGCGGCCGAGACCGCGACGCGGACACCGGTCGTCGCCGCCACGGCGCTGCTCATCGGTGCGGGCGTGCTGTTGCTCATCGAGCGGTTGGATGGCCCTCGGCGAGGGGAGTGGGCCCTGACGGCGCCGGGCGCCCTGGCGATTGGCGCTGCCCAGGCCCTGGCCCTGATTCCGGGCGTGTCGCGCTCGGGGGCGACCATTGCCACGGGGATGCTGCTCGGGTTGACCCGGGAGGCGGCCGCGCGGTTCACGTTCGTGCTGAGCGTGCCGGCGATTCTCGCGGCCGCGGCCAAGAAGACCCTGGATCTCCGGGCCGCCGGCTGGGTCGGGGCCGACCCGGTCCTGTTTGCCGTCGGGATGGCCAGCTCGGCCGTCGTCGGATACCTCACTGTGAAATACTTCATCCGCTTTCTGGCGACGCACCGGCTCGATGTGTTCGCCTGGTACCGGGTGGCGCTGGCACTCGCGACGTTTTTCTGGCTGGCGGCGGGTTGACGACTGATGTTGGCATGGTTACGCAGGAGTTTTGCCGCCGGGTTTGTCATCACCGTGCCGCTTGCGGTGAGCGTCTTCGCGCTCGTCTGGCTGTTTCAGCTGGTGGATGGCCTGATGCGGGGCCCGGTCGAGCGGCTGTTCGACCGGCCGATTCCCGGCGTCGGGGTGGCGGTGACCGTGGCGGGCATCCTGCTCATCGGGACGCTGGCGACCAACGTGTTCGGACGACGGATCCTGGGGCGGGGCGAGGGGCTCTTGCTCCACGTCCCGGTCTTCCGCACAATCTACGCGCCCGTCAAGCAGCTCATCGAGGCGTTTTCGCCGGGCAACCAGTTCGGCTTCAAGCGGGTGGTGATGGTCGAGGATCCCGTGCGCGGGTTCGTGCTCGGGTTTCTCACGAAAGAGTTCGTGGTGGACCGTGGCCAGGGGCCGGAGACGCTCCTGGCGGTGTACGTGCCCACGAACCATCTGTATCTGGGTGACGTCATCGTGTGCCCGCGTGAGCGGGCGGCGTACCCGGAGTTGACGGTCGAGCAGGGCGTCCGGGTCTTTCTGACCGGCGGGATGGCCCTGCCGGCGCACATGCGGGCGGACCGGCACCGGAGCGGGCCGGCGAGCCGCGAGGAAAGCTAGCAGTCATGGAACAGCAGTTGGTCTATGTCCTCGGCTGGGGAGCGCCGCTCGTCGCGGCGATCTTCGCGTTCGTTCTCGTTCGCTGGATCACGGCGCAGGACCCCGGCACCGAGCAGATGCGTCGTATCGCTGCGCTCATCCGGGCCGGCGCGATGGCGTTTCTCAAGGTCGAGTACTCCGTGCTCTCCGTGTTCGTGCTGATCATGGTGGTGCTGCTTGCGGGGTTCCTGCCCGAGCACGGCGTCGGCACGGCGATCTCGTTTGTCGTCGGCGCCAGCCTTTCGGCGCTGGCCGGCTGGATCGGCATGCGGACGGCCACGACGGCGGCCGTGCGCACCGCCAACGCGGCCCGGACGGGCCTGGCCCCGGCGCTCCGCGTCGCGTTCTCGAGCGGGGCGGTCATGGGCCTGACCGTCGTCGCGCTCGGCACCGCCGGTCTGACGACGATGTACTGGGCTTTTGGCGGACTGGCCGGGAACGGCCCGATGGCCGTCGCCCAGCTGTTCGGCTTCTCGCTCGGCGCGTCCTCGATCGCGCTCTTCGCGCGCGTCGGCGGCGGCATCTTCACCAAGGCCGCCGACGTGGCCGGCGACCTGTCGGGCAAAGTCGAGGCCGGCATTCCCGAGGACGACCCGCGCAATCCGGCGACGATTGCCGACTCGGTGGGCGACAACGTGGGTGACGTCGCCGGCATGGGCGCGGACCTGTTCGAGTCGTACGTGGGCAGCATCATCTCGTCGATTGCCCTGGCCTGGGCCCTCACGCCGGCGGTCGCGGCCACCATCTGGCAGACCTCGGCCGGCGAGTTCGTCACCGTGCAGGCAGCGCTCGTGCTCTTCCCGATCATCCTGGCGGGCACGGGCATTCTGGCGTCGGTGGCGGGCACGTTTGCCGTCCGCACCAACGACGAGAAGAAGGTGCAATCGGCGCTCAATCGGGGCATGGTCGTCGCATCGGCGATTGTGCTTGTGGCCGGCTACGCGCTCGTGACCCTGCTGCCCGTGCCGATGGGCGTGTACTACTGCGTGTTGGCCGGCCTGATTGGCGGCGTGGCGATTGGCAAGTTGACTGAGTACTACACGGCCAAGGACCTCGGTCCGGCGCGGGAGATCGCGCGTCAGTCGCAGACCGGAGCGGCCACCAACATCATCGCGGGCCTGGGAGTCGGCATGATGTCGACGGGCCTGCCCGTGCTCGTGATCGCGGTGGCCATCTGGGTGAGCTTCGAGTTCGGGGGCCTGTACGGGATCGCGATCAGCGCCGTCGGCATGCTCTCGACGCTCGGGATTTCGCTCGGTGTCGATGCCTACGGCCCCGTGGCCGACAACGCCGGGGGCATTGCCGAGATGAGCCACTGCCCGCCCGAGACGCGCAAGCGCACCGACTCGCTCGATGCGGTCGGCAACACGACGGCGGCGATCGGCAAGGGGTTCGCGATCGGATCGGCGGCCCTGACCGCTCTGGCGCTCTTTTCGACCTTCCGCGCGACGGTCAACGCCACGGTGGCAGCCTCCGGTGGGCCCTCGGCCTTCGACCCGCGCGGGCTGTCGTTCGAACTCGACAATCCGAACGTGCTCCTCGGCCTGCTCGTGGGCGGCATGCTGCCGTTCATCTTCTCGGCCCTGACGATGAATGCGGTCGGGCGCTCGGCCGGCAAGATGATCGAAGAGGTGCGGCGCCAGTTCAAGACGATCCCCGGCCTGATGGAGGGGACGGCCGAGCCCGACTCGGCCCGCTGCGTGGCGATTTCGACGCAGGCGGCGATTCGGGAGATGATTGCGCCGGGCATCCTGGCCGTGTCGGCGCCCATCGCGACCGGCTGGGTCCTCGGCGTGGCCGGGCTGGCGGGCTTGCTCGCGGGGTCGCTCGTCACCGGCGTGCTGATGGCGCTGATGATGGCCAATGCGGGCGGCGCGTGGGACAATGC
>DATKDF010000160.1:0-9412 GCA_035512795.1 Vicinamibacterales bacterium
GACCAGCTTCATGCCGACGGCGGCGGCGATGTCGCCCGCGCGCACTTCCTTGATCTCTTCGCGCTTGTTCGCGTGCATCTTCAGCAGCCGGCCGATGCGCTCGGACTTCTGCTTCGTGGCGTTGTAGACAGCCATGCCCGACGCCATCACGCCGGAGTACACGCGAATGAACGTGAGCTGACCGACGAACGGGTCGGTCATGATCTTGAACGCGAGGGCCGAGAACGGCGCGTCGTCGGCCGACGGCCGCTCGATCGTCTCCTGGGTCTCGGGGTGCAGACCGGTGATGGGCGGCACGTCGACGGGCGACGGCAGGTAGTCGACCACGGCATCGAGCAGCGGCTGGACGCCCTTGTTCTTGAAGGCCGAGCCGCAGACGACGACGAACGGTGCCTGTTCCCCGCGCACCGACTCGACGATGCGCCTGCGCAGCGCCGCCTTGATGCGGGCCTCGGGGATCTCCTGTCCGTGCAGGTAGAGCTCGAGGATCTGGTCGTCGACCTCGCTGACCTTCTCGATGAGGAACTCGCGATGCACCTGGGCCTCGGCCAGCAGATCCGCCGGGATATCCTCGACGACGAAGTCGGCGCCGAGCGTCTCGTCATTCCAGCGCACGGCCTTCATCCGGACGACGTCGACCACGCCGGCGAACTTGTCTTCGCGGCCAATCGGAAACTGGATGGCCACGGGGTTGCCCTGGAGCTTGGTGCGAATCTGCTCGTAGGTGCGGTCGAAATCCGCGCCGATGCGATCCATCTTGTTGACGAAACAGATGCGCGGCACGCGGTACTTGTCGGCCTGGCGCCAGACGGTTTCCGACTGGGGCTCGACGCCGGCGACCGAGTCGAAGACCGCCACGGCGCCGTCGAGCACGCGGAGCGACCGCTCGACCTCGGCCGTGAAGTCCACGTGGCCGGGCGTGTCGATGATGTTGATGCGATGGTCGCGCCAGATGCACTGGGTCGCGGCCGACGTGATGGTGATGCCGCGCTCCTGCTCCTGCTCCATCCAGTCCATGACGGCCGTGCCTTCATGGACCTCGCCGATCTTGTACGTGATCCCGGTATAGAAGAGGATCCGCTCGGTAGTCGTCGTCTTGCCGGCATCGATGTGGGCCATGATGCCGATATTGCGACAACGATCCAGGGCGACTTTGCGGGCCATGACGCGTCTCGTCCAGCATTACCAGCGATAGTGGGCGAAGGCCTTGTTGGCTTCGGCCATCCGGTGCGTGTCTTCGCGCTTCTTGACCGCCCCGCCCCGCAGGTTGGCGGCGTCCATGAACTCGTTGGCGAGCTTCTCCTGCATCGTCTTGCCGTCGCCGCGGGCCCGGGCGTAGCCGGCCAGCCACCGAATCGACAACGACAACCGCCGGTTCGGATTGACCTCGATGGGCACCTGATAGTTCGAGCCGCCCACGCGCCGTGACTTCACTTCGAGGGCGGGCTTGACGTTGTCGAGCGCCTTCTTGAAGACCTTGAGCGGATCGTCGGCCGTCTTCTCCTTCACGATGTCGAGCGCCTGGTACATGATGCGCTCAGCCGTGGAGCGCTTGCCGCCACGCATGATCGTGCTGACGAACTTGGTCACAAGCGGGCTGCCGTAAATCGGGTCCGCCGGAACTTCGCGCTTGGCAATCTCTCTACGACGAGGCATGTTCGTTCACCCGCTCAGGCTTTCTTCGGGCGCTTGGCGCCGTACTTCGACCGTCCCTGCATCCGGCCCGCCACGCCCACCGTGTCGAGCGTGCCGCGCACGACGTGGTACCGCACGCCGGGCAGATCCTTCACGCGGCCCCCGCGGATGAGCACGAGCGAGTGCTCCTGCAGGTTGTGGCCCACGCCCGGAATGTAGGTCGTCACCTCGATGCCGTTGGTCAGCCGGACGCGCGCCACCTTGCGCAGCGCCGAGTTCGGCTTCTTCGGCGTCTGCGTGAAGACACGCACGCACACCCCACGCTTCTGCGGACTGTCCTGGAGGGCCGGGCTCTTGGTCTTCGTGAGCACCTTCTCGCGCCCCTTGCGCACCAGCTGGCTAATCGTCGGCATCGGCCACCACGCGTGAAAAAGACACCGTCGGCCACCCCGCCGGGCGGCGCTCGGTTCGTTCAGGGCCTCAGAGCCTGCGCTCGGCACCCCGAACTCATCCCCTATTGCTGCTCATTCAGCATGGCGGCCAAGCGGCCTCGCCTTCGAAGAGGCGGGGCGCGAACCGCACAGAACCAACCAGGAAGCGGGCGCTTCGACTGGGCGCGGGCCTAGATAGGGTGTCCTAGACCCGTAAAGAACCTTGCGAGAGTAACATTCCTGAAGTCTGCCGGTCAAGCGTCGGGCAGGGCGTCGGGCAGGGCGACCGGGGCCCGGCCGCTTACCAGCTCGACCGTGCGTTCAGGTCGAAATAGCTCCGCAGCGAGCCGCTCTCGACGTCCTTGATGAAGCCGACGATGGGATAGAGGGCCGTCGCCCGCAAATCGTGCCACTGCATGGGCCCCCGATAGCCGAAACGGCCCGAAACGGACCGGATGAACGTGCTCGACGGCCCGACCGGCAGCGTCGCCACGTTGGCGGCAAACGCCTCGAACAGCCCGTCCTGGAACAGGTACTGCTCGACGTTCGACACGTAAAAGGCGCTGACGACGGCCCGCCGCTCCCGAATCCACTCGCCCACGGCCCGCAGGGCGGTTGGACCGGCGAAGTTGCCCATGACGGGCACGACGAGATTGCGCTGCTGCATGGTCCGGATCGACTGGTAGAGCGCCTCGGTCGCCAGATAGCTCCGCTGCTCTCCAGTCCAGTCCGATTGCAGGACCATTTCCTCGTAGGTCGGGAAACTGGAGCGCCAGGCCATCCGCCCGCCCTGTCCGAACCGCCCGACCGAGTACCGGAGGTTGGGACCTTCCCAGAAAAACGAGAAGTAAATCGACTCGAGCTGCTGGAGGTCAGCCGGCGACAGGTCGAAGCCGTGGTGGTCGACCAGCCGGGCTTTGAGGGCGGCCAGGTTGGTCCGATACAGGTCGTCATCGGGCGACACGCGAGCGAAGGCGCCGAAGATGTCCGACACGCCGGAGGCCGGCCCGAGGTCGGCCGGCCGGCGACGCGAGAAGAGCCTCGAGACGAACTCGCCGCGATCGGCCGACAGCTCGAAGAGCGCCTTGTACATCAGGTGCTGCAGCAGGTTGCCGCGGCGGACGTCGACAATGAAGGCCATTGCCGGCCGGACGGCGGCAATGTAGGTGAAGTTCTGATCGGGGGCGACGCCCAGGTAGACCCCGCCCGGCTGGACCCGCTCGACGAGCGCCGGCAGGATGTACTGGTAGGTGTTCTCGTTCGAGACGAGGTTCTCGGACCGGAAGTAGCCCGGCGGCTCCGACAGCGACTGGCTGAGCGTCCAGAACTGCTCGCTCGTCAACCGATCGGGCAGGTCGGGCCTGCCGGGCTCGGCCTGCTGCCCGGAGGCGCAGGCGAGCGACCCGGCCACGACGAGCAGGCCGGCAAGAACCAGAGGACGCCCACACGACCGGATCATCGGCAGCCCGTCAGCGCGATCGCGAGAGCACGTCCCAGTACATCCGGACGCGGCCGGCCCGGGCGTCGGCGACGAGCGCGGGCATCGAGTCGAGCATCGACCAGGAGCGGTACGGCCCGGCGGCGCAGTTGTTGAAACACGACCGGATGAGCGTGCTCGTCTTCTCGAGGGGCAGCGTCGAGAGGTTGTCGGCAAAGGCCGGCCAGAGCCCGTCCTGAAACAGGTACTGTTCGACGTTCGACGCGTAGTAAGTGCCGACCGTCCCGCCCCGCTCGCGCACCCAGGCTCCGACCGAGCGCAGGGCCCTGGGGCCGGCAAAATTTCCGACGAGCGGCACGATCAGGTTGCGCTCCTGCGCCTGCTTGATGAACCGGAATCGCGCCTCGGTCGAGAGGTAGCCCCGCCTGACGCCGTGTCCATCGTCGACCAGTTGCAGATCCTGAAAGCTCGGATAGCGGGTCCGGCCTCGCAGCCCGCTGTTCGAGTAGCGCAGGTTCGGACCCGAGGCATAGAAATGGCCGTAGACGTCGACGATGCCGGTGATGTCCTCGTCGGAGAGCGGGAAACCACGCCGATCGGTGAGCCACCGGACGATCTCGCGCGAGTGGCGCACGAACCGCTCCGGGTCCGGAGGCTGGACGGCGAAGGCCTGGAAGAGCCGGTCGGGCGTCGCCTCGGCGTCGAGGCCGGCCGGCCGCTCGCGGGCAAACAGGCGCGAGAGGAAGTCGGCCCGATCCGATGCCTGCTCGAAAAGCGCCTTGTACATCAGGTGCACATGCAGGTTGCCGCGGCGGATGTCGGTGATGAAAGCGATCCGTGGGCGGACCGCCGCGATGTAGGTGAAGTTCTGGTCGGGCCCGACACCCATGTAAACGCTGCCCGGCCTGACGGTCGACGCGAGCGTGGGAATCACGAACTGGAACGTGTCTTCGTTCGACACGAGGTTGTCCGACCGGAAGTACCCGCTCGGTTCCGACCAGCCCTCGACGATCTGCCAGAACTCGGCGTTCGACAGCCGGCCGGGCAGGTCGACGCCGGCCACGCGTGCCGGCGGCCCGACGGCCCCGGCCCCCACGAAGAGGGCCAGAACAAGACCGGTGACCGCCAGACGGCCCGACGTCATCACTGCGATTCGACGTCCGGCGGCGGTGCCTGGCCGCCGCACGAACGGACCTCCGTCTTGATCGAGGCCAGGGAATTGACGAGCCCTCGCCCGCCGCCGCCGCCCTGCGTGGATCGGATGAACGTGCTCCGGTCGTCGAGGGGCAGCGTGGCGACGTTGGCGCAGAAGCGCTGCCAGATCCCGTCCTGATAGAGGTACTGCTCGACATTCGACAGGTAGTAGGCGGTGATGGTGCCGCCGCGGCCGCGCACGTAGTCCCCGACCGCGCGCAACGCCGTGGGACCCGCAAAATTGCCGACGACCGGCACGACGAGGTTGCGCTGGTGCAGGTCCTTGATCACGCGGAACGACTCCTCGGACGCGAGAAACGACCGCGCAACGCCGGCATTGTCGGTGGCCACCATGAGGTCGTAGAAGGTCGTCTGGAACCCGCGGCTGCCCCCGGTCGACGAGCTGTACGTGATGCTCGGGCCGAACCAGTAGAAGTTGTAATACACCGTTTCGATGCCCATCAGGTCTTCGGCCGACAGCGGCAGCCTGCGCGTCCGGGTCAGGTGGTCCTGAATGGCCTTCAGGTTCTCGCGGTAGACCTGCTCGGTGCTCGTGAGCACGTCCCAGTAGGCATTCATCAGATCGGCCGCCCCCGACGCGTCACTGAGGCCCTGAGGCCGGGCCTTGGTGAACAGCCGCGAGATGAAACCGGCGCGGTCGGCCGAGAGCTCGAAGAGCGCCTTGTACATCAGGTGCGTGTGGAGGTTGCCCCGCCGCACGTCGGTGATGAAGACCATCTTCGGCCGCAGGGCGGCGACGTAGGTGAAGTTCTGCTCCGGTCCGACCCCGACGTACACGCCTCCGGTTCCGGCCCGCGCGACGAGATTCGGGATCACCCACTGGAACCAGAGCTCGTTCGAGACGAGATTGTCCGACCGGAAATAGCCACCAGGTTCGGAGAGCGCGGTCGACAGCTGCCAGAAGTCCTCGTCGGACAGCCGGGCCGGCAGCGTGTCAGCGGTCGCCGCCTGCCCCGTCGCGTACGCGATCGGCCCCGGCGCCAGAACGACGGCCGAGAGCACCACGCACGCGAGGCGGAGGCGCATCCCGGGCATCGATCACCGCCCCTGCATCCGCTGAATGGCCAGCCGCAGCGCCTCGAGCGTCTCGGGCGATCCCTCGAAGATGTTGTCCGGATACCGGCTGCCCGCAATCATCGCCGAGTAGATCGGACCGCTCTCGTAGAGGTTCAGCCCCATGCCGGCCAGGTACTGCAGGCGAAGGTTGCGGTCGCGGTTGATCTGGAACCCGGCGAGCCACCCGGCCATGTCCGACGGCTGCCCGGCATAGTTGGCAAAGAGGTCAATCGCCGAGTAGATCCCGATCTCGCGGAACGACTGGACCACCTCGGCGTACGCCGGATCATCGAACTTGGCCTGCATCGCGTCCACGTCGATCTTGATGGGCTCGTTCTGTCCCATGACCACCAGATCGTAGCCCTGCCCGTTGTTGGTGTTGCCCCAGACGACGCCGTTCGGGAAGACCTCGAAGAAGGTGCCGATCTCGCTCTTGACCGCCTCGGTGTTGCTCTCGTAGAGCTGGACGAAGAGCGTGACGACCCCGCCCGGATTCAGGTGATCGCGCACGACCTCGAAGAACTCCTTGGTGTAGAGCGTCGCCGCGCCCTTGACCCACGGATCGAGCGGGTCCGACGTGATGGCATCGAACATGCGGTCGGTCGTGAGCAGGTAGTGCCGGGCATCGTCGAGGTGAATCGTGACCTTGGGATTGCGCGCGACGTCGTAATTGTGCTGCGAGAAGTACTGCGAGACGACCTGCGGGACGAGCGGTTCGATTTCGGCGATCGTCACCCGCTCGACGTTGGGCCCGATGGCCACAGACCCGGCCGTCGCCCCGGCGCCGAAGCCGATGACGAGCACGTCGGACGGCCGGTCGGGAATCAGGTGCGTCATGTGCCCGAGCATCCGCTGCAGCCGCATGTCCTGAGGCTCGCTCGAGGCCTGCACCTTGCCGGCATTGTGGTAATTGCGCACGCCGCTGCCGAGCTCGGTGACCGCGACAAAGGCGTTCAACCCCTCGCCGACGTAGATGATGTTGCTCAGACCGACCCACGTCGCCGCGTAGCGGCCGTAGGCGACGAGCAGTCCCGGCACGGGCGGGACGTTTCGCACCATGAGGCCCGCCGCGGCGGTCGCGGCCAGGAGCATGATCATGCCGGCCCACGGCGCGCGCTTCGACCGCGACTCGCCCGCCACCGACGGCGCGAGCAACATGAGCGCGGTGAGCGCCGAGATCACGATCAAAGCCATCTGCGCCGACTGCGACCCGACGGTCTGGACCAGCACGAGCCCGGTCCCGAGGGCCCCGACGATCGCGCCCACGGTATTGGCCGCATAGACGCCGCCCACGAGCCGGCCGGGGTCCTGGCCGGGGGCGGCCACCGCGGCCAGCGCCAGCGGAAAGCTGAGCCCCCAGAGAATCGCGCCCGGCAGCACGACCCAGAGCGCGCGCACCATGTCGAGCTGGAAGTTGAACCACGGGTCGGACGAAATCGACGGGTTGATGGGCCAGAACGGCAGCGACTCGGTGAGCATGTAGGCGGCCCAGAAGAGCGCACCCGCCAGCGCCATCTGCACCCAGCCGAGCGCCACACGCGGGTTGACCGAGCCGCGCGCGAGCGCCGCGCCGAGCGTGCTGCCGATCCCGAGCCCGAAGAGAAAGACGCCGAGGATGAGCGAGAAGGTATAGACGGTCGCCCCGAAGAGCAGCGACAGGAGCCGCGTCCAGACCACCTGCGCCGACAGGGCCGTCATGCCCGAGACGGCAATGGCGACGTAGATCGCGCCGGCCCCCTCGGCCCTGCGCACCGGCCCCGCGTCGGGGTCACTGGTCGGCTCGTAGGCCGCCTGACGCGCCAGGCCGAGACCGATTACCGCGACCGTGATGTTCAGGAACGCGGCCACGAACGTGGCAAACGCCATGTCGTACACGCGCAACAGGTAGAAGCCGGCCAGCAGGCTGCCAATGACGGCCCCGGCGATGTTGCCGCCGTAGAAAAAGCCCATCCACGACACGCCTTCCGGCGAGGTCTTGACCCACCGCGCGACGGCCGGCAACGTCGCCCCCATCATCAGGGTGGGCGGCAGCAGGCAGGCCCCCGCGACGATGGCGCGCACGACGATCGACCCGCCGCCGACCGACGTGTACAACCACTCGATGACCGGCGTGCCGAAGAGCAGCAGCAGGCCCATGACGCCGATGCCGATCTCGAGATACGCGTAGACCCGCAACGGGTGGTGCCGGATGTCGATGTACCGCGGCAGCAGGTAACTGCCAAGACACATGCCGCCCATGAACGTCCCGAGCAGCACGCCCAGCGAAATCGCCGACGACCCGATCGTCAGCGACAACAACTGGAACCACACCACTTCGTAGATGAGCGCGGCGCAGCCACTGCCCACGAACAGGAACATGAGCGCCGGCAGGTACTGGCGCGTCGGATCGAGAATCGGGCCCTGACGATCGGTCATAAGTGGTGTGGATCCTATCCCAAAGAGGGCGGCCGCCAGGTCGTCTGGCGGAACACCGTTCCTACGACGCCCGGTTCCCTTCCGTTCCGCCCGGACACGGGGCCGCGCCGCCCCCAGTCGGCGTAGAATCGGCCCATCCCCGGAGGTCCCCATGCGTGCTCGCGCGACGTCGCTCGCCGCCCCCTGTGTCCTCGCCTGCGTGCTCGCCTGGCCGCTCGGCGCCCAGCAGCCCGCGCCGGCGATCGACTCGATCCGCCAGTCGGACCTGCGGGCCGATCTTTTCTTCCTGGCCTCGGACCAGATGCGCGGCCGGCTCACCGGCACCGCCGAGAATCGCCTGGCCGCCGAATGGATCAAGGCGCGATTCGAGCGCCTGGGCCTGTCGCCGGGCGTGCAGGGCTACTTCCAGACGTACGACCTGGCCACCGTGTCGCTCGGACGGGACAACGCGATGACGATCACCCGGCCCGGGACGGCCCGGCGCCAGGTCGAGCATGGCGACGGCGTCATCGCCGAGCGGTTCAGTCCGACCGCCCGCGCCTCGGGCCGGGTGGTGTTTGCCGGCTACGGCATCACCGCCGAAGACCTCGGACACGACGACTATCGCGCGCGCGACCTCTTCGGCGGCGCCATCGTGCTCGTGGTCGACCACGAGCCCGGTGAACGCGACCCGGCCAGCCGCTTCGATGGCGTCATCACGTCTGATGCCGCCGGGCCGCTCAAGAAGGCCCTGGCCGCCCAGGCCGCGGGTGCGGCCGGCATCCTCTTCGCGCCCGACGTGCACAACCATCCAGCTGCTGCCGGCCAGCGCGGCGGACGAGGCGGTCGCGGGGGCGGCGCCTGGCCGACCGGACCGTCGCGCCTCGGCCGCTACACTCTGTCCGACTGGATGCGACAGCTCCGCATCCCGGCCGCCAGGCTCACGGCCGACCTGGCGGAGGAACTGGTCGCCGGAAGCGGCCGGACGTTTGCCGCGCTGTCGGAGAGCGCCGACACGCCGGGCGGCGTCCCGGCCATCGCCCTCGACGAGGTCACGATCGATCTGTCGATCGCGGTCGATCGGCAGGACCTGAAGGATCGCAACGTGCTGGCCGTGCTCGAAGGTTCGGATCCCGTGCTCCGCGACGAGTGGGTCGTGCTCACGGCCCACTACGATCACGACGGGGCCACCGACACGGCCATCTACAACGGCGCCGACGACGACGGCTCGGGCACGGTGGGC
>DATKDF010000161.1:0-12745 GCA_035512795.1 Vicinamibacterales bacterium
CTGGCCTACAGCGTGCTGACCGACGCCCAGAAGAAGAAGTTCGAGGAATCGTGGGAGCTCGACCTGGCGTTCGGCCTGCGCGACGTCGGGCGGTTCCGCGCCAACATCTTCAACCAGAAGGGCGCGACCGGCGCCGTCTTCCGTCTGATCTCGGAACGGATTCCCACGTTCGACCAGCTCGGGCTGCCGCCGGTCGTGGCGACGCTGGCCGATCGGCCGCGTGGCCTCGTGCTCGTGACCGGGCCGACCGGCAGCGGCAAGTCGACGACGCTCGCGGCCATGATCGACCGAATCAACCAGGCGCGGCCGGCGCACATCCTCACCATCGAGGATCCGATCGAGTACGTCCACCCGCACAAGACGAGCCTGGTCAACCAGCGCGAGCTGTTTGCCGACACTCGGAGCTTCTCGGCGGCGTTGAAGGCCGCGCTCCGCGAGGATCCCGACGTCGTGCTCGTGGGCGAAATGCGCGATCTCGAGACGATGGAGGCGGCCATGAAGCTGGCCGAGACCGGCCACCTGACGCTGGCGACACTCCACACCAACTCGGCCGCGCAGACGGTGACACGCATCATCGACGCGTTTCCGTCACACCAACAGGCGCAGATTCGCACCCAGCTGTCGCTCGTGCTCGAGGGCATCGTCTGCCAGGCGCTCATGCCCAAGGCCGGCGGCGAAGGGCGTGTGGCGGCGCTCGAGATTCTCGTGGCCACGCCCGCGATCCGCAACCTCATCCGCGACGACAAGATCCACCAGATTTACGGGACGATGCAGACCGGCCAGGACAAGTACGGCATGCAGACGATGAACCAGGCGCTGCAGCGGCTGGTCGACAAGAAGCTCATCACGCGCGACGAGGCCCTGAACACCTCGTCGAACCGCGATGAGCTCAACACCATGCTCGAGCGCGGCGGCGCCGGCCGGCCGCCGCTGCTCGCCGGCGCCCGGCCGCCGTACCGGCAGGAGGCCCGATGACCACCTACGCCTGGGTCGGCCGCACCCGCACCGGCCAGATCGTCAAGGGCGAACGCGCTGCGACGTCGCGCGACGAGCTCACCGACACACTGCGGCGCGAGCAGATCCTCGTCACCCAGGTCCAGCCGGCGGCCCGCAAGCAGCAGCGGCTCAAGCGGGTCAACGACCGGAGCCTGGCCATCTTCACGCGGCAGTTCTCGGTCATGATCGACGCGGGCCTGCCGCTCGTGCAGTGCCTCGAACTGCTCGGCAAAGAGGAGCCCGACAAGCGACTGGCCGAGGCCATCGACCAGACGCGGCTCGATGTCGAAGCCGGCACGTCGCTCAACGAGGCCATGGCCAAGCGGCCGCACGCCTTCGATCCGCTCTACACGAACATGATCGCCGCCGGCGAGGCGGGGGGCATTCTCGACACGATTCTGAAGCGGCTGGCCACGTTCATCGAGAAGCAGGCGAAGCTGAAGGCGCAGGTCCGGTCGGCCATGATCTACCCGATTGCCGTCCTCAGCATCGCGGTCGTCGTCGTGCTCATCATCCTGTGGAAGGTCATCCCGACGTTCACCAGCCTGTTTGCGGGCCTCGGCGCCGAGCTGCCGGTCGCGACGCGCGTCGTCATCTGGATGAGCGAAAAGGTCGTCATCGGCATGCCGTTCATGATCGGCGGCGCCGTGGCCGGCGCGTACCTGTTCCGGCGCTACTACCAGACGCCGGCCGGCCGTATGCGCGTGGACCGCATCCTGCTGCGGGCGCCGCTCGTGGGCAAGATCTTCCGGACGAGCGCTGTGGCCCGGTTCTGCCGGACGTTGGCGACGCTCCTCGGTTCGGGCGTGCCCATCCTGGACGGTCTCGACATCACGGCGCGGACGGCTGGCAACGCCGTCGTCGAGAGCGCCATTACGCAGGTGAAACTGCACATCGAACGAGGCGAGACCATCGCCCAGCCGCTCCGGGCCACCGGGGTGTTTCCGCCGATGGTGGCCCAGATGATCGGGGCTGGCGAGAGCACCGGGGCCCTGGACACGATGCTGGGCAAAATCGCGGATTTCTACGAGGAAGAGGTCGATATCGCGATTGCGGGCCTGCTGACCGTCCTCGAGCCGGCCCTCATCTGTGTGCTCGGGGTCATCGTGGGCGGCATTGTCATTTCGATGTACCTGCCGCTCTTCGAGCTCATCAACCGATTGGCGTGAGCGGGAGTCAAAAGCGTCAGGAGCCGGACGGTTTTGAGGCCGGCACGGGCCGATTCTGGGGCGTAGCGGTGGCGAAGGGTGCCCGATCGGCCTAAAATCAGAAGGAAAGCGCGGCCGGGAGACGGTGGCCAGGTTGGCACCAAGGTTGCGAGATCCAGCCAGCGAGCGCGCGAACAACGGTGAAGGGCGAGTGACGCGCCGCCGTGCAGAGACAGACACACAAGGGTTGCGAGGTCCGGGTTGACCGGCTTTCTCAAGGAGACAGGGAAGTATGACAGGCCATAACGAAAAGGGGTTCACCCTCATCGAGCTGCTGATCGTCGTCGCGATCATCAGCATCATCGCGGCGATCGCGGTGCCCGGACTTCTGCGCGCGCGCATGACCGGCAACGAGACGTCCGCGATTGCATCGCTCAAGGTCACGACGTCGTCGCAGGTGGCCTACTCGGCTTCGTGCGGCAACGGCGGGTACGCACAGACCTACATCATCCTCGGCACGCCCGTGGTGGCCAACAGCGAACCGTTCATCTCGGCAGATCTTGGCAGCGTCGCCGCGCCCCAGAAGGCCGGCTACAACTTCACGATGGGCGCGGGGGCCGGTAACGCGGTGGGGCCGAACGACTGCATGCCGACGCCGAACCCGACCAACTCGACCTATTACGCCACGGGCATTCCGCAGACCTTCGGGTCCACGGGTACCCGCTCGTTTGCCGTCAACGCCGGCAACACGATCTGGCAGGTCAACGTCGCGACGGCTCCCGCCGAGCCGTTCGGCGCGCCGGCCACGCCCATCCAGTAAGGGCAGCGGTTCTCTCTCGAGTCCGGGATTCCGACGGGATCCCGGACTTTCGTTTGTACGCCGCACCCGGCACCCCGTCCGTGGCACAATTGCTCCCGGAATCGCTCATGACGACACAGTGTCGCCTCCTGATCCTCCTGCTGGCCCTGGCCGGCCTCGCGTTTGCCGGCAGCTCGACCTGGGTGCACTACCGCCTGGTCACCGACCCGACCTACACGAGCGCCTGCGACGTCAACGCCACGTTCAGCTGCAGTCAGGCGTACGTGAGCCGCTTCGGCTCGGTGGCCGGCGTGCCCGTGGCGCTCGGCGGTCTGGCGTGGTTCGGCCTGGTCGGCCTCATCGCGGCGTTTGCCGAGGCCAGGCAGGGCCGGTCGGGCGCGGCGGGAACCTACATCTTCGCCCTGTCGGTCGTCGGTCTGGCCGCTATCCTGTACCTGGCCTACGCGTCGTTCTTCGTGCTCGGGACCTGGTGTCTGCTGTGCATCGGGACGTATGTGTCGGTGCTCGGGATCTTCCTCGTCTCGGCTTCGAGTTCGTCGGTCGGGATCGGGCAACTCGCCGGTCGCCTGTCCGACGACCTCCGCGCCGTGTTTGCCGGGCCCGCGACGTTCCTCGTCGCGATTCTCTACCTGGTCGCCATCGGCTCGTCGGTCGCCTTCTTCCCGCGCGAGGGATCGGCCACGCAGGCGGCCGCACCGACGTCGGCGCCGGCGGCCGATGCGACCGAGGCGTTTGCCGCGTCCTGGGCGCAGCAGCCGCGTGTCGATCTCGGGATCGATCCGGCCGGCGCTGACGTACTGGTGGTCAAGTTCCTCGACTATCAGTGCCCGTCCTGCAAGGCGGCGCACCTGACCTACAAGCCGGTGTTCGAACGATTCGAAGCGTCGCACCCGGGCGCGGTCCGCCAGGTCATCAAGGACTACCCGCTCAGCAACAAGTGCAACTTTTCGATGAACCGGGACATGCACGAGGCCGCCTGCGAGGGGGCCGCGCTCGTACGGATGGCGGCCGAGATGGGTCGGGCCGACGAGGCGGTCGACTGGCTGTTCTCGGTGCCCGACCAGCTCGGCATGACGTCGGCGGCCGTCAAGGCCGAAGCCGAACGCCGCTTCGGCATTCGCGACTTCGACGCCCGCTACCAGACGCACCTGCCGGGGATCCAGCGCGACGTGGCGGACGCGCAGGCGCTGCGCGTCAATCAGACGCCGACGTACTTCGTCAACGGCGTGCGGGCGCAGACCGCCGACGGCTGGCTGTCGGCGGCGTACTTCGAGCTGGCCATCAAGCTGGAGCTCGATCGCGCCGGGCGTCAGTAGACGCCCGCGCCCGGCCCGACCGCATGGACACGGTCGTCAGCACCGAACGCCTCTCCAAGGACTTTCGCGTCGGGTTCTGGCGGCCGCGGTCCCATCGCGCCCTCGATGACCTGTCACTCGCGGTTCCACGGGCCGGCGTGTTCGGCCTGCTCGGGCCGAACGGCGCGGGCAAGACGACGACGCTGAAGATCCTGTGTCATCTGCTGGCGCCGACATCGGGCCGGGCGACCGTGCTGGGCCGTCCACCCGGCAGCGTGGACGCCCTTGCCCGGCTCGGATTTCTCCCCGAGCATCCGACCTTCTACGACCACCTGACGGGTGAGGAACTGCTCACTTATGCCGCCGGCCTGTTCGGCCACCGGGGCCTTGCCGGCCGGGACCGGGCAACCGCGGCGCTCAACCGCGTCGGACTGGGCGCCGACCGGCGCCGGCCGATCCGCCACTACTCGAAGGGCATGGTGCAGCGGGTGGGTCTGGCGCAGGCGATCGTCAACGACCCGGACCTGGTGATTCTCGATGAGCCGATGTCCGGCCTCGATCCGATCGGGCGCCGCGACGTCCGCGAGCTCATCCTCGAACTGCGGGACGAAGGCCGCACGGTCCTGTTCAGTTCGCACATCCTGTCGGATGCCGAGGCGCTCTGCAGCCGGGTCGGCATCCTGGTCGGAGGGCGGCTTGTGCGGACCGGCACCGTCGACGAACTGACGAGCGCGGCAGGCCGGGGATGGGAGATCGTCGTCACGGATCTTTCCAGCGAGGCCGCCGCGCGGCTCGAGGCGCGCGTCACGCGGATGCGCGCGATCAGCCCCGGCCGCTACGCCCTCGAGGTGCCGGCCGGGACCCGGCCCGAGGCGTGGATTGCCGACCTCCAGGCCGCGGGCGCCGCGCTCGTCTCGGTGACGCCCGTCGGCACGACGCTCGAGGACGTCTTCGTCGAGTCGGTGCGGGGAGCGGGCGCATGACGGCCCGGCGCATCGGGCTCGTGGCCTGGCACGCGTTCAAGGAGCACGTGCGCGACCGCGTGCTGTACGCCATCGCGGGGTTTGCCGCGCTGCTGGTCATCGCGTCGATTCTCATCGGACAGATCACGGCCGGCCAGGACGTGAAGATCATCAAGGACCTCGGCCTGGCGGCCATCGAGCTGTCCGGCATCCTGATGAGCGTGTTCCTCGGCGTCAGCCTGGTGGCGCGCGAGATCGAGCGGCGGAGCATCTACGCGCTGCTTGCCAAGCCGCTGCCGCGGTGGGAGTTCATCGTCGGCAAGTACGCCGGGCTGGTGTTGACGGTCGTCGTCAATGTCGTGGCGATGACGCTCGTGTTCTACCTCGTGCTCGCGTGGCTCGGCTGGACGAGTCCGGAGAACGTGCGCCTGTCGTGGGCGCGGCCGGCAGTCGATGCGCGGCTGCTGGTCGCGATCGTCGAGATCCTGGCCGAACTGACGCTCCTGACGGCGGTCGCCCTCTTCTTCTCCACGTTTTCGTCGAGCACGCTGCTGTCGGTCGCCTTGACGCTCGGTCTCTTTGTTGCCGGACTCCTCAGCCACGATCTGCGGGCGTTCGGCAGTCTCGTGGATGCGCCAGGCGCGGTCTCGCGTGTCGTCGTCGCCGTCGGGTGGGTCGTGCCCGCCTTCTCGGCCTTCGATCACAAAGGGGCGATCGTGAGCGGCCTGCCCGTCGAGGCCGGCCGGGTCTGGTTCAATCTGCTGTACGCGGCCGCGTACTCGACGGCCGCCGTCGCCGCCGCGGTGGCGGTGTTCAGCCGGCGGGAGTTCAAGTGACGTCCGGCCCGGCGTTCTGGATCGGGCTTGTGGCCTCCGCCGCCGGTCTCGCCACGTCGGCCGGCGTCCTCTCGGCCCGGGACGCCCGCTTTGCCGAGCCGCCGTTTGCCGACCGGCTGCTGTACGTGCAGTCGGGTGAGGTGGCCGACCGGCTCCTGCTGCAATTCGATGCCGTTGCTGCCGATGTCTACTGGATCCGCGCGATCCAGCACTTCGGCCGGGATCGCCGTTCGAGCCGGCCCGATCGATTCACGCTGCTCGAGCCGCTGCTCGACCTGACGACGACGCTCGATCCGCATTTCAACGTCGCCTACCGCTTCGGCGCGATCTTTCTGGCGGTCGAGCCGCCCGATGGCGCCGGACGTCCCGATCAGGCGATCGCCCTGCTCGAGAAGGGACTGCGGGAGAGCCCCGACCGATGGCAGTTGGCCCACGATCTCGGGTTCGTGCACTACTGGTTCACGGGCGAGACGCTCGAGGCCGCGCGCTGGTTCGAGCGCGCCGGCGCGATGCCCGGCGCGCCCGCGTGGGTGTTGCCGCTCGCCGCTGTGACGCGGGCGCAGGGCGGTGACCGGGACGGCGCCCGGCGCCTGCTCGGTCAGCTCGCCGGGACGTCCGAGACCTACGTGCGCAACGCCGCCGAACGTGGCCTGCTGCAGCTTCAGGCGCTCGACGCCCTCGATCAGTTGCAGGTGCTCATCGCCGAGGCGCACGCCCGTCTCGGTCGGGCACCGGCGTCCTGGGCCGACGTGTTCCCCGACCGCCCCGGTCAGGTCCCGCTCGATCCGGCCGGCGTGCCGTTCGTCTACGATCCCGAACGGGGCCGGGCGGTGCTCTCGCCCGACTCGCGGTTGCACCCACTCCCGGTCCTGCCGGTGTCGCGATGACCCTGCCGGTCGTCGTGCTGCTCGGCGTGCTCGGCCTGATGGTGGGGAGTTTCCTGAACGTCTGCATCTCGCGGCTGCCGGCCCATCAGTCCATCGTGTTTCCCGGGTCGCGGTGTCCGAAGTGCGGCACGGCCATCCGCTGGTCCGACAACATTCCCGTCGTGAGTTACCTCCTCCTGGGCGCTCGGTGCCGCGCGTGCCGGGCGCCGATTGCCGTACGGTACCCGCTCGTCGAGATCGCCACCGCCGTCGCGTTCGTCCTCCAGGCCGTGGTCATTGACGATCCGGCCCTGCTGGCCGTGCGGCTCGTGTTCACAGCGCTCCTCGTGGCCCTGTTCGGCACCGACATCGAGACCCAGCGGTTGCCGAACGTGCTCACGCTGCCGGGCATCGTGCTGGGCCTCTCGGCCAGTGTGTGGCTGCCGCCGGGCCTGCCGTCGGCGGCCATTGGCGCCGCGATCGGCGCGGCGATTCCCTGGACGATTCGCTGGATCTGGTTCCAGGCCCGTGGCGTCGAGGCGATGGGACTCGGCGACGTGAAGATGCTGGCGATGATTGGCGCGTTCCTCGGCTGGCAACAGGTCTGGCTCGTGCTCCTGTTGTCGAGTCTCGCCGGCGCCCTGGTCGGCATCGCGCTCACGGCCACGGGGCACCGGTCGATGCAGAGCCGGTTGCCCTTCGGGACGTTTCTCGCCGCGGCGGCCTTTGTCGCGTCGCTCGGTGGTGAGAACGTCCTGGATTGGTACCTCTCGCTCTTTCCGTAAGCGGCTCGCGCCGCCCGGGGTTTCAGATCAGTAATCCCACCCACAGAACGCGGGGGTGATTCCGGCCGTCGGCGGGCCCGATCGGCGTGGATCGGCCCGGGACGGCGGCACCTCGGTGGAATGGGCCTTGCCCATACTCCAGCGTGGTCCACAGGCTCGACGACCGACAAGTTCGTGCACGCCGTGCGGACGGGTTCACGCTGCTGGAACTCATCATGGTGATGGCCGGGGCGCTGACGCTCATCGCCATCGCCGCGCCGAGCTTTTCGACCTTCATGGAGGCCAACGGCGCCGCGACCGCGGCCCGGCTCGTGGAGCGCGAACTGCAGGCGGCGCGCCTGAAGGCCGTCAGCAGCGGGCGGCGCCTCCGCGTGCGGCTCAACTGCCCGGTGGCCGGCCAGATCCGCGTCATCGAAGTCACGGGGATCGCGGCCACCGATACGGCCGAGAATCGCTGCGATCCGGTGGCGTTTCCCTCGCCCGGTCCGCGCGATTCGCTGCGCGCGACGCCGTCCCTCGACTCGCCGGTAGTGTACCTGCCGGCCGGCGCGACGGTCACCAGCACTGTGCAGATTTTCGAATTCGACCCGCGCGGCTCGGTGGCCGCCGTGGCGGCCACTGGCACGCTCACGCCCCTGGCCGGTGATGTCGTGCTGACCGTGGCGCGCGACGGCTGGACCAACACGATGAGGATCAACGCTCTTGGCCGTATCCGTCTCGACTGACCGATCCGCCGGCTTCACGCTCGTCGAGGTGCTCGTCGCCATGCTCATCATCATGGTCATGGCGCTCGGCACGGCGCAGCTGTTCGCCGTGTCGATCCGCGCGACGCACGCGGCGCGCAACCAGACCGCGACCACGGCACTCGCGTCGCAGAAGCTCGAGCAGTTGCGTGCCCTGACCTGGGGGTTCGATGCGGCCGGGTCGGGACTCCCGGTGACCGATACGACCACCAACCTCAGCCAGGACCCGCCGACCAACGCGGGCGCCGGGCTGAACCCGTCGCCCCCGGGCACCCTCAATCAGAACACCGCCGGCTACGTGGATTTCCTCGACGCCCGCGGACTGTGGGTCGGCACTGGCACCCAGCCACCGGCGACGGCCATGTTCATCCGCCGCTGGAGCATCGAGCCGCTGCCGACCAACCCGAACAACACGCTCGTGCTCCAGGTGCTCGTGACGACGGTCGCGCGGGACCTGGAGATGGCGGCGGCCACCGGGCCGCGCGAGCGGTGGGCCGACGACGCGCTGGTCGTGTCGGTCAAGACACGGAAGGCACAATAGGCGATGCGCGACGCCGGATTCTCCCTCATCGAGTCGCTGGTCTCGCTGGGCCTGTTGATGGCGATCACGGGCGCGGTGTTCGGGCTCGTCAACCCGAACGCCCAGATCTCGCAGACCCAGCCCGAGGCCATGGACATGCAGCAGCGCGCCCGGGTGGCGTCCGACATCCTGTCGCGCGACCTCTTCATGGCCGGCGCCGGCCTCTACAGCGGTCCGCAGACGGGCGCCCTCACCAACTACTTCGCGCCCATCATTCCGCGGCGCATGGGGTATCAGAACGCCGACACGTATACGGTCGTGCGCGGGGACGCCATCACCATTCAGTACGTCCCGAACACCTACTCGCAGACGACGATTCGTGACGCGATGCCGCAGCCGTCGTCCGAACTGAAAGTCGAAGACATGCCGAACTGCCCGAAGAACCAGGAGCTGTGCGGCTTCACCATCGGGATGACGCTCCTCATCTTCGATGCCGAGGGGCACTTCGACTTCTTCACGGTCACCAATGTCCAGGACTCGGCCGGGCAGCTGCAGCATCGCCAGCAGGATCTGAGCTACGCGTACGACGCCGGGGCGTATGTCACCCAGGCCGCGTCGCAAACCTACTACTTCGACGCGGCGACGCGGACCCTGCGCCACTACGACGGCTACCTGACCGACGTGCCGATCGTGGACAACGTCGTCGGGTTGACGTTCACGTACTTCGGCGACCCCGCGCCGCCGACCGCGCCCAAACCGCCGGTGGGCAAGGCCAACTGCCTGTACGACGCGGCGGGCAACCTCCTGCCGGGCCTGCCGACGCTCGCCGCGCAAGGCGGATCGCTGGCCGAGCTGCCGCTCTCGATGTTCGCCGACGGGCCCTGGTGCGGCAACGGCGACAATCGCTTCGACGCCGACCTGCTGCGCGTGCGCAAGGTCCGTGTCGCCGTGCGCGTGCAGGCCGGCGATGCGGCGCTGCGGGGGGCGGGAGCCGGCGTCGTCAACAGCGGCTTCAGCCGGAGCGCCCTGCGGTCGCTCGACGACCTCACGCTGCGCTTCGAGGTCACGCCGCGCAACATGAACCTGGGGCGATAGCGATGATCACGACGTCTGAACCCTGTCCGGCGGCCCGGACCGACGATCGCGGCGCGGCGATCATCATCGCGCTCGTGGCCACGGTGCTGCTCAGTGCGCTCGGCCTCGGCCTGGTCATGCTGTCCGACACCGAGAGCGCCATCGCGGCCAACTACCGCGATGGCAGCGAGACGCTCTATGCCGCCGACGCCGCCGTCGAGCGCGTCGTGCAGGACATCCTCCTCGTCCCGCGCTGGAACGACATCCTGTCGGGCGCCGCGACGTCGGCGTTCGTCGATTCGACGCTGACGCCAACCACGCCGGGCGGCGATCCGTTGGACCTGGTCGCGCTGACGGCCGAGATCCAGGCGCAATCGGACGCGACCGCGCCGTGGGCGGCCAACAACCCCATCTGGCGCCTGTACGCCTACGGGCCCCTCAGCGATCTGTCCGGGACGGGCTCGATTCGGAGTACGGCGTACGTCGTCGTCTGGGTGGCCGACGATCCGGCCGAGACCGACGACGATCCGTCGGCCGATGTGAACGGCGTGCTCACGCTGTTCGCGCAGGCGTTCGGCCGGACGGGCAGCATGCGATCGGTCGAAGTGACCGTGGCCAAAACCGACACGACTGAGATCGAGCGCGGGCTCATTGCCCAGCGCGGACAGGAAGAGCTCAATCAGCGCGCGCGGAAAGCCGCCGTGGAACTGCCCGGCAAGGCCCTCTCGGTGAGCGACATGAATCTGGCCGCCGGCGGAATGGTGCAACGATGATCCCGACCCGACTCACTCGTGCGTTCCGGCTGGCGGCGCTTGCGGTCGCCAGCCTGGCGGCCGCCGTCGCACCGGCCGCCGCCCAGGTAGACCCGCTCATTGCCGTCAAGCGCGTGCCGCCCAACGTCGTCCTTGTCGTCGACACGTCGTTCCGCATGCTCGACGACGGCACCGGTACCTATTACGACCCGATGACCTACGTCCGGACGAGCGATCCGACCGTGGCCGCGGCGATGGGCGTGCCCACGTCGGCGACGACGTATCGCCGCAAGTACGTCGGGTTGGACTTCGAAAACGTGCAGGACAGCAACACCAAGTACTCGGCCGTCGACATCGTCGGCGTGCCGGACTCGACGCCCGACTTTACCAAGTTCTGGATGCCCACGCGGCTCGAACTGGCCAAGGCCGGCATCGCCCGTGTCGTCAGCGAGAACACGCAACTGGTTCGCTGGGGCCTGCTGAAGCTGCGCCAGAACGGCGAGGCCTGGCGGACGGCATCCAACTGCGACAAACCCGTGCGCGTCACGGGCAACGCGACGCTTGGGGGCCTGTCTGACTCGAGCCCCTGCAACGTGGGCGGTTCGGGCCGCTTCGCCATCGCCGCACCGGATTCGAGCGGTGCAAATTTCTCGATCGAGACGCCGCCGGGCGATGCGATCGTCGAAGCCGTGCCGACCGGGACGCCGACCGCCGCGCAGGTGCTCGCCAAGGCCAACGCCGTTATCGGCCGGGTGGCGCCGCTCACGAGCGCCGGCGGTCAGGCGCCCGTCAACCAGGTGCTGATTCCCGCGGGTCGCGATACCAAGCTCTTCGAGGACCGACCGCTCAGCCACGCGCTCGACGACGCGCGGGCCCACGTGGTGGCGGCCATGGCGGCAGAGCCATCGGCCACGCGCGCCTGCCGCAATACGGTCGTCGTGCTGCTGGTCGGCGGCGGTGACGACGGCGACTCGACGTACCAGAGCACGCACGACGCCGTCAGCGTCGCCTCGACGTTTGCCGCCGTGCAGGCCGGGAGCGGCGTCGGGCAGGTGACGCGCCGCGTGCCGATCGTGGTCATCGGTGTCAAGCCGGACCCGGCCGACGAGCCGCAACTGATGAACATCGCCGCGGCCAGCGGCGGCCGGTACTTCGCGGCCGAGACGGCCGACGAAGTGGCGGCCGCGCTGAGCTTCGCGGTGCAGATCGGGTTCCAGCAGGCCGATGACGTCGACGCGGCGCGCGAGACGGACCTGACGCTCGTCAGTCCGATCGTCGGCACGGTCAATCTCGTGGGCGCCCAGGATGCTACCGGCGCGGCGCTGCCGAACACCGAGATTCTCTCGTTGACGGGGGCGACGACCGGGCAGACCGTGCCCCAGCGGAGCAACGTCGTCTTCACCGGGGGCTTCGCCCTGCCCGGCTTCGACGGGCGGCTGCGGGCGTTTCGGACGTTCCGTCCGGAAGCCGACGCGACCAAGCCCACCGGCTGGCGGTTCGTGCAGGACGGCACGCGGCTCTGGCCCGACCTCGACGGGCGGCCCGAGCTGGCGGGCATGGCACGGACGCCCGCGTCGGCCTCGGCGCGCAACATCTTCACCGTCATCCCGAGTGGATCCGGCAGCGGGACGGTCGTGGCGTTCACCGAGGCGCAGGCCGCCGTTCTGGCGCCGCATCTGGGCGGCGCCGATCCGTCCACCCTCATCCCGTTCGTGCGCGCGCTGCCGCTCGGGGCGATGATCGGGTCCACGCCGGCGTTGATGGACCCGCCGTCGCTCGACCCGCCGCCGGACCTGGACTACGGGTTCGCCGACGCGCCCGGCACGTACGCCAATACCTACCGCGAGCGGCGCGGGATCGTCTTCGTCGGCGCCAACGACGGCATGATCCACGCCATCGACGCCCGCACCGGCTACGAAGTGTGGGCGTTCATCCCGTACAACCTGCT
>DATKDF010000162.1:0-14452 GCA_035512795.1 Vicinamibacterales bacterium
GCCGGCCGCGCCGGCACCCGCGCCGGTGACGGCCGCCACCATCGTGCAGCCCGAGCATCTGGTGGCGACGCTGCGTCTTGCGGCCGGAACGCCGGCAGCCGAGCCGGCCGCCGCAGCGCGCCGCGAGGTCCGGCTCGATCTGCCCGAACCACCACCGGAGGTCATCCGGTATGTGGCGGTCGCGACCGGCCGCGGGCGACGAAGCGCCCCGTCGGCCGTCGTCGAGGTGCCGATCGGCCGCAGGCCGACGGCTCCCGTCGGCGTGCGGGCGACGTTCGACGACACGAACATCATCGTGGAATGGGCGGGCGCCACACCGGCGGTCCCGGCGCATGTCGATGAGCTCGTGGCCGACGGCATCGCGTGGACAAGAACCCGCCGTACGCCCGAAGCGCTTGCCGCGTCGCGGTTCACGACGCCGCTCGTCTTCGGTGAGCACCGGTGTTTCGAGGTCCGGCACGTGCTCGTGGCCGGCCGGGCCCTCGTCGAGGGACCGGCCTCGTCGCCGGCGTGTGTCGCGCCCGTCGACCGGTTCCCGCCGCCGGTGCCCGGCGGCCTGGTCGCGATTGCCGAGGACGGGGCCGTGGTGTTGACCTGGCGCGCGGTGGAGGCGGCCGACCTCTCCGGCTATCTGGTCTTGCGTGGTGACGGCGCGGGTGAGACACTTCAGCCGCTCACGCCGCTGCCGATCGAGGTGCGGACCTACCGCGATGAGACCGTCCGCGCGGGCGAGACGTACACATATGCGATCGTGGCCGTCGATCGGTCGACGCCGGCGAACCGGAGCGCCGAATCGAATCGGCAGACCGTGATGGCCCGACAGGCACGCTTCAGGTGACGACGCCGAGATGCTGAGACTTCATCGAATCGAACACGACGGCCGGCCGCACTACGCGGCCGAGCGGGACGGCCGGTGGCGCCTGGTCGACGGCGACATCTTCGGCACGTGGCGCGAGGGCGCCGATGTCGATCCCGAGGATCTGGTGCGCCTGGCGCCCGTCGAGCCGTCCAAGATCGTCTGTGTCGGGCTCAACTACCGGGATCATGCGGCCGAGCAGCAGAAGCCGCTGCCCGACGAGCCGCTCATCTTCCTCAAGCCCTCCACGTCGGTCATCGGTCCCGGTGAGGCCATTGCGATTCCGGCGTGGGCCGGCCGGGTCGACTACGAGGCCGAACTCGGCGTCGTGATCGGCAAGCCGGCGTTCCAGGTGCCGCTCAACCGCGCGGCCGAGCACATTCTGGGGCTCCTGGCCGTCAACGACGTCACCGCGCGGGATCTGCAGAGCCGCGACGGCCAGTACACGCGCGCGCAGGGCTTCGACACGTTCGCGCCCATCGGCCCGTGCATCGCGGTCGGACTCGACGGGCGCGACCTGCAGGTGCGCGCCTATGTGAACGGCGATCTGCGTCAGGATTCGCGGACGCGCGAGCTGATTTTCACCATTCCCGAACTGGTGCAGTTCATCTCGTCGGTGATGACGCTCCTGCCGGGTGACATCATCTCCACCGGGACGCCGGCGGGCGTTGGGCCGATCCGGCCGGGCGATCAGGTGACGGTCCACGTCGAGGGCGTGGGCGCGCTCACCAACAGCGTCGTGGCGCGGGAGGGCGCATGAAGTTCTTCGTCGACACCGGCAACATCCTCGAGATCGAGAAGCTCGTTCCGCTCGGCATCGTCGACGGCGTGACGACCAACCCGTCGCTGATGGCGAAGGAGGGCGGCGACCCGCGGGCCATCATCAAGCGCATCTGCGAGGTCGTGCAGGGACCGGTCAGCGCCGAGGTCGTCTCCACGTCGGCGGACGAGATGATCGCCGAGGGCCGCGAGCTGGCGACGATCGACCCGCACGTGGTCGTCAAGTGCCCGTTCACGCGCGACGGTGTCCGGGCGACACACGTGCTCGCGGCCGACGGCATCGCCGTCAACGTGACGCTCGTGTTTTCGCCGACGCAGGCGCTCATCGCCGCCAAGGTCGGCGCCGCCTTCGTGAGCCCGTTCGTCGGCCGGCTCGACGACATCGCCACCGACGGCATGGCGCTCATCCAGCAGATCGTCGAGATCTACGAGAACTACGAGATGGCGACCGAGATTCTCGTCGCGTCGGTGCGTCACCCGATGCACATCGTGCAGGCCGCGCGCATGGGCGCCGACGTCTGCACCTGCCCGCCGGCCGTGATCGAAGCCTGCTTCAAACACCCGCTCACCGACATCGGGCTCGAGAAGTTTCTCAAGGACTGGGAGCAGGCGCAGACGAAGGCGCGATGATGCGATCGTCACTGGTCACTGCCCGATTCGATGTCCATGCCTGAGTCACCGAAGTCTGCGTCGGACCGGTTGGCCGAACTGGAGCGCCAGGCCGAGCTCGGCGGCGGCGCCGACCGGCTGCGCAAGCAGTTCGAGGCCGGCAAGCTGACGGTGCGCGAGCGCATCGACCTGCTGTTCGACCCCGGCACCTTCGAGGAACTCGACAAGCTCGTCACGCACCGGTGCCGCGACTTCGGCATGGAGAAGGAGGTCGTTCCCGGCGATGGGGTCGTCTCCGGGCACGGGCGCGTGGACGGCCGGCCGGTCTTTGCGTTCGCCCAGGACTTCACCGTGTTCGGTGGCTCGCTGTCGGAGACCAACGCCGCGAAAATCGTCAAGGTCATGGATCTGGCCGTCCGCATGGGCGCGCCCATCGTCGGCCTGAACGACTCGGGCGGCGCGCGCATCCAGGAGGGCGTGCTGTCGCTCGGCGGGTACGCTGACATCTTCCTGCGCAACACGCTGGCCTCGGGTGTCGTGCCGCAGATCTCGGCCATCATGGGCCCCTGCGCCGGCGGGGCGGTCTATTCCCCAGCGATCACCGACTTCAACGTCATGGTGGACGGCACGAGCTACATGTTCGTCACCGGGCCGGACGTCATCCGGACGGTCACGCACGAGGAAGTCACCAAGGAGGAACTGGGTGGCGCGATGACGCACAACGCGAAGAGCGGCGTCGCGCATTTTGCGGTGCCGGACGACCGGGCCTGCCTGCAGCTCATCCGCGACCTGCTCGGCTACCTGCCGTCGAACAACCTCGACGATCCGCCGCGGCGCGCCACGTCGGATCCGGTCGACCGGGAGGATGCCGCCCTCGACGCCCTCGTGCCGGCCCAGCCGCACCAGCCCTACGACATCCTCGACCTGGTTCACGCCGTGGTCGACGACGGCGCGTTCCTCCAGGTGCACGAGCACTATGCCCGCAACATCGTCGTCGGGTTCGCGCGGCTCGGCGGCCGGCCGGTCGGCATCGTCGCCAACCAGCCGGCCGTGCTGGCCGGCGTGCTCGACATCGACTCGTCGGTCAAGGGTGCGCGCTTCGTTCGTTTCTGCGACGCCTTCAACATTCCGCTCATCACGTTCGAGGACGTGCCGGGCTTCCTGCCCGGCGTGCAGCAGGAGCACGGCGGCATCATCCGGGCTGGCGCCAAGCTGCTGTACGCGTTTGCCGAGGCGACCGTACCGAAGATCACGGTCATCACGCGCAAGGCCTACGGCGGTGCCTACTGCGTGATGGCCAGCAAGCACATCCGCACGGACTTCAACTACGCGTTTCCCACCGCCGAGATCGCCGTGATGGGTCCGGAAGGCGCCGTCAACGTGCTCTACCGGCGTGAGATCGCCGCAGCAGACGATCCGGCGGCGCTGCGTGCATCGCTCGTGGAGGGGTTTCGCGAGAAGCTGGCCAATCCGTTCGTGGCCGCCGCGCGTGGTTTCATCGACGGGATCATCCAGCCGCGAACCACGCGCCGCAGGCTCGTCGAGGCGCTGGCCAGCTGCGCCAACAAGCGCGACCGGAACCCGCCCCGCAAGCACGGGAACATCCCGCTCTGAGGCATTGATGAAGGTCCTCATTGCCAACCGCGGCGAGATCGCCGTTCGCATCATCCGTGCCTGCCGCGAACTGGGTCTGGGAACGGTCGCCGTCTACTCGGACGCCGACCGGGCGGCGCTGCACGTGCGCCTGGCCGACGAGGCGTGGCACATCGGGCCGAGTCCGGCGCGCGACAGCTACCTGCGCATCGACGGTCTCCTGGACGTCGCGCGCGCGTCGGGCGCCACGCTCGTCCATCCGGGCTACGGATTCCTGGCCGAGAACGAGGTCTTCGCGGCCGCGTGCGTCGACGCGGGCCTGACCTTCGTCGGGCCCACCGCCGACGCGATCGCCCGTATGGGCAGCAAGACGGCCGCTCGTCACGCGGCCATCGCCGCCGGGGTGCAGGTCGTGCCAGGCGCGGTCGAACCGTACGCCGCTGACGCGCCCGAGGCCGCCATCGTCGCCGAAGCGGAGCGCCTCGGGTACCCGATTGTCGTCAAGGCAGTCGCCGGCGGCGGGGGCAAGGGCATGCGCACCGTCGAGGCGCCGGCCGAACTGCCGGCGGCGATTCGTGCGGCGCGGTCCGAAGCGCTGTCGGCCTTCGGCGATGCCGCCATCTACCTGGAGCGCCGCCTGATCGGACCGCGGCACATCGAGATTCAGCTCCTGGCCGATCACCACGGCACCATCCTCGGCTTCGTCGAGCGTGAGTGCTCGATTCAGCGCCGCCATCAGAAGGTGGTCGAAGAGTCGCCCTCGCCGGTGCTGCCGGCCGACACACGGCGGGCCATGGCCGCGTGCGCCGTCCGCGTGGCGCGCGAGGTCGGGTACACCAACGCGGGCACCATCGAGTTCCTGGTCGACGCGACCGGCGAGTTCTTCTTCCTCGAGATGAATACGCGCCTGCAGGTCGAGCATCCGGTCACCGAAATGGTCACCGGTGTCGACCTCGTGCAGTGGCAGTTGCGCATCGCGCAGGGCGAGCGGCTGACCGTCACGCCCGAGCAGGCGCTGACGCCCCGCGGGCACGCCATCGAATGCCGGGTGTACGCCGAGGATCCCGATCGCCAGTTCCTGCCGTCGCCCGGCCTGGTACGCGCGCTCTCGACGCCAGCCGGGCCCGGCGTCCGCGACGACCGCGGCGTGGCGCCGGGGTTCGAGATCCCCGTCTTCTACGATTCGATGATCGCCAAGCTCGTGGCCTGGGGCGCCACGCGTGCCGACGCGATCGACCGCCTCGCGCGGGCGCTCAACGAGTACCGCGTGGTTGGCGTGCAGACGACCGTGCCCTTCTTCCAGTGGATCGTGCGCCAGCCCGAGTTTCTCGAGGGGCGGTTCGACACGACCTATCTCGATCGCGTCCTCGCGTCGCGCCAGGGCCAGCCATTCGTCGACGTCACCGATGCCGACGCGCGTGATGCCGCGATGGCCGTCGCGCTCGGCGCCTGGTTTCGCGCCCATGGGGCGTCGACGGCCGGGACGGGTGATTCGGGCGGCGCCTGGCGACGTGCCGCGCGTTTCGAGGGACTCGGGGGACTCGGGTCGTGACGTTCGAGATCGACGTGGGCGGGCGCGTCCGGCAGGTGTCGGTCGAGCCGCTCGGCGCCGCAGACGGCTCGGGCGGCCGGTTTCGGGTCCGCGTCGACGACGACGTCGTCGAGCTCGATGCACGCCCGACCGACCTCGGGCTGTCGCTCGTGACGGCCGAGCGCCGGGTCGTCGATGCGGCGCTGACCGCGCTCGCCGGTGGCGACTGGCTGGTCGAACTGCCGCACGTCGTTGTGCGGGCCGCCGTCGATGGCCGCCGCAGCCGGCGGGCCGAGGCCGACGCACGCGGCGCCGGCCAGCAGCGGCTCGTCGCCCCCATGCCGGGCCGCATCGTCCGCGTGCTCGTGACGCCTGGCGACCAGGTCGCGGCGCGGCAGGGGCTGGTCGTCATCGAAGCCATGAAGATGGAGAACGAACTCGCGGCCATCCGGCCGGGCACCGTGAGCGAAGTGGCGGTGGCCGAGGGTGCATTGGTCGAGGCCGGCCGGCTGCTGGTCGTCGTGGAATGACGGCGCCCGGCGTCGGGTAAGCTGGATGTGTGAGCGGTCCTTCCGAACCGCAGACGCCCGCTGTGCGGCCTGACGTGCCGTCCGGTGGCCCGCCGGCACGGCCGCGCGGACGCAGGCGGCGTGCCCTCGGTCGCTGGACCCGCCGCGTCGTCGAGATGACGGCCGCGATCATCGCGGCGCTCGTCGTGGCGCTCTTGACCGTCGATCTCGGCCGCGTACCCGGCCTGAATCTCGAGGAGCGCGCCTCACGCGCCGGGACGGGATTTCTCCAACGGCCGCTGCACATCGGCAACATCAGCGCCACGCTTCGTCCCGGCCTGTTCGTCATTGACGACATTCTCATCGAGGGTCGCAGCGCCGCCGACCGGCCGTTCCTCAAGGCCGGCCGCATCGCCGTCCAGCTCGACTGGTCCGCGCTCTGGCGCAACGAGATCGTCTTCGAGGTCACGATGACCGACTGGGCGATGGTCGTCGAGCGATGGGGCGACAACACGCACAACGTCCCGAACCTGCGCGGGCCCGGCGGCGGGTCGTCGGGAGCGCCCCTGCCGTTTCGGCCGCGCCTGCTGTTTGTCAACGCCTCGCGTGGTCAGTTCGTCTACGACGACCACGGCGCGCCCTGGAGCGTCGATGCGCCCAACCTGAACGTCTACGTCGCGCGCAACAACGCGCTCGGACGCTACGACGGCACGGCGCGCTTCTCGGACGGCACGGTCCGCATCAGCCAGTTCCTGCCGATGTGGGCCCACTTCAGCACGCGGTTCACGCTCGATGGCGGCCTCGTCCGGCTGCACCAGATCGATCTCGAGACCGACGGCGCAGCGTCGCGCGTGACCGGCGTCGTCGACTTCGGCAACTGGCCCGAGCAGCGGTACGAGGTGCTGTCGACCGTCGATTTTCCCCGGATGCGGGAGATCTTCTTCGCCAACGAGGACTGGACGTTCGAGGGCGTGGGCCGGTTCGACGGGTTCTTCCAGCTCTTCAAGGAGGGCCGCGAGCTGTCGGGCCGTTTCACGAGCGGCCGCGCGGGTGTCAACGGGATCGAGTTCGACAACCTGGCCGGATCGCTCACCTGGCTGACCGATCGCTTCGAGGTCCACCGCGCCGACGCCGACCTGTACGGCGGTCGCGTCGCGTTGACGTACGGCCTGGCGCCGCTCGGCTCGCCCGGCGGCGCCACCGCATCGTTCTCGGCTGACTACGACGCGGTCGAGTTGCCGGCGATCGTGCGCTACGTCGGGTGGTCGGGTCTCGAACCGCAGGGACGCCTGGCCGGTCGCGTGGCCATGACGTGGCCGAACGGGCGGTTCGGCCAGGGTGTCTCGGGCGAGGGGCAGACGACCATCACCGCGCCCGACGGCGCGACCCTGACCGGACCGGCCCTGCCGTCGACACCCTATGTGTTCCGGCCGCCGCCTCAACCCTTCGATGGCTACGCGCCGCTCGGGCCGTTCCCGGTGGCCGGCCGCGTCGCCTACACGTTCGGTCCGTCCGGTCTGACGTTTCTCGAGAGCACGGCCGCCACGCCCTCGACGTTCATCACGTTCTCCGGTCCGTCGGGCGGCGGCACGTCGGACATCGCGTTTCGCGCCACGAGCGTCGACTGGCTCGAGAGCGATCGGCTCCTGGCGGCCGTGCTGACCGCGCGCGGGTCGCGCACGCGGGCCATCGAGGTCGGCGGCCGCGGCGTGTTCGACGGCCGGATGGTGGGGCCGCTCAACGCGCCCCGGATCAGTGGCAGGTTCACGAGTCAGGCGCTTCGGGCCTGGGACGTCGAGTGGGGCGACGCCACTGGCGACCTGGTCGTCGAAGGCGGCTACGTCACGATCACGGGTGGAGAGGTTCGTGGCGACGACGGCGCGACGATCCGGACCGACGGCCGCTTTGCGCTGGGCTTTCGTGACGACGGCGCCGAGGAGATCAACGCGAGGTTCGCCATTGCCGGGTGGCCGATGGTCGACCTGCGGCGGGCGTTCGGGCTGGATGACTGGCCGGTGGACGGGACGCTGGCCGAGATCACGCTGGAGCTGAACGGTCCGTATCGCGGCCCGTTCGGCGCGGGTCGTCTCCGCATCGAGCCGGGTGTGGCCTGGGGTGAGCGCTTCGACTCGGCGGCCGGCAACCTGTCGTTCGAAGGCGACGGGCTGCAGATTCGCGGCATCACCATGGCGAAGGCCGGTGGCGTCGTGCGCGGCGCCGCGCGCATCGGCTGGGACAACACCTACGACTTCGACGCCGACGGCGAGCGGATTCCGGTCGAAGCCCTCGACAACTTCACGTTCGACCGTGCGCCCCTCACCGGCGTCCTGCGGTTCACGGCCACGGGCGGCGGGTCGTTCGACGACCCGGTCTACGAGGTCTCGCCGGTCATTCCGGACCTGTACGCCGGCAATGAGTTCGTCGGCCAGGTGAGCGGCCGGTTCGTCGTGCGTGGCGAACTGATGACGATCGATAATTTCGTGGCGACGTCGCCGCAGGGAACGATCAGCGGGTCGGGCCGCCTGGCGCTCACCGACGACGCCGAGGCCGTGTTCGACCTGAACGTGCTGGAGCAATCGCTCGATCCGTTCCTGCGGCTGTTCGGGCCCGACCTGGCCGACTATGCCGTGGCGACGGCGTCGGGCCGCGTGCGGGTCGTCGGGCCGCTCTCGCGGGCCGGCGATCTGACGGTCACCGCGTCGGTCGACGCGGCGACGCTCCGGCTGCTCGAATTCAACCTCCGGAACGACGGCCCGCTGCGTCTGTCGCTAGGCGCCAACCAGTTCGCGATCGACCAGATGCGGCTGGTCGGTGTGGACACGAGCCTCGAGCTCTCGGGAGGCGTCGACCTGGGCGCGTCGACGGTCGACATCGGCATGACGGGCGGCGCGAACCTCGCCATCCTGCAGCTGTTCTTTCCCGACGTCCGCGCCTCGGGCGCCGCGTCGGTCGAGGCGCGAATCGTCGGCCGCACCGACGCCTTCAACCTGTCCGGTCAGGGCGAGATCCGCGCCGGCCGCCTGCGCCACAGCGATTTTTCGCACAGCCTCACCGAGATCAACGGGCCGATCGTCTTCGATCGCACGGGCGTCAATCTCGACGGCGTGAGCGCGCGGCTCGGTGACGGCCGCGTGCGGTTCGGCGGGTCGATCCTGTTGCGTGGGGCGACCCTCGAGGAGTTCAACGTCCGGGCCACCGGCACGGCGATGAACCTGCGGTATCCCGAGGGGCTGCGCTCGACGGTCAACGCGGAACTGACGCTCACCGGTACCCTCGACTCGCCGCGCCTGACCGGGAACGTCGACGTGCTTCGCGCCACGTATCGCACCCCGCTCGATCCGAATGCCGGCCTGCTCGGCTACTTTGCGGCGGCCGCCGGCGGCGCGGCGCCGGGACCGGAGCCGGTGGCCACGGTCGAGACAACGGGGTTCCCGGTGGAGTTCGACATCCGGCTGACCGCCACCCGGCTGCCCGAACCGGTCATCCAGCTGCCGGATGCCACGATCTGGGCCAGCGCCGACCTGACGTTGACGGGCACGACCGATCGGCCGCAACTGGTCGGGTCGATTCAGCTCGACCAGGGCGAGCTGTTCTTTGCCGGCAATCGCTACACCATGCGCCGGGGATCGATCGACTTTCTGGGTGGCACCGACGGATTCGAGCCGTACTTCGACGTCGAGGTTGAGACGCGGATTCGCGTGCCCGGCCAGGGCATCGCCGGGCAGAACTACCGCGTCAGCCTGCGCGTCACCGGCACTCAGGATTCGATCACCCCGACGTTCGAGTCGGATCCGCCACTCGCGAGCGCCATCGACGTCCTGGCACTCGTGTTCGGGGAGCTACCCGACTTCGGGCAGGTCGAGCAGCGCGCACTGGCCTCGCCGCAGCAGGCCCAGGCGATTCTCCTGCGCTCGGCGGCGGCGCAGTTGCTGACCTCGCCCATCTCGTCGGGTGTCGAGCGCGCGGTCCAGCAGTTCGTGCCCATCGACACGCTGGCGATCACGCCGCTCCTCGGCAACGAGAGCACGCTCCAGTCGCTCAACCCCACGGCCCGCATCACGGTCGGCCAGCGCCTGTCGAGCCGGGTGTTCCTGACCTACTCGCGCACGCTCAGCAACGCCTCGCAGTACGAGCTGATCCTGCTCGAGTACGATCAGAACGACCGGCTGTCATGGGTCCTGTCGCGCAACGAGGATCGCACATTCGCGCTCGACTTCCGCATCCGGTACGTCTTCTGATGACCCACGCGGCGATCCGGCTCGTGGCCCTGTCGGCGCTGCTGGCGCTCGCGGCCCTGCCGGCCCGGGCGCAGGCACCCATCGACGCGTACCTGGGCCGTCTGGTGGCCGACGTGCGGGTCACCATCTCCGGGCAACTGCAGACCGACAGCTCGCTGCTGGCGCTCGTCACCGTGCGCGCCGGCCAGCCGCTGACCACGGCGGCCGTTCGCTCGACCATGGACCAGTTCGGCCGTCTCGGACGCTTCGATGACGTCCGGTTCCTGGTCGACGAGGTGCCGGCCGGGCTCGTCGTCACCGTGGCGCTCGAGCCGCGTCATCCAATCGACCGGATCGTGCTCACCGGTACGCTCGGGCTGCCCGCCGGGGAGCTCGAGGGCCGCGTGCGGCAGTTGTACGGCGGGCTGCCACCGGCCGACGCGAATCTGCGTAACGTCGAGCAGGCAATCGAACGCGCGCTCACCGACGAGGGCTTCCTGAACGCGCGGGTGCTGGCCGACACGGTGCCCGTTCCGGCCACGAGCCGCTCGACCCTGGTGCTGGCGGTCGAGGCGGGATCGCGGGCGACCATCCGGTCGGTCACCGTCGACAACCAGTCGCCCCTGCCCGACCGTGACGTGCGGTCCCGGACGGCCGTCGAGGACGGGCAGCCGTATCGGCCGCGGGCGCTGGCCACGGCGCTCGCGGGCCTGCGCGAGCAGCTGAGCCGGCAAGGGTACTACTCGGCGGTGGTCGGGTCCCAGGTGTTCGAGTCGTCTGACCGCACGGGTGTCGATCTCGAGATCCTGGTCGATGCGGGCCCGCGCATCCGTGTCGAGTGGGCCGGCGACCGACCGATCGGCAACATCGACGACCTCGTGCCCATCCGCCGCGAAGGTTCGGCCGACGAGGACCTTCTCGAGGATGCCGACCAGCTCATCAGGCGCGCGCTCGTCCGCGAGGGCTACCGGAACGCCACCGTGCAGCACAGCCGCGAGGAGCGCGACGGCGAACTGGTCATCACGTTCACCGTCGCACGCGGGCGCCGCTTCCGCCTTGCGCGCATCGAGCTGCCGGCCGGGCTGTTCCTGCGGAACGAGGAGATCCTGCGGCTGATGGACCTGGCGCCCGGTGATCCGGTCGACGACGCGCGGGTGCTCCAGGGCCTCGGACGCGTCGCCGTCGCATTTCAGCAGGAAGGGTTCTACCAGTTCTCGGCCGTGCCGGCCTACGAGGAGGTAGCGGGGCGGTCGACCGGGTCCGACGCCTGGCTCGTGCTGCATCCGGAGATCGTCGAGGGGCCACGGGGGCTCATCAGCCAGGTCGTGATGCAGTTCGATTCGGCGCCGCCCCGTGTCGCCGAGTCCGATCTGCGCGCCTTGATGCGCGCGCGGCCCGGCGAACCGTATTCGTTCGCCGCCGCGGTCGCCGACCGGTTCGCGCTCGAAACCTTCTATCGGAACCGCGGCTTCCGCGAGGCGGGAATCGAATTGCGCGAGACGACATTTGGCGCCGACGGCACCGCCGTGACGCTCGTCCTGTACATCGTCGAAGGGCCGGAGACCCTGGTCGGCGACATCACCGTGGTGGGCAATCGTCGGGTCTCCGAGCAGACGATTCTGGAGCGCATCACGATGCGCGTGGGCGAGCCATTCGGCCCGGCGGCGCAGGAGGAGAGCCGGCGACGACTGGCCGAGCTCGGCATCGCGCGCGTCAACTTCAGTGAGCAACAGCGGTTCGGCGGCGACGAGCGCGTGCACGTCATCCTGTCGGTCGAGGAAGCGCCGGCGACGTCCTTCGGGTTCGGCGGCGGGCTCGAGGTCGGCACCCGCTCACGGTCGGTGGCCGGTGAGGGGGTCGAGGACGTCCTCGAAGCCGCGCCTCGCGGATTCGTCGAAATCGCGCGGCGCCACATCGGTGGGCGCGATCGCACCGTCAGTGCGTTCGGCCGGGTCGGCCTGCGCCGTGAGACGCTCTCGACCGAGGAGAGCGGCGGGTTCGGGTTCATCGAGTACCGCGCCACGGTGAGCTATCGCGGGCGCCGGGCGTTTCAGTCGAGTTCGGATCTGCTCGTCGGGTTCACGTCGGAACAGGGCGTGCGTACGAATTTCAACTTCCTGCGCCAGGCCATCAATGCCGAGGTGCTGCGCCGCGTGTCGCCGGCGGTCGCCGTGAGCGGCCGCTACGCGCTCGACTTCACGAAGCTCTTCGACGAGATCATTCCGCCCGATGAGCAGCCGACTGTCGACCGGCTGTTCCCCCAGGTGCGGCTCTCGATGTTGTCGACCGGCATCGCCTGGGATCGGCGCGACAGCGTCGTCGGTCCGACCAGGGGGCAGCTCGTCACGGCGGACTTCGAGACCGCGCTCACGCTCCTCGGATCGGAGGTCGACTACGTCAAGACGTTTCTCCAGTATCTCCGCCTGACGCCGCTCACCGGGAGCCGCCGCCTGGTGCTGGCCACGCGGGCGCAACTGGGCATTGCGCGGGCGGCCGAGCGTGAACCCGACGACGACTCGGGACCGATCGACCCCGACGATTCGCTGGATGACCTGCCGGCCAGCCAGCGGTTCTTCGCCGGTGGCAGTACGACCGTGCGCGGCTTTCAGCTCGACCGGCTCGGCGTGGAGGAGATCCTGAGCTCCGAGGGCCTCTCCGACGGCGGCAACGCCGTCCTCATCCTGAACGCCGAACTGCGGAGCGGCATTGCCGATCTGTTCGGCCGGCCGCTCGCGGCCGTCCTGTTCGTCGATGGCGGTAATGTCTTTCGCAGGGCCAGGGACCTGGATCTCGACCGACTGCGTGGGACGGCGGGGTTTGGCTTTCGCTGGGACTCGCCACTCGGCCCCCTGCGGGTCGATGCCGGGTTCAAGCTCACGCGCAACACCATCGCGGGCCGGCGCGAACGCGGGTGGGAGTTGCACTTGAGCATTGGTGAGGCGTTTTGAGCGTAGCGGCCGCCGCGGCAACGAGCCGGCCGCAGGGGACGTCAGAAGAATCATGAGGGGCACACTCGCAGCAATCGTGGTGACGGGACTGGGGTGTCTGCTGCAGCCGGCCCCGGCGTCGGCGCAGGTGACGGTGGATCGCGTGCTGGAGCGGGTCGCCGATCAGGTGATCACCGAGCTCGACGTGCGCCGCGTTCGGCTGCTCGCGTTGGTGCCAGACGCGACCAGTGACGCCGCTGCGCAGCGCGGGCTCGAGAATCACCTGCTGATGGCGGCCGAGGTCGCCCGCTTCAAGCCGGAACTGCCCGACGATGCGACGGTCGCGGCTCTGCGGCGGGCGTGGCAGGAGCGGGTTGCGCCCGGTGGCGACGTGGCGTCCCTGCTCGAGCGGGCCGGGTCGACCGAGGGCGAGTTGGCGGCCTGGTTCCGGCAGGAACTCCTGATCGGGCGCCACCTCGATCGGCTGTTCGGCCGGCTCCAGGTCGCCGAGCGCGACGCGGCCGTCGCCGACTGGATCGGCAACCTCCGTTCCCGGGCCGGCCTGCGCTGAGCCGGACGCCCTGCCTGGGCTCCGCGGGTGCTCGGCGACCTACTGGCGACGCACCCTCAGAATTCTATTGCCAGCCGAGAACGCCCGCGTAGAGCGCCACCTGCCGCCGGGCGATGGCCGTCCAGGCGAACTCCTGTTCGACGACCCGGCGGCTGGCAAGCCCCATTTCAGGCAGTTTGCCGCGCATTTCCGAGGCTTCGGCGAGTGCTGCCGCCAGCGCGACGGGGTCGTCGGCGGGCACGAGCCAGCCGTTCTCGCCCGGCCGGACCTTGTCCGGCAGACCGCCGACCCGGGTCGCGATGACCGGTTTTCTGTGACTCATCGCCTCGAGCGTGACGATCGAGCTGCCTTCGTAGCGCGTCGGGTGGACGAAGACCGTCGCCGCCTCGTACCACGCGTGCAGCTCGGGGTCGCCCACCTGTCCGGCCAGAATCGTGTGCGACTGCAGCCCGTGGTCGTGGATTGACTGTTCGATGGCTGCCCGGTTCGGGCCGCCGCCGACGAGGATCCAGCGCCAGCCGGCCGCTGCAAGGAGCGGCGACCGCGCCGCGGCCGCTGCGAGCGCGGCCGGCAGCAGGTGAAAGCCCTTGTTGGTTTCGAGCCGTCCGACGCTCACGAAGACCAACTCCTGCGGGCTGATGCCGTGACGCCGGCGCGCGATGGCGCCCTCGGCCGGTCCGGCGTATCGGCTGGCCTCGACCAGGTCGATGCCGTTCGGAATGACCTGCACGCGGTCGTCGGTCACGCGCAGGTGGCGTCGTACCACCGCCTCGAGCGAGCGATCGGTGGCGATGACCGCGTCGGCCGCGCGGGCACAGGCTCGGACGGCACGCCGGAGCGGCGCGTAGCCCAGCCGTCG
>DATKDF010000163.1:0-6163 GCA_035512795.1 Vicinamibacterales bacterium
GGGACGACATCGCGCAGCACCTGACCATCGATCCCCAGGGCCTCTCGTGGACCGGCCGGAACTGGAACCTTCCGCCGGCCAGTCAGGCCGGGATGAACGGCAGCCGGCAGAAGGGGCCGTTCATGATCGAGATCGTCGGCGACTTCGATGACGGCCGGGACCCGCTCGACGGCCTGCAGCGTCAGGCGGCAATCGACGTGGTGGCCGCGATTCTCCACGTTCGGCAGCTCGGAACCGGGCAGGTCTTCTTTCATCGGGACTTGGGTTCGCCGAAGTCATGCCCGGGTTCAGGCGTAGATAAAGTCTTATTCATCAATGAGATACAGGCAGCAATCGAATCCATGGCTGCCGGCCGTCCAGGCGGCGCGCGGCGTAAGCCTGCGGCAAAGGGCCGGGCCGGTGCCGGGGCGAGGGGGCAACTGCCGTTCGGCCGGGAGTTTCTGCTGGGTCACGACGTCACGATCGATCCGGGCGAGGCGGCGCGCGGGTACGAGGCCTGGGAAGTGCCGGAGCACGACCTGGCGGCCGGGGCGATCCAGGCGGACGCGCGGGCCCGGGCGCGCGTCGCCGGGGGCGCGTCGCGCGATCTGTCGGCGGTGCTGGAGCGCACGAGACCGGAATGGGAGGTCCTGCGGCCGCACGTCGTCAATCTGAGTCGTGGCCTGTTGTCGCAGGGCGGCCAGTTCACGATGCCCGACGGATCGATCGACGGGATTGTGGAGGCCATCCGGCAGTACGCGCACACGACCGACGAACCCCGCGTGATGATGCACGCGCATGGCGGGCTCATCAAGGAGACCGACGCGCTCGCCTACGCGCTGGGCACCCGCCAGTGGTGGCTCGATCACGGCATCTTCCCGGTGTACTTCGTCTGGGAGACCGGCGCGTTCGAGGTCATCCGGAACAGGCTCGGACTCGGCCGTGGGATTGGCGACTGGTGGGATCGTCGCTTCGAGCGCTTCGCCCGGCCGCTCGCCAAGCCGCTCTGGGACGACATGAAGGACTACGCGCTCCGCGCATCGAGTCCCGATGCCGAGGCTGGGCAGGCCGGTGGCGCGTGGATCTTTACGCAGGCGTTGTCGTCGCTCGTCGGCAATCCGCCGCCGGGCAAGTCCATCGCGCTCCACGCGGTCGGGCACAGCGCCGGCGCGATCTTTCACGCGCACCTGATTCCGGCGCTCGTCGAGGCCGGCATGAAGGTGGAGAGCCTCGCGTATCTCGCGCCAGCCGTCCGCATCGATCTGTTCAAGCAGTTGATCGTGCCGCGCCTGGCGAGCGCCGACCTCCGGCACTTCGAGATGTACACGATGGACGAGGAGGCCGAGCGGGGCGACGATCTCGTCAAGCCGCTCGGCATCCCGGTCTACGGCAAATCGCTCCTGTACCTGATCTCCGGCGCCTTCGAGCCCGAGGATCGACACGCGGGCATTCTGGGTCTCGAGGAGCGGTTGACCGCCGACGAGGCGCTCGTGGCCTTGTTCGAGCCGGCCGGTCGGCATCGGCTGGAACTGTCGCACGCGAGGGGCAAGCCGCACAATCCGGCCACCCGGGCGCGCAAGCACGGCTGCTTCGACAACGACGATGCCACGATGCGGTCGGTGCTGGCGACGATTGCCGGCGCGTCGACCGACATCGAGTTTTCGCTGCAGGATGAGTCGTGCAACAAGGCCGCGTCGCGCGACCTTGCCGGCTGGTACGGCGCGGGTGCGCCGGCGGTCCTCACCGGGCGCGGTCCGGGCAGCCGGGTCGCTCCTGGCCGGGCCCTGTGCGTCGGCATCGACGGCTATCCGACGTCGCCACTCCTCGGCTGCGTGCGCGACGCGCAGGCGTGGGCGCGCGTGCTCGGCGACCTCCGGTTCGACGTCACGACCGTGCTCGACCGCGAGGCCACGCGCCAACGGGTGCTCGACGCCCTGGGCACGCTCGTCGAATCGGCCGAGCCTGGCGGGATGCTCGTGTTCCAGTACTCGGGGCACGGCTCGCAGGCGCCGGACCTCGACGGCGATGAGAGCGATCGCTACGACGAAGCGCTCGTGCCCATCGACTACCAGTCGGGCGCCCTGCTCCTCGACGACGACCTGGCCGATGTCTATCGCCGGCTGCCCGACGGCGCCCTTCTGACGCTCTTCATGGACTGCTGCCACTCGGGGACCAACAGCCGGTTCGCGCCGTTCGACGTGCGCGCGGCGCGGGGCGACGAGCGGCGCCGGTTCCTGCCGCTCACGCCCGAACTCGAAGACGCCCATCGGCAGTACCGCGCCCGGGCCGGCTCGCCGCGGCCGACCTCGCCCGAGGAGTCGCTGCCCGGCCTGATTCACTTCGCGGCCTGTCTCGACGACCAGTTCGCGTACGAGTCGGACGGCCACGGCCACTTCACGCGTGTGGCCACGGCGGACCTGGCCGCGGCAGTCTCGCGCGGCATGACCAACGAGGACTTCAGCAACGACGTGGCCGCCCGCGTGATCGCGCTCGGCCGGCCGCAGACGCCTCGGCTGATGCGGCTGCCGGCCACCCTCGCCGGTCGCGCACTGCTCGCGGGGACGGCATCTCCGGCGCCGTCGGTTGGTCCTCAGGGCGCCGCAGGCCTGCCGGCGGCCGGCGATCCCGCGTGGGACGACTGGTGCCTGGAGTTCTTCGAAGCCGGCGCCGCGCACTGGCGCGCGCGCCTGGGACGCTGACGTGCCGAAGGTCCCGTACCGGCTCGGCCCCGGAGTGACCGCGGCGGCCCAGGTGACACCGTACTGCCGCGAGCCCGGCGATCCGGTGCATCGGCCCCTGCGCGTCTACACCCAGGACCCGGGCACCTCGCAGTTCGACGGCGCCATCGCCACGCTGCCCGTCACCTGGGAGCCGGCCGGTCCGGGGCCAAGCGGCCGGCTCTTCGTCGTCCGCGACGTGCACGGCCCGACCGGTTCGGTGTTCGCACCCGTCGATCTCGACGACCGCGACGTGCTGCTCGGCCAGGGGCTGACCCCGTCGACCACCAATCCAGCCTTTGCGCAGCAGATGACGTATGCCGTGGCGATGACGTCATACGACCGGTTCCGGCTGGCGCTTGGCCGGCTGCCCGAGTTCGCCCCCGCCGTGCGGAACCGGGGCGACGGCCGGCTCGAGATCCGGCCGCACTTCGATCTGGAGGACAACGCGTACTACGTGCCCGGCGAAGGCGCACTCTGCTTCGGCTACGTCAAGGCCACGGCCTCGTCGGCCGGCCGCACGCAGAAGGGCGCGTTCGTCTTCACCAGCCTGTCGCACGACGTCATCGCCCACGAAGTGGCGCATGCCTTCCTCGACGGGATGCGGCCACATCTGTTTCTGCCGTCCAACCCGGACGTGGCCGCTTTCCACGAAGGCTTCGCCGACCTCGTGGCACTCCTCATGCGGTTCCGGTATACGGACGTCGTGCGCCGCGGCCTGGAGGACTCGGAGCGCGGGCGACTGGACTCGCGGCTGCTGACCGAGATGGCGCGCGAGTGGGGTCGGAGCGACGGCGACGGGCGCTCGGCGCTGCGGCAGGTGCGGTTCCACCCGGGCCAGCCGGATGACCCGATTGACGAGGAATATCTCTACGACCGCGACAAGGAACACCACGATCTCGGCGCGGTGCTCGTGGCGGCTGTCTTCGAGGCCATGAGCCGGGTGTTCGACAAGAAGACGCGGACGCTCCGGAAGATCGGCGAGCAGGCGCCCGGCGCACGCGACCACCTGATTGGCCTCCTGACGCGGGAAGCGAGCGATCTGGCTGGGCAGTTCCTGAACATCATCATCCGGGCCATCGACTACTGTCCGCCCGTGGATCTGACGTTCGGTGAGTTCCTGCGCGCGCTCGTGACCGCCGACTTCGTGACGGTGCCCGAGGACCCGTACGGCTATCGCGAGGCGCTCGTGCTGGCGTTCCGCCGCTACGGCATCACGGTGCCGGCCGTGCCCGATCTGTCGGAGGAAGCCTTGCTGTGGCGGGCGCCCGAAGTGACCCTGCCACCGCTCGCCCGGCTCGGCTTCGCGCGCCTGCGTCATGACCGGGAGCCGGGCTGGTTTCCGGGGCCGGTCGAACGCGCGCGCCGCGCCCGCGCGCTCGGCGACTACATCACCGCCGGCCGCCACAAGTACTTCGGCGTCGTCCCACCCGGCCGGCGCGATGGCGCGGAGTACGAGCCGCCGGTCATCGAGTCGGTCCGCACCCTGCGGCGCCTGTCGCCCGACAACGAACTGGACTTTCACGTCGTGGCCGAGGTGACGCAGCGCGTGCGGCGCAACCGGCGGTGGTTTCCCGGCGGCTCGACCGTCGTCATCGACGAGTGCGGCCGCATCCGCTACGTCATCGGCAAGGGCGTCGGCAACCAGGCACGGCGCCAGGCGACCGACCGGTTCCTGGCCGCGGCTCCGCCCGAGTACCGTCAGGCGTTCGAGGCCGACACGTGGGACACCGGACGACTGGTGCGCCGCTTCCACGCGCGCGGCCAGCGACGGCCGGCCGCCAGGCGGCCTACAGCCACCGCGCGAACAGCGAAGCCAGGCCGAGAAAGCTGAAGAACCCGGTGACGTCAGTCACCGTCGTCAGGACGATCGACGACGACTGCGCCGGATCCTGGCCGGTCGCCTGGAGCGCCATCGGCACGCAGGCGCCGGCGATGCCGGCAATCGTCATCGACAGCACCATCGCCAGGCCGATGACGAGCATGAGCCCGGTCGACCCGCTCCAGATGACGACGCCGATCATCGTCGGCATCGCAACGGCAAGGCCGTTGACGAATCCGACCGTGGCTTCCTTCATCGTGACCGGCAGCCAGTGACGCAGGCCGATCTCGTGCAGCGTCAGTCCTCGCATCGTCACGGCCAGCGCCTGGGCGCCGGTGTTACCCGACTGCCCGGCCACGACCGGCAGCAGGACGGCGAGTGCCGTGAACGTGGCGATGGTCTGCTCGAAGAGGCCGACGACGGCCGCGGCCAGAAACGCGGTCAGGAGGTTGACCTCCAGCCAGGGCAGGCGCTTGCGCACCGCAAACCTCACGCTCGAGAGCGCCCGTTCGTCGCGGCTGGCGCCGACCATGGCCTGCATGTCCGCCGCCACGTCCTGCTCGGCCACCTTCGCAAGCGCGCGCTGGCTGAGCGCGCCAACCGGGCGGCCGGCCACGTCAACGACGGGCAGTGCGGCAGGGCCCTGGTGCTCGAGCAGTTCGGCGACCTCGACGCGCGTGGCGAACGCTTCGATCGTGGGCGTGGCCTTGATGCCGAGTGACGCCAGTCGTTCGTCCGGATCGGCGAGGAGCACCTCGACCGTCGTGATGGTCCCGCGCAGCGCGCCGTCCGGTGCCACGACCATGACGACGTCGTCGGCGAACCGCCGCGACTCACGGAGCGATGCGGCGATGTCGCCCGCCCGGGTGTCGTCGCGGAACACCGGCGCCGCCGGGTCCATCAGGCTCCCGGCGCTGTTCTCGGGGTAACTCAGGTACGTCTCGACCTCTCGTCGTCGTACCGGTGGCAGGCCCGCGAGGAGCGCGCGCTGCACCTTGCCGCTGCCGAGACGGCGGATGAGCGCGGTGGCCACGCCCGGGTCGGCGTCGGCCAGTGCGCGCTGCGACGTTTCCGGGGGCAGGCGCCTGATGATGCGCGCGGCCGAGTCCGGTCCCAGCCGTGCCAGCAGTTGGGCGGCGGCCCCGGGCGGCGTGGCACCCACGATCGTCGCGGCGTGACCGGGATCGAGATCCTGGACGGCCTGCGCGGCCGTATCGGGATGGCGCGTGACGTACTCCACGGCCAGCGCGTCGAGCAGGACGGCTTCGGCCGTCACGACGCGCCTCCTTCCGGGGCAGCCGACTCGCTCGCGGTCACAGCGATGCCCTGCAGCAGACCGCAGAGTCCCAGCCAGTAAATCTCCCCCAGCGCCATGACGGTCCGCACCGTCCGGTCGTCGCCACTCGCGGGCGTGTCCTGTTCCTGGAGCTGACGCATCGTCCGGTGTCGCAGCACGCCGAGAAAACGCCGGCCGTCGTCGACGACCGGCATGGCATCGAGCGTGCGCCATCCCGGATGGGCGAACACCGATGCGAGGGGCGCGTCTGCCGACAGCCACGTCACGCTCGAGTTGGCGATGGCCCGCACCGGCTGGTCGGCGTCGGCCTGCTGCAGTTCAGCCAGGTCGAACACGCCGACGAGCCGA
>DATKDF010000164.1:0-12360 GCA_035512795.1 Vicinamibacterales bacterium
ACCCTGAGCGGCTGGGTCATCGAGGAGATCATCTCGACCGGCGCGCGACTCGAGGTCGCGCCCGAAGACCCGACAGGAACGCCGCTCGAGTTCGAGATTCTCGACGTCCGGCTGCGCGACTTCTCGCTCGAGGCGCCGGCGGCCTTCGAGGCGCGCCTCATCAATCCGAAGCCGCACGGCGAGATCCGGACCTCCGGCATCTTCGGTCCGTGGAACGGACGGCACCCGCGCCTGACGCCGCTTGCCGGCGACTACACGCTCTCCGACGCCGACATGTCGGTCTTCGGCGGCCTCGGCGGCACGCTCAGCTCGACGGGCCAGTTCCGCGGTGTGCTCGAGGCAATCGCCGTCTCGGGCCGCACGACGATGGCCGACTTCCAGGTCGACACCGGCCGCCATCCTCTGCCGCTCGAGGCGACGTTCGAGGCCCGCGTGGACGGCACCAACGGCAACACGTACCTCGACCGCGTCTCGGCCACGCTGGCCGGTTCGGCGCTCGAGGCAACCGGCGAGGTGGCCGGCACGGCCGGCAGTGACGGGAAGACGGTTCGTCTGGACACCTCCGCCACCGAGGCGCGGCTCGAAGACTTCATCCGCCTCGTCGTCAGCCAGGACGACCCGCCGATGGCCGGCCTTGTCGCGTTCGACGCGCGCCTCGAGCTGCCGCCCGGCGAGCAGCCCGTCGTCGATCGCCTGCGGCTGGACGGCCAGTTCACCATCCGCCGGGGACGCTTCGCGAGCGACGCGGTTCAGGACAAGGTCGACGAGCTCAGTCGCCGGGGCCAGGGCGAGCCCCGGAACGAGGAGATCGACAACGTGCTGTCGAACTTCAGCGGCCACTTCCGGCTGCGCGGCGGCCGCCTCGCGCTGCCCGACCTGCGGTTTGCCGTGCGCGGCGCGACGGTCGAACTCGGCGGCAGCTACGGCCTTCGCGGTGAGCTGCTCGACTTCGAAGGCCGCCTGTTGCTCGACGCGAAGCTCTCGCAGGCGACGACGGGATTCAAGTCGGTGCTCCTGAGGGTCATCGACCCGTTCTTCCGCAAGCACGGCGCCGGCGCGGTGCTGCCGATCCGGATCGGCGGCACGGTGACCGATCCGGATTTCGGCCTGAAGATGTTCGGCCGGTAGCGGGCCTACCGGCGTTCCATGAACACGACCTTGCCGGCGAGGATCGTCATCTCGCAGCGCAGATGCTGCAGCTCGTCGGCCGGCATCGTGTAGGGATTCTGCGCCCAGAGGGCGATGTCGGCGTCCTTGCCGACCTCGAGTGACCCGATGCGATCCTCGAGAAACAGCTGGCGCGCCGCCCAGATCGTGTAGGACCGGAGCGCCGCGCGGATGTCGATGGCCTCGGCCGTCCCGAACGCCTGCTCGCCGTAGGTGCCACGCAGCGGCCGGCGCACGACCGACGACCAGAGCCCGTAGCGCGGGGCGTAGGGCGTCACGCTGTAATCCGAACCGCCGGCCCAGACCACGCCCTTCTTCACGTAGGTCTGAAACGGCATGAGCCGGGCCGAGCGCGCCGGGCCGAAATTGCCCGCGTACGTGTCGCCAATCCACCACATGAACGGCGCCTGCGCCTCCGGATAGCCGGCGTCGTAGGTCTGCTGCAGCATCGCCATCACGTCGATGGCGTGATCGGTCGGAATGTTGGCGTGGATGATCGCGTGGCGCAGCCCCCGGGTCGGCCTGGCCTCGAGCACGTCGGCGTAGGTGTCGACGACGAAGTCGATGGCGCGGTCTCCGACCGCATGCGTCCCGATGTGGATGCCCGCCTCGTGCAGGCGCCTCACCTGCTCGCGATAGACAGCCGGCTCGGTGGTCGGATAGCCGACGTTGCCGGCGTCGACGTCAGTCGACTCGATGTTCCAGTCGCGGTGCATCCAGCCGGTACGCGCCCCGCCGCTGCCGTCCATGTAGAGCTTCACGCCGGCCGAGATGAGCCGGCCGTCACCCTCGGTGGCCGGCCGGCGCCGATAGCGCGCCATCTGCTGCATCGTGCCGTCGACCGACTCGACCGTGCGCCCGCCGCGCCAGAGCGCCACGACGCGTACGTTGAGCGTGCCGTCCTGGAGCATCTGACGGTACGCGTCGAAGCGCGCAGCGCTCACGCCGGGGTCCTTCACGGCGGTCAGACCCTCGCGATTGAAGTTGGCGAACGTCGCGGCCAGGCCGGCGGCCGGATCCGCGCGGCGCCCGCCGCCGCTGCCGCGGCCGCCCATGGCACGGGTGACGAGCCCCGTGGCCGATTCCTTCATGAGCCCGGTCGGCTGGCCGTTCGGATCCCGCTCGATCGTGCCGGCTGGCGGATCCGGCGTCTCGCGCGTGATGCCAGCCAGCTCGAGCGCCAGCGTGTTGCCGACGCCGTAGTGGCCCGTCGTGTGCGTCAGCCACACGGGGTGGTTCGGCGACACGGGGTCGAGATCCGAGGCGCGGAGAAACCGCGCCTCGGCGAGCTTGCCCTCGTCCCATCCCCGCCCCCGCACCCACTCGCCGGCCGGCCGTTCGGCGACGGCGGCCGCCAGTCGCTGTTGCAGATTAGCAAGGGTCCGGATGTCGGGATCGCCGAGATCGAGCTGATCCGACGGCGGCGACACGTGCAGGTGCGTGTCGATCAGTCCAGGCGTGGCCGTGCGGCCCTCGAGGTCGACGACGCCGGTGTTCGGCCCGGCCAGCCGGCTGATGTCGCCGGTCGTGCCGACGGCGACGATTTTCCCGCCGCGGATGGCCAGCGCCTCGGCCACCGTGTCGCGGGCATCGACCGTGAGAATGGTGCCGTTGACGAGGAGCAGATCAGGCGCCTGGGTCTGGCTCGTGACAGGCCAGACCAGCGCGACGAGGACGACGGCGACGGCAGGCAGCGTGACACGCATGCAGCCGTCACTCTACAGGACTTGCCCTTTCACATGAAGGACATCGTGGCAGATCGCTGAGGCGGCGGGCCAATCGTCAGCGCGGGAACCGCCCGAGTGCGACGAGCAACTGGAGCCGGGCGCGCTGGAGCGCGTTCTCGGTGATGGTCACGACCGTCTCCCGGTCGCGCGCCGAGCGCTGGGCGTCGATGAGCTCGATGTTCGTCGTGGCGCCCACCTCGAAGACGGTCGTCGTGATCGTCAGCACTTCTTCGGCCTCGCGCGCCGACTGCCGCGAGTGTTCCAACGTCCGTTCGAAGCTCGCGACGGCCGCCTGCGCGATGCGGATGTCGGCCCGAGCCTGGTTCTCCAGTTCGGTGAGCGCGATGCGCTGTGTGTCGAGCGTCAGTTGCCGGCCGCGCGCCACGGCGCGCTGCAGTCCCCCCTGGAAGATGGGCTGCGTCACGGTGATCGAGAGCCGCCAGGTGCCGGATGGCTGGAACAGGCCCGCCGGGGTGAGGTACTGCGGATCGAACGCCAGCGTGCCCTCCGGTGCGACGTCTTTCCAGCTGTCGCGGACCACCCGCTCGGCCGCACGGATGATCGCGCCTTGCGTCACCAGATCGGGCCGGGCGGCCATCCAGGCCGACTCGTCGACGACGCCCGGCACATCGAGCGCAGCCGTACCGGCCGCATCGACCGGTCCGTCCTCGACGAGCAGCACGCCGAGGGCCTCCTGCGCCTGCCGGAGCGCCAGGCGCGCCGACTCGGCGCGCGCCTCGGCAGCCGAGACCTCCTGTGCGGCGCGCAGCATGTTCAGCCGGCTGCCGACGCCACCCTCGAGCCGGCGGCGGGCGTAGTCAAGATGCGCACTGCCCGTCTCGAGCGCGCGCTCGTCGACCTCGACCTGACGCCGGGCGGCCACGACCCCCAGAAACGCCTCGGCCGCCGCCCGCGCGATCTGCTGCCGCACCTCGGCCGTCGACGCGCTGGCGATGGCGACCTGGTCGCGCGCCTGTGCCACGCGCGCCCAGCGCGCGGGCGCCAGCACGGGCAGGCTCGCCCGGGCGCTGAACGTCGACTGGTTCCGGGGCGCGATGGTCGCATCGTCGAACGCGACGCGTTCGTTGATCGTCGCGTTCACGAAGGTGGCGTCGATGGACGGCCGGGTCAGCGCGCGGGCCTGGTCGATCACGGCTTCGGCCTGCAGGATGGCCTTGGCGGCGCGGGCCACCGTCGGGTGGCGCTCGATGGCCCGCGCCACGGCCTCGTCGAACGTCACGGCCACTGGCGTCTGCGCCGACGCGGGTGAGGCCAGCAGGCACGCCCCGATCGCGAGCATCACGAGCCTACGCATGCGAGCCTCCCACTGCCGGTTCGGCCGCGCCCCGGCGCACCCGCCCGGGGAAGGTCGACCGGATGACGACGTAGAGCACCGGAATGAAAACGACCGACAGGAAGGTGGAGGCCATCATGCCGCCCACCACGGTCGTGCCGACCGAGTTCCGGGCCCCGGCGCCGGCACCGGTCGCCAGCGCCAGCGGCAGCACGCCCAGGATGAAGGTGAGCGACGTCATCAAGATCGGCCGCAGCCGGATGCGCGCAGCCTCGACGGCGGCATCGACGATCGACCGGCCCTGTTCACGCAACTGCTCCGCGAACTCGACGATCAGAATCGAGTTCTTGGCGGCCAGCCCGATGAGCATGACGAGCCCGACCTGGCAGAACACGTCGTTGGCGAATCCGCGGATCAACTGGCCGCCGAGCGCACCGAAGACGGCCAGGGGCACACCGAGCAGGATGATGATCGGCAGCACCCAGCTCTCGTACTGCGCCGCCAGCACGAGGTAGACGAGGACGATGCTGAGCGCGAAGATCCAGGCCGCCGTCGACCCCGACCGGATCTCCTCGAGCGACTGCCCCGCCCAGGCGAAACGGAAGCCCGGCGGCATGGTCTCGGCCGCCACCTGCTCCATCAACGCGATCGCCTGGCCCGAGCTCACGCCCGGCACGGCGCTGCCCGTGATCGACGCCGACCGGAACAGGTTGAAATGGCTGATGACGGCCGGCGCCGTCGTCTCCCGCACGCTGACGACCGCGTCGAGCGACACCATGTCGCCGGCCGCCGTGCGCGCGTAGTAACGCCCGAGGTCGGCCGGCTCGGCCCGGAACGGCTGGTCGGCCTGCACGTAGACGCGATAGGCCCGGTTGTTGAAGTCGAAGTCGTTGACGTACTGCGACCCCAGGTACACCTGCAGCGCGTCGGTGATCTCGTGAATCGGCAGGCCCAGACTCCGGGCCTTGTCGCGATCGATGTCGACGACCAGCTGCGGATCGTTGGCCGTGAAGCTCGTGAACAGGCCCGCGACCTGCCCGCTTTGCGTCGCCTGCCCGATGATCTGATACGCAGTCGCGGCCAGGTTCGAGATGTCGCCACCGGACGCGTCGAGCACCTCGAACTGGAACCCGCCGTAGGCGGAGAGCCCCGGCACCGACGGCGGCGCAATCGGGATGACGAGCGCGCCCGGAATGCCGAACAGCTGCGGCATCACGCGGCCCAGGATCGCCTGGAGCGCCTGCGCCGGATCGCGCCGCTCCTCGAACGACCGGAGCGGCACGAACATGAGGCCCTGGTTCGGCGCCGCGCCGCTGAAGCTGAAGCCGGCCACCGAGAAGACGCCCAGGACTTCCGGCTGCGCGCTGATGACCTGCTCGGCCTGCAGCATGGCGGCCGTCGTGTACTCGAGCGACGCGCCGGCCGGCGCCTGGACGATGACCATGAAATAGCCTTCGTCCTCGTCCGGCACGAACGACGACGGCACCGCCTGGTAGATCGACCACGTGCCCCAGAGCGCCACGCCGAAGAGCAGGAGGACCGCCACCCTCCAGCGGAGGGCCGCCCGCACGCTGGTCACGTAGAACCGCGTCCCGCCGTCGATGACCCGGTTGACCGCGGTGAAGAACCAGCCGTGCGTCCGGACCTCTTTGTCGAGCAGCAACGCGGACAGGGCCGGCGTCAGCGTGACGGCGTTGAAGACCGACAGCACCACGGCGCACGCAATCGTGATGGCAAACTGCTGGTACATCTGCCCGGTCGTGCCCGGGAAGAACGCCACCGGCACGAACACCGCGACCAGCACGATGCCGATGACGACCACGGCCGAGAACACCTCGCGCATCGCGTCGACGGCCGCCCGGTACGCGCTCTTGCCGAACTCGCGCATGTGCCGCTCGATGTTCTCGATGACCACGATGGCGTCGTCGACGACGGTGCCCGTCGCCAGGACCAGGCCGAAGAGCGTCAGCGTGTTGATCGAGAAGCCGAAGAGCTTCATGAACGCGAACGTGCCGATGAGTGACACCGGAATCGTGATCGCCGGAATGAGCGTGCTGCGCCAGTTCTGCAGGAATAGGAACAGCACCAGCACGACGAGCACGATCGCCTCGGCCAGCGTCTTGAGCACCTCGTTGATGGACTCGCGGACGACGCTCACCTGCTCGAAGGCGAGCGACCAGCGCAGTCCGGCTGGAAAGTCGCGCTCGAGGCGCGCCATCTCGGCCATCACGCCGTCGAACGTGTCGAGGGCATTGGCCGTCGGCACCAACTGGATCCCGAGCCCCATCGCCTCGATCCCGCCGAACCGGAGGTTCGACGTGTAGTTCTCGGCCCCGAGGTCGACGCGGCCGACATCGCTGAACCGCACGAGCGCACCGTCGCGACCGGCCCGAATCACCACCCGCTCGAACTGGTCGATCTCGGTGAGCCGGCCCTCGGCCCGCACGCTGATCTCGTACGGCTGGTTGGCCGCCGCCGGCGCGCCGCCGATGCTCCCGGCCGCCACCTGCACGTTCTGCTCGCGCAGCGCGTTGACCACGTCGCCGGCCGTCAGGCCCCGGCCGGCCAGCCGATCCGGATCCAGCCAGAGGCGCATCGAGTACTTGCGCTCGCCGAAGATCATCACGTTGCCGACGCCCGGCACGCGCCGGATGGCATCCCGGACGTACAGGTCCAGGTAGTTGCTCATGAAGAGCGAGTCGTACCGGTTCTCGTCCGAATAGAACCCGATGCCGCCGAGAAACGACGAGACGTTCTTGGTGACCGTGATGCCGTTGTTGCGCACGTCGGCCGGCATGCGGCCGAGCGCCTGATTGGCGCGATTCTGCACGTCGATGGCGGCCAGGTCGGGATCCCGGCCGATCTCGAAGACCACCGTGATGCTGCAGAACCCCGAATTGGTCGACGACGAAGACATGTAGAGCATGCCCTCGACGCCGTTGATCGCCTGCTCGAGCGGCGTCGTGACGGCGCTCTCGACCGCCTGAGCATTGGCGCCGTTATAGAACGCCGACACCGTGACCGACGGCGGCGTCAGCTCCGGGTAGCGCGCAATCGGCAGCGTCGGAATCGCCACCGCGCCCGCGAGCATGATGATGAGCGAGCAGACGGCCGCCAGGATCGGGCGGCTGATGAACAGTCGGCTGATCACGCCCCGCCTCCCGGTGCGCTGCCGCGGCCGCCGTCAGACGGCGGCCCCGCCGGCAGGCCCTGCACCGGCGCGCCGTCGCCAATCTTCTGCGTGCCAGCCACGATCAGTCGATCGCCTTCGGCCAGACCCGAGAGGGCGATGTACGCATTGCCGACCACCGGTCCCAGCACGACCGGCCGCTGGCGCGCGACCAGGCCGCCGCCTTCACCCGCTTCGGCGACAAAGACGAAGTACTGCCCGTTGATCCGCGACACCGCCGTCACCGGCACGCGCAGCCCGGGCTCGGCGCCCCAGACCATGCGTGCTTTCACGTACTGGTCGGTCCGGAAGGTCCCGTTGCCCTGGCTGATCGGCGCCTTGACGAGCACGGTCTGGGTCGCATCGTCCACCGAGGGCGACACGAACCCCACGCGCGTCGTCTGCAGCACGGTGCCCATCGGGTCGACGAGGCGTACCGTGAGCCCGGTCCGCAGCCGCGGCGCGTCCTGCACCGGCACGCTGACGTACAGCTCGAGGCTCGAATTGTCCTCGATCATCGTCAGCATGGTCGTCCGGGTCACCCGATCGCCGACGCGAACCGGCACGTCACCGACGATGCCGGCGGTCGGCGCCACCACGCGATAGTAGGCCAGCTCGGCGCGCTGCTGGCGGATCTGTTCCTCGACGGCCTGCAGCTGCGCTTCGGCGGCCTTCTGCTGCGCGAGCGCCTGTTCGAGTTCCTGCAGGCTCACGGCGCCGACACCATGGAGCGTCTTTGCCCGCTCGGCCTGCTGGCGCGCAAACGCCGCATCGGCCTCGCGCGCGGCCTTGAGCGACTCGAGACTGGCCACGGCCGCCTGCTGCGACTGGGCGTCGATCTCGAAGAGCAGGTCGCCCGGCGACACCCGGCGGCCGGAGGCGACCGCGATGCGGGTGATGAACCCCTCGGCCTGCGGCTGAATCGTGGTGGACTGCCGCGACTTGATGGTCGCGACGAAGTCCGTGGTGCGCTCGATCGGCTCGAGCACGAGCGGCACGATCTGGACCGGCATGGGCGGCAATGCGCCGCCGGGAGGACCGCCGGCCCCGGGCGCCCCCCGGGGCGCGCCCCCGCACGCCGCGGCCGCAGCGGCCATCGCGACGAGCGCCAGGAACGCGCGGGCATGAACAGGTCGGAACAGGAAAGCAGGCATCATGATGCGAACCACCGTTGCAGGAGCCAGGTTGTGGTGGGGCGTGGGGTGAGGCGCCGCCGCGGACGTTCGGGCTCGACCCGACCCGTCCAACCAATCAAATACGATACAAGACCACGGCCGGTTCTGTCATCGTTCCGCGTGGGCAGGCGATGTCCGGCGGCGGGCGAACTTCAGCCCGGACCAGGTCGAATCAATCGCGCAGACTTTGTAGTCCACCAACCCGTGCGCGAGGCCCGCCGCCCTTACGCGCGCCCCGGTCACGTCGGTCGGCACACCCGACGCCCGCTTGGGCCAGGCGATCCAGAGCCCCTGGCCCATCTGACGGGCGACGGCCGCGATCCGCCGGTCGAGGTCACGGCCCCGGCCGACGAACCAGATCGCCAGCGCCGGCGAGCCGGCCAGACGCGTCACGAGGCGAACCTCGGCCGGCAGGTCGCCGAGCGTCCGGGCAAATCCGGGCGGCGCCCCGAGAAGCGCCACCGTGGTGCCCGGCTTGATGCCGAGTTTCCTGACGAGGGGTGTGCCCGAATAGCCGGCAAGCGGTGCCATCGAACCGTGCGGGGATTGTAGAGCGAATCGCCGGCATAGAATGAACTGTTGCTGCGAAGCCGCCTTCGTCCGCTCGTGCTGGCGCTCATCGTGTCGGCCGGCGTCGCGGCCGGGCTGGTCGCCCGTCCGGCGACGCAGGGACCGGCCCCGTACACGGTCTTCACGAGTGAGGGCCGAGGGTCGCTGCCCGTCCGCCTGTCAGGGACGACCGAGCTCGTGGCACTCGAGCGGGTGGCCGAGCTGTTCGGGCTGACGGTCACCGAGGACCCGCTCGTCGAGGGCCTCACGATCGTCGCGCGCGACCAGCGCATCACGCTGATTCCCAATCAGTCGTTCGTCTCGGTGGGCGGACGCATCGACTCGCTCTCGGCGCCGGTCCTGCGCGACCGCACCGGGTATTTCGTGCCGCTCGACTTCCTGCCGCGAGCCGTGGGCCGGGCGCTCGGCCAGCGGGTCGAGGTCCGCCGCGACAGCCGGCTCATCATCGTCGGCACGGTCCGCGTACCGCAGATCACCGTGCGCTTCGAACGCATCGGCACCCGTGGCCGCCTCGACATCGGCATCGAACCAGGCACGCCGCACCAGGTGACGCGCGAGGACAACCGCCTGCTGCTGCAGTTCGACGCAGCCGCCCTCGATCTCGCCCGCCTGCCGGCGACCGACCCCGACTTTGTCGCCGGCGCCCGTGTCGACGAGACGGTTCTCACGATCGAGCTCGGCCCGTCGGTCGCCAGTTTCCGGGCCGACAGCTCGCCCGACGAGTCGCGACTGATGGTGGAGCTGCTGCCGCCGACACCCACGACGCCGACGCCTCCGGCAGCCACCACACCAGCCACCCCGCCACCGGTCGTCGACCTGTCGACCCCGGGCGTGCTGCGCACGGTCGTGATCGACCCGGGCCATGGCGGCAACGACGCCGGCGCGCGGGGGCCGGGCGGGACGCTCGAGAAGACCGTGACGCTTCAAATAGCCACCCGACTCCGGACGGCCATCGAGAGCCGGCTCGGCCTGCGCGTGCTGCTCACCCGCGAGGGCGACATCGACGTGCCCATCGATCGCCGGTCGGCCCTGGCCAACAACAACAAGGCCGATCTGTTCATCAGCCTGCACGCCAACGCAGCCGCGACGCCAGCGGCCTCGGGCGCCCAGGCCTGGACGCTCAGCCTCGAGGCCTACCGCGATCGCGCTGGCTCGGCCAGTGGCCCCGGTGTGCCGCTCAGCGTGATCGGCGGCGGTACGCGCGTGATCGAGGCCGTGCCGTGGGACCTGGCGCAGTTGCCGTTTGCGGATCGATCCACGGCGCTCGGCGCCGTGCTGATGCGGAACCTGCGTGTGCGCGAGGTGCCGCTCTTCCGGAGCGGCACCGGCACGCTGCCCCTGCGCGGCCTGGTCGGGGGCAACATGCCGGCCATCCTGCTCGAGATGGGGTTTCTGTCGAGTCCGAGCGACGAGCGCGCGCTCACGACCGCCGGGCGGACCGACGCGATCATCGACGCGATCGTGGACACGATCACCGAGATGCGACGCCGGCCCGCGGGTCCGGGTGAGGGCCGGCCGTGACGCTCCGCGGTTCGGTGCGCCTGCGCATGCAGTCGAGCCGCGGGCTGGCCGTGACCCTCCTGGCCGGCGCGGCGGTCGTGCTCCTCGGCGTGGTCCTGCTCGTGCTCAAGCTACCGGCGCTCCTGTCGGGGCCGACGCCGAGGGAGGCGACCGACACGGCGGCCGGCGCCGGTCCGGTCGAGGAAGCCCGCCGGATCACGGCCACGCTCTACTACGTGGGCGAGAACGGCGTGGAGCTCGTGCCGGTGACGCGCGACGTGCCGTACGGCGCGACGCCGGCCGCCCAGGCACGGCGGATCGCCGAGGCGCAGGTGCAGCCGCCCCCGGACGGGCTGCTGCCCGTCGTGCCCGACGGCACCTCGGTGCGCGCCGTCTACCTCTCGGCCCGCGGCGAAGCCTACGTCGACCTCAGCCGGGAGGTCGTGACCGGCCATGCCGGTGGCTCGGTCAACGAAGCGCTGACGGTCTACGCCATCGTCAACGCGATGATCGTCAATCTGCCGGATGTGTCGGCCGTGCAGATCCTCGTCGACGGCCAGGAGATCGACTCGCTGGCCGGGCATCTCGACCTGCGCCATCCGCTCCGGCGCTCCTCGGACTGGGTCCGGAAAGGACAGTAACCGCCCATGCCTCGTCTCGATGGCCGCGCGTCGAACGCGCCGCGGCCGACCACGCTTTCACCCGGCTACCTGATGCACGCCGAAGGCTCAGTGCTCATCGAAGTCGGTCACACCAAGGTCATCTGCACCGCATCGGTCGAGGACCGGGTGCCACCGTTCCTGCGTAACAGCGGCAAGGGCTGGGTGACGGCCGAGTACGGGATGCTGCCGCGGGCGACGACGACGCGGACGATGCGCGAGGCGTCGGCGGGCAAGGTGGGCGGCCGCACGCAGGAGATCCAGCGGCTCATCGGCCGCTCGCTGCGGTCCGTCACGTCGATGACCGAGCTCGGCGAGCGGACGGTCTGGATCGACTGCGACGTCATCCAGGCCGACGGCGGCACGCGCACGGCGGCCATTACGGGCGGGTTTGTCGCGCTCGTGCTCGCGCTCGAGCGGCTGCGCGAGCAGGGCGTGCTGCCGCGCATCCCGGTCAGGGACTACGTGGCAGCCACGAGCGTCGGCGTCATCGGCGGCGAACCGATGCTCGATCTCGCCTATGACGAGGACTCGCGCGCCGACGTGGACATGAACATCGTCAAGACGTCAGGCGGACGCTTCATTGAACTCCAGGGCACGGCCGAGACCGAGCCCTTCGACCGCGCCGCGCTCGACGAGCTGCTCGCGCTCGCCGACGAGGGACTGCAGGTACTGTTCCAGAAACAGAAAGAGATTGTGGGAACCGTGCTGGGAGTGAAGGGCGCTTGAGGTGCTCGGAGTGGAAAGCGCTTGTGGTGCTGGGGAGGACAATCGCTTGACGTGCTCTGAGTGAAGGCGATCGGCCCGGTCGAACTCCGCGTCCGGGAAGTAGCCGCGGTCGACCCCGTCCTTCAGCCGGACGCGCGACTCGGCGAGTGAGCCAATGGCGTAGCGGAAGAACGCCTGACATTCGCGTGGCTTGTAGCGGGCGAAGCCCTCGGCAATGTTCGCCTCGACCCCGGCCGCCGCGTCGGCAAACTGGTCCCGGTAGCGGAAATCCCGCCGCGCCGCCGGCGACTCCGCAATCAACCGGTACAGCTCGCGCTTGAACTCCCCTGCCCACTGGAACGCGACCAGTTCCTCGACTCGCGTGACACCC
>DATKDF010000165.1:0-2828 GCA_035512795.1 Vicinamibacterales bacterium
AACTCGCGATGGCGGCGGCGGTGGCTAACCTGACCCTGCTGGCCACCGCGGCGGCCACCGCGCCCGCACCCGAGAGCGGTCTGGCAGCGGTGGCGCTGCTGGGTGCCGTCACGGCGCTCCTGGCGGGCCTCGTTTTCGCCCGGAGCCCCGTGCTGGCGCCGACTCTGGCGCTCGGGCCCGCCGCGGACGCCGCGGGCTGGTTCGGAGCAGCCACTCTCCTGCCGGCCTTCACGCGGAGCACGTCACGCCAACCACCCGGTTCTCGGCCGGACTTCTAGCATCGCGAGGCACAATCAACCACTTCTGAGGCACGAATGGAGACGGTCCAACGGTGGTCTGTGGCCTGCCCGACGTGGCTCGAAAGTGTCTTACTCGGAACCGTCTCGGAGAGTTGGAGCCCGGCACTCCGATATCCTTATAGGTGACGCCGATGGTTGCCACTCTCTTCAGGCGCGCTTCTCGAGCCGGCACGGAGACCCGGCCGCCCCTGGTCGGCGAGCTTCAGGGCATCGCCGGTGAGGCGAACGTCCTCTGGCGGCCGGAACAGCTTCGTTCTTACGGGTCCGATGGCTCGATCGACGTCGGCCACCCCGAGGCCGTGGTGCTTGTCGGCAGCCGTGACGAGGTCGTCGAGACGGTCAAGGCCGCCCGCCGGTATGGGAAGCCGATCGTCGCTCGCGGCGCCGGTACGGGCCTCTCCGGCGGCGCCATTCTCAGCCACGGAGGCATCGCCATCGGGTTCTCGCGCATGCGGCGCATCCTGCACGTCGACGTCGAGAACCAGCGTGCCGTCTGCGAGCCGGGCGTCGTCAACCTCGACCTGACGAAGGCGGTGGCTCCGTACGGGCTCTACTACGCGCCCGACCCCTCGAGCCAGGCGGCGTGCTCGCTCGGCGGCAACGTCGCCGAGAACTCGGGCGGCGCCCACTGCCTGGCCTACGGCGTGACGACGAACCACGTCCTCGGCCTCGAGCTCGTGCTCGCCGATGGGTCCGTCGTGGAGGTCGGCGGTGCCGTCCTCGACCAACCGGGCTACGACCTCACCGGCCTGGTCACCGGATCAGAGGGCACCTTCGCGATCGTCACCAAGGTGATCGTCCGCCTGATGCGTGTCCAGGAAAGCGTTCGTACGTTGCTCGCCATCTTCGATTCAATCGACGCGGCGAGTCAGACGACGTCGGCGATCATCGCGGCCGGGATCATCCCGGCGGCGCTCGAAATGATGGATGCGCTGACCATCGAGGCGCTCATCCGCGCGGGTCATCAGGGCCTGCCCGAGGGTGCACAGGCGGTGTTGCTCGTCGAGCTTGAAGGGCTGCGCGAAGGGCTCGAAGGCCTCGTCGAGCAGGTCGAGGCGCTCTGCGTCGAGAACGGCGCCAAGGAGATCCGCACCGCTCAGACCGCGGACGAGCGCACCCGGCTCTGGAAGGCGCGCAAGGGCGCACTCGGCGCGCTCGGCCAGATCAAGCCGAACTACTACCTCCAGGACGGCGTCATCCCGCGCACGCGGTTGCTCGAAGTGCTTCGCACCGTCTCGGAAGTGAGCCGGCGCTACGACATCCCGATCGCGAACGTCTTCCACGCCGGCGACGGGAACCTCCACCCCTGCCTGGTGTTCGATCAGCGCGTCGCCGGCGAGACCGAAAAGGTCGTGGCCGCGGGGGCGGACATCCTGCTCAAGTGCGTCGAGGTCGGTGGCACACTTTCCGGCGAGCACGGCATCGGGCTCGAGAAGCAGGCGTACATGTCGTGGATCTTTTCGGAGCACGATTTCGACGCGATGCGGCGGGCCAAGCGCGCGTTCGATCCCGACGGGGTGCTCAATCCCGGCAAGATCTTCCCCAGCCCGCAGCAGGTCGAAGCAGCGGAGAAGATGCTTGCGTCGCGCAGGGCAATTTGATGTCCTGCCCGTCGCCGAGTACGCTGCACTCACGATGACGACGACACTTGACCGGCCGGCCACGTCGTACGCGATCGCCGGCAAGACACCGGGCGCCGTCGCGCGCCCTCTCACACCGGAGGAGGTCGCCGCTGCCGTCGAGCACGCCACGGCCGAGCGCCGCACGGTCGTGCCGTGGGGCGCCGGGACCAAGCAGGGCTTTGGCAACGCGCCGCGCCGGTACGACGTGGCGCTCGACCTCACCGCGCTCGACGCGGTGCTCGAATACGAGCCGGCGGACCTCGTGGTGACCGCTCAAGCGGGCATACGTCTCGCCGCGCTGCAGCGCCGCCTCGCCGAGGCCGGACAGTTCCTGGCCCTTGACCCGCCCTTTGCCGAGCGCGCGACGCTCGGCGGCACGCTGGCGACGAATGCGAGTGGCCCGAGCCGCCTGCTGTATGGCACGGCACGCGACCTCGTCCTGGGCATGAAAGTGGCCACGCCGGAGGGTGTGCTGGTCAAGAGCGGCGGCAAGGTCGTGAAGAACGTGGTCGGCTATGACCTCAACAAGCTGCACATCGGCGGACTGGGCACCGCGGGAGTCATGGTCGAGGTCACGCTCAAGGTCCACCCTCGTCCCGCGGCTGAAGCGACGCTCGACGCCGTGTTCGACGACCTGGGGGCTGCCCACGGCGCCGCGACGCGCATCGCCGGCTCGGTGCTGTACCCGCGCGCCGTCGATCTCGTGCGCGGCGTTGACACGTCCCCGGCCGGCTGGCACGTGCTGACGTGGGGCGCCGGCTCACCCGCGACCGTCGAGCGGCAGATGCGCGATGCCGGCGCGTGGTGCCGCGACGCGGGCGCCGCGCAGGCCGGCGTGCGCGACGGTGCCGCGCACGCCGCTCTCTGGAGCCGCGTGCGCGAGTTTGGCCGCGACGGCGACGCGGCG
>DATKDF010000166.1:0-5672 GCA_035512795.1 Vicinamibacterales bacterium
TCGTCACCGAGGTGTGGGACGACGCCCGGCTGGCGGGTCGGTCGTTTGTCGAGGCGGTGGTCGAGTACGCGCAGCAGTTCACGCCCCCGCACAAGGCCAGCCGTGCGGTCGGGCGCATCAAGCGGGCGAGCCGCTGCGTCCCGCCGGTGCCGGGCAGCACGCCCAGCGTGACTTCGGGCAGTCCGATCTTCGCGCCGCCGGCACGCCCGATCCGGAGGTCGGCCGCCATGGCCACCTCGAACCCGCCGCCCACCGTGTGGCCATTGAGCGCCGCGATGACGAGCTTCGGCGTCTGCTCGAGCCGGTTCAGCGTCTCGTTGGCGTGCAGACAGAAGTAGTACTTGAAGTCGGGATCGGCGTCCTTCAGCATCCCGATCGTCGCACCCGCGCAGAAGAACCGGTCCCCGGCGCCGGTGATCACGATGACGTGCACGGACGTGTCCATGCGCGCGTCGAGAATCGCGGCATCGAGCTCGCGCATCAGGTCGTAGCTGTACGTGTTGGCCGGCGGCTCGTGGAGCGTCAGGACACGGACGCCCGGGAATGAGGAGACAGGGACGCGGGACATTATCAATTCAGCGGATTAGTGGATGGAGTGAATGAAATCTTCACACTTCCGTCCTCACGTAGTCGAAGTCGATCGGCTGCCCCTTGACGCCGCGCGTGGGCGGCGCGATGTAGTTGGCGAACCGGCCGGGCTCGTAGATGGGCGTGGCCATGATGCTCAGGAGGTACGCCTTGTCGGCCGGACTCGGCAGCCAGTCGTGCTTCCGGCGGGCCCACTCCTCGGCGGTCAGCATGCGGCCGTCCGGATCGAAGTGGACCCCGGCGAACTGCCCGATGCCGCGATTGAACTTGCGATCCGGCAGCTTCAGCCGGTCCGACATGCCGAACCGCTCGAAGATCTTGTTCCACCGGTCGACGCCGCCCTGGCAGTCTTCGACGTACCAGTCGCGGAGCACCTCGTTCATGGCGTTCCGCATCGGCACCTCGACCGCCTTCAGCTCGCCGTTCTCGACAACCTGCATCGGGTAGGCCCGGTCGACCACCCGGTGGTCCTCCCACTTGTCCTCCTCGGCCCGGCCCTTCAGGCCGGTCGAGAAGTAGGCGGCGGCGTGGGTCGAGATCTCGTTGCCGTGCAGATCGAGGCTCAGCGAGAACCACAGGTTGATGTACTTCTGGATGGTCGGCAGGTCGATGCCGCCGAGCTGGCGGACATCCTCGGCGAGGCCCGTCTCCTTCATCAGCTCGCACGTGCGCTTGACGATGCGCGCGACGCCGGTTTCGCCGACGAACATATGGTGTGCTTCTTCGGTGAGCATGAAGCGCGTCGTCCGCGACAGCGGATCGAGCGAGCTCTCCGACAGCGACAGGAGCTGCGACTTGCCGTCGCGGTCGGTGAACATCGTGAACATGAAGAAGTCCATCCACGTGTCGATGGGCTCGTTGAAGGCGTCCAGGATGCGCGGCTTGTCCCGGTTCCCGCTCTGGCGGGCCAGCAGGTCCTCGGCCTCGTCGCGGCCGTCACGGCCGAAGTACGAGTGCAGCAGGTAGACCATCGCCCAGAGGTGCCGACCCTCCTCGACGTTCACCTGAAAGAGATTACGCAGATCGTACAGGCTCGGGCACCGGTGCCCGAGCCAGCGCTGCTGTTCGACGCTGGCCGGCTCGGTGTCGCCCTGGGTGACGATCAGCCGGCGGAGCTGGTTGCGGAACTCGCCGGGCACTTCCTGCCAGACCGGCTGGCCGAGGAAGTCGCCAAACCCGATCGTCCGGTCGATGACCGGATCGGCCAGGAAAATGCCCCAGCGGTACTCGGGCAGCTTGATGTACTCGAAGTGCGCCCAGCCGGCCGCGTCGACGCTGATGGCGGTGCGCACGTACACCTGGTGGTAGTGCTGGAACCCCTGCGGGCCCATGTCCCGCCACCATTGAATGTAGGCCGGCTGCCAGTGCTCGAGCGCCCGCTGCAGGCGCTTGTTCAGGTGCAGGTCGACGTTGTTCGGGATCTTGTCCGCAGAAATCAAGGCAACCTCGCTGACGGTCCCAGGATTCCAGGGTCCCGGGCCCGGGACCGCCTATGTTCTTCCATAATCAAACTCTGCCCGTTCGGCCGATCCGTACGTCGTGAGCGCGCCCTTCGGGCCGACGGCGTTCGGGCGCTGGAAGATCCAGTTCTGCCACGCCGACAGCCGGCCGAAGATCTTCGTCTCCATGGTCTCGGGGCCGACGAACCGGAGATTGGCTTCCATGCCCGTGAGCGCGTCGGGCGAGAGCGCGGCGCGGCCTTCGGTCGCCAGCCGCACCTCATCGTCCCAGTCGATGTCATCGGGCGTGAACGTCACGAGGCCGGCCTCGCGCGCTGCGGCCGGATCGAACGGGCCCTCGTGCGCGAGCGCGGCCGTCACCTGGTCGGGCAGCCCGTAGAAGCGCGTTTCGAGCCGCGTGAGGCCGTTGCTCATCGGGAGCGGCCCGGCGTTCAGGCCCGACAACTGGACGCGGTTGGCCTGCGCCTCGTCATCGAACATGTACGAGCGGTCGGCCGCGAGCGCCAGTTCGAACAACGAACCGGCAAACGCATTGCCGGGTTCGATGAGCGCGAAGAAGCTCCGCGACGTCAGGTCGACGCGCTTCAGCGTCCGCTTGATGAAGTGCAGGATCTCGCGCACCAGCCAGTGATCCGCGTGCGCGAGCAGGACGGCGTCGGCCTCGAGCACGCGGGCCGGGTCGCCGACGACCTTGACCACGACCGTGCCCATCTCCGGCTCGTTGTGCCGGATCCGCAAAATGGCGTCGTCGAGCTCCCGGAAGACGCGAAGGGGCCAGAACTGATCCCCGACGGCGAGGATCGCCTCGGGGGTCGACTCGACCGATGTCTCGGGCGCCCGTACGGTGAGCGTCGCCACGCGCCCGGGCCGGTCGAACGCAACCGACACGGACGAGTACTCCAGTGCGTCGCCGGTGACCTTCGTGCCGAGCGGTCCGAGCGTGATGCCGGGCCCGGCGGCCGGTCGATCAGACGTCGCCGCCAGTTCACGGGCGCGGGCGTCCACGGCGGCCTTGAACCGGCTCGCAGGATGGACGGCGTCGACCAGTCCCCACTCGACCGCACGCTTCCCCTTGACGCCCTCGGCCGTCGTGCCGAACACGTCGGCCAGATCGCGGCGGACCTTCCGCTTGTCGACCACGCGGGTCAGGCCGCCCGGGCCCGGCAGCACGCCGAGGAGCGGCGTCTCGGGCAGGCTCACGGCCGAGTTCGCGTCGTCGACGAGCAGGATCTCGTCGCAGGCGAGCGCCAGTTCGTAGCCGCCGCCGGCGCAAATGCCGTTGAGCGCCGCGACGAACTTCAGCCCCGAGTGCGCGCTGGCGTCCTCGATGCCGAGACGCGTCTCGTTGGTGAACTTGCAGAAGTTCACCTTCCACGCGTGGCTCGACGTGCGCAGCATGAAGATGTTCGCGCCGGCGCAGAAGATCCGCTCCTTGAGGCTCGTCACGACGACCGCGCGGACCTCGGGATGCTCGAAGCGAATGCGTTGAATGGCGTCCGCCAGTTCGATGTCGACGCCGAGGTCGTACGAGTTCAGCTTCAGCCGGTAATCGGGCTTCAGGCCGGCGTCTTCCTGGACGTCCATCGAGAGTGTCGCGACCGGACCCTCGAAGTGAAGCTTCCAGTGACGGTACACCTCGGGGTGCGTCTCGAACGAGATCTGGAGCGGCGGTGCCGGGGTCTCAGTCGTGGCCATTGGTGCCACGAGCGTATCGGCGCGGTTACGAAGGTGTCAAGGCACTATAGTGCCTCGACACCCCGCCGATGTGCTCTATACTGCACACGTGCCGGCCGTTCCCGCCGTGCTCGACACGCTCGGCCGCCGCGCCCGCGCGCGCCGCCAGGCGCGCGGGCTCACGCTCAAGGCGCTCGCCGAACGCTCCGGCCTCTCTCTCCGGTTCCTGATGGCGGTCGAAGCCGGCGAAGGCAACATCTCCGTCCGCCGACTGGCCGATCTTGCCACCGCCCTCGAGACGTCGCCGGCCGACCTGCTCACGTCAACCGATGAGACCACACCCAGAGTCATTGCGCTCCTCGGCCTGCGCGGCTCCGGCAAGACGACGATCGGACGGCTGCTCGCGCGGCGGTTGCGGCTGCGGTTCGTAGAACTCGACCGGCAGATCGAAACCCGGGCCGGCCTGGCGCTGGGCGAGATCTTCAGCCTGCACGGCGAGGACTACTACCGCCGCCTCGAGCGCGACGTGCTCGGGTTGCTGCTCGACAGCCGCCAGGCGATGGTGCTGGCCGTCGGCGGCGGACTCGTGGCCTCGCCCGAGACGTACGCCCTGCTCGAGCCCCGGGCGACGACCATCTGGCTCAAGGCGCGCGCGGAGGACTACTGGACGCGGGTCATCCGGCAGGGCGATCGGCGGCCGATGACCGACCATCCGCAGGCCCGCCAGGCGTTGTCCGAGCTGGTGGCCCGGCGGCATCCGCTCTACGCGCGGGCCGCCCACACGGTGGACACGTCGGGCCGAAACGTGGCCGAAACGGTCCGGGCCGTAGCCGCGGCGGTCCAGTAACGGTTTGGGCTCGGCGCCCCGTGTTTGTGCGGTAAGATTCGCGCACCCCATTTCCAGCTCGTCGGGACGGCAGCGCCCCCGTGAGCCGAGGAGAACGATCATCATGAAGAACCAGACCAGACTCCGTTTCGGGCTGCTACTGCTGGGCGGGATGGCGCTTGCCGCCTATCCGTACGTCACCGGCGTGGCCGCCTCGGCGCCGGGTGGCGCCCAGGCGGCGGCCGGCGACCGCCTGCAGAACGAACCCGCCCATCCGGCGCTCCAGGGCTTCGGGTGGCGTTCGATCGGGCCGACCGGTCAGGGCGGCCGGATCCACGCCATCGAGGCGGTCGAGAGCGACACGAAGACCTTCTTCCTCGGATTTGCGACCGCTGGGTTGTGGAAGACCTCCAATCGGGGCGTGACGTACGATCTCGTCTTCCCGGTTCAGGACGACCACCATACGCACTCGATAGGGGCGCTCGCCATTGCGCCGTCGAACCCGAACATTCTCTACGTGGGCACGGGCGAGGCGTGCAACCGGCAGAGTTCCTCGTTCGGTACGGGTGTCTACAAGTCCACCGACGGCGGTACGACCTTCACGCACCTTGGCCTGCGCGAAACCCAGTCGATCGCGCGCATCGTTGTCCATCCGCGCAACCCCGACATGGCCTGGGTCGCGGCGGTGGGCAACCTGTTCGGCTCGAACGCCGAACGTGGCCTGTTCATGACGACTGACGGCGGCAAGATCTGGAACAAGACGCTCTATCTCGACGAGCACACGGGCGTGACCGACGTCGTCGTCGATCGGTCGAACCCGAACATCCTGCTGGCGGCCACCTACCAGCGGCAGCGAAGCGCGTGGGGCTTCATCGGCGGCGGTCCGGGCAGCGGCATTCATCAGTCGAGCGACGGCGGCCGGACGTGGCGGCGGCTGTCGGGCAACGGGCTGCCGGCTGGCGTGATGGGACGGATCGGGCTGGCGATGTCACGCTCGAACCCGAACGTCGTGTACGCGCAGATTGAAGTGGCGCCCACCGAAGCGGTGGCCGGCGCGGCGCCGCCGGCACCGCTCGCCGGACGCGGCGGCGGGGGCGGTGGTGGCGGCGGGCGTGGCGGCCAGG
>DATKDF010000167.1:0-14590 GCA_035512795.1 Vicinamibacterales bacterium
CCGGAAGAGACCGCCGCCTACCGCCACGTCATGACGGTGGCGCACCAGATCATCCGCGAAGCGTTCTCGAACGCCGTCATCACGCCCGGCGTGACGACGACCGACGACGTGGTGTGGTGGATGCGGCAGCGGGTGGCAACGCTCGGGCTGGGTTCGTGGTTCCATCCGTCGGTGAGCATCCAGCGCGCCGGTGGCGAGGTGCCCGCCTCGCGGATCATCCTGCCCGGCGACATGCTCCACACCGACTTCGGCATCGTCTACCTCGGCTTCTCGACCGACACACAGCACAACGCCTACGTGCTCAAACCCGGCGAGACCGAAGCGCCAGCCGGGCTGCGGGCGGGCCTGGCCGCGGCCAATCGCCTGCAGGATCTGACGTTGGCGCACGCAACAGTCGGGGTGACGGGCAATGCCGCACTGGCCGGCGCACTCGCGGCCGCCAGAGCCGAGGGGCTCACGCCGTCGATCTACAGCCATGCGATCGGGTACCACGGGCACGGCGCCGGACCGCCCATCGGCATGACCGACTATCAGACCGGCGTGCCCGTGCGCGGCGAGTACGTGTTCCACCCGGACACGTGGCACTCGATCGAGCTCAACGTGCAGCACGCGGTTCCCGAATGGGGTGGCCAGCGGGTGCGCTTCGCGCTCGAGGAGGACGCCGCGATCCTGGCCGACGGCTGGTCGTGGATCGACGGACGGCAGACGTCGTTCTATCTGATCCGACCGAGATAGTCGACCCGCCGCCGGCCGGACTGACAGGCGCTCAGAAGCCGCCGCCTCCACGTCCGGTCGTCCCACGCAGCGTCTTGCCCCTCACCGGATACGCCGGCCGGTCGGGATCGGCCGGCGGGTTCTGGCGCAGTGCCTCGAGCACGACTTCGATCGCCTTCTCGAGCTGCGGGTCGCGGCCGTTGATGACGTCACGCGGTGTCTGCTCCACTTCGATGTCGGGTGGCACGCCCTCGTTCTCGACGACCCAGCCGTCTTCCTTCGTCCAGATCGCCAGGTTGGGCGCGGTGATCGAGCCGCCGTCCATCAGCGTCGGAAAGCCCAGCGTGCCGACGAGCCCGCCCCAGGTCCGCTGCCCCACGATCGGGCCAAGTTCGAACTTGCGGAACATCCACGGCAGCAGGTCGCCACCCGAACCGGCGGTCTCGTCGATGATCATGACCTTCGGTCCGGCGATGGCGGCGGTCGGCGTCGGCAGGTCGTGGCCGTACCGCATCGCCCAGTACGAGATGTGCTGCCGGCTGAGCAGATCGATGTAGTAGTCGGCTACCTGCCCGCCGCCGTTGAACCGCTCGTCGACGATGATGGCGTCCTTGTGCGCCTGCGGAAAGAAGTACCGTTTGAAGTAGGCGTGACCACCGCCGGCGGTGTTCGGCACGTAGACATACGCCACGCGTCCCCCCGTGGCCTCGTCGACCTTTCGCAGGTTGCCTTCGACCCAGGCACGATTGCGCAGCGCCGACTCGTTGGCGATGGGCACGACCTCGACGTTCCGCGAGCCGGTGCCATCCGGGTTGGGCCCGACGGTCATCTCGACGATCTTGCCCGAGGTGTTCTCGAAGAAGCGGTACAGGTTGTCGGGCGGCCGCACGTCCTGGCCGCGAACGGCCAGCAGGTACTCACCGGCCTTCACGCTGACGCCCGGTTCGGTGAGCGGCGCGCGCAGTTGCGGATTCCAGTTCAGGCCGCCGTAGACCTTGCGGAACCGGTACCGCCCGTTCTCCACGGCGTAGTCCGCACCGAGCAGGCCGCCGGGTACCGACGCGGGCGCGGCCGGCCCGTCGCCACCGCCGACGCGATGATGGCCGACCGAGAGCTCGCTCGACATCCACTGCAGGACGCGATTGAGATCGGCCCGCGTGGCGACCGCCGGCAGAAACGCCTCGTACTTCCGCTTCATCGCGACCCAATCGACGCCGTGCATGTTCGGCGCATAGAAGTAGTCGCGATTGATGCGCCACGCCTCGTCGAAGATCTGCTTCCACTCGGCGCGTGGGTCGATGCGGACCGAGATGGCGTTGACGGCGATGCGACCGGCCGCGGGCTCGATGCGCGCGGTCGTCGACACGATCGACCACGCGTTGTTGCTCACGTAGAGCATCTTCCGCCCGTCGGCCGACAGCGTGAACGCGCCGACATCGGGCAGCAGCGTCTCGTTGCGGCGCAGGGTCAGGTCGTAGCGCTGGAGCGCGGTGGCGCCGGCGCTCGTGCGCAGGTAGTAGAGATGCCCCGCCGCCCCGGCCTGCAGGCTCGACAACTGCCCGGCCGGCACCGGCACGTCGAGAATCCGGTACTCGAGGCCGTCGAAATCGATGCGCACCGGCTCGACCGGCGCCGGCCCGCCGGCCGCCGGCCGTGACGGCTCGGCGGCAGGCGGCGCACCGGCGCCCTTCTCCTCGTCGCTCTCGCGCGCGAGCGGCGAGGGCACGTCGTTCCGCAACACGGCCAGGTAGACGTTGCGTGAGAAGTCCATGTCGGCGTTCGACTGCGCAAACCAGTCGACCGCCGGACCCGCGTCGGTCGACCCGAAGAAGAACAGGTACTTGCCACTGCGATCGAACACCGGATCGGCCACGTCACTCAGGCCGTCGGTAACCTGATGCGACCGCTTCCCGTCGATCGAGTAGACGTGCACGGCCGTCACGAGCGGCTGCAGGTTGACGACGTAGGCGATCCACTTCGAGTCGGGCGACCAGGCGTGCGCGGGCAGGCCGGCAGGCGTGTAGTACCGGTGACCATCGATGCGGGTCGAGACCCCGCTGTCGAGATCCAGCCAGTAGAGCGCCTGCGAGTTGTCGACGTATGACAGCCTGCGGCTGTCGGGCGACCAGGTGAGGCGGTCGTAGAATCCGTGTCCTTCGAGCGCGATCGTCCGGACGTCACCGCGGCCATCCTGCCCGGCGATTCGCAGCTTGTACTCGCCGCCCTCGTCCGAAAGGTACGCCACCCGTGTGCCATCGGGCGACCAGGCCGGCGAGCGCTCGTGCACGGCCGGGGTCATCGTCAGGTTGCGCGGGTCGCCCTTTTCGGCCGGGACGGTCACGATTTCCCCGCGGTACTCGAACACGGCCCGCGCGCCGGTCGGCGACAGACCGGCGCCGCGGATCCAGCGCGTGCCGCTCACAAACCGCGGCCGGACTTCCGGAAGGTCCGCTGCGACGCCAATCGTCAGGCGTGTAGCCCGGCCGGTCTCGGGGTCGAGCATGTGCAGGTAGCCGGCCTGCTCGAAGACGATGCGGCCCGCGCCGGCCGAGGCGCTGAGGATGGGAAAATCACGATAGGTCGTGACCTGCCGGACGGTCTTGCTCCGCGGGTCGTACGAAAAGATGTTGAACTCGCCGGCCCGGTCGGAGCGGAAGTACACCATGTTGCCCACCCACATCGCGTCGGTGTCGTTCGAGCGCGTCGGCGGCTGCGGAATCTTCTCGATCTCGTGGCCCACCGGGTCGTAGATCCAGATGCGCGAGACGGTGCCGCCGCGATATTCCTTCCACTGGAGGAACCGCGGCGCAATCGGGTTGTAGGCGATACGGTCGGCCGGACCCGGTGCGGCCTGGGCGACGTTCGGGATCGGCAGCGCCTCGGGCATGCCACCGGCCACCTGCACCTTGAACAACTGCGTGTAGCGGGTGGTGAAGACCGCGCGCGCCGACGTGAAGTAGACGGCCGAACCGTCCGGCGTGAAGGCCTGCACGACATCGGCGCCCGGATGCCAGGTCAGGCGCGCCGGCACGCCACCCTCGACCGGGACGACGTAGACGTCGGTGTTGCCCTCGTACTGCGCGCTGAACGCGATTCGCTGCCCGTCGGCCGAGAAGACCGGGTTGGATTCGATACCCTCGTCGGTCGTGAGCCGACGGACCTCGGCGCCGTCGTGCCGCACGGTCCAGAGGTCGCCGGCGTAGATGAACGCGACGTGCGTCGCGCTGACGGCCGGTTGCTCGAGCAGCCGGGTATCGCGGACGTTCACGCCAGCCGGCGCACCGGTCTGGACTGCCAGCAGGTGGCCATCGGTCGCCACGCCGGCGCCGGTCAATGAAATCAAGGTCGCAAGAAACAACCGGGTCAGGCGCCGGGCCATGCACACACCTCGCAGGGAAACGTCGGGCTGAGCGGCCGATTATACCGGTGCCGGCCCGGTGGCCCTACTGCCGGAAAACCCGCGACGGTCGCGGAGTATTCGGCGGCGGCGGCCGCCTGCGCCGGCCGGTCGGGCCCTGCCCGCGCCAGGGGACGCCGGGCGAGTCGGCGTCCGTCTTGCACGGAACACGGAGGTTACCGGCCGGAAGAGCCGGAAGCCGCACACGATTGCCAGGAGCCCACCATGGTCACGACAGCCGCCCAGGACACCGTGAATCTCGAGTTCGAAGGCCAGACGGTCGCACTGCCCGTCGTGCGGGGGTCGGAAGGAGAGGTGGGACTCGACATCTCGAAGCTCCGCGCCCGGACCGGGGCCATCACCCTCGATCCCGGCTTCGGCAACACCGGCGCCTGCCGGAGCAGCATCACGTTCATCGACGGTGAGCAGGGCATTCTCCGATACCGCGGATATCCCATCGAAGAGCTCGCCGAGAAGAGCTCGTTCCTGGAGGTGGCCTGGCTCCTCATGCACGGCGAGCTGCCGACGGCGACCGAGATCGCGTCGTTCTCGGACGCGGTCACCCGCCACACGATGGTGCACGAGAACTTCGGCCGCTTCTTCGAGGGCCTGCCGAAGGACGCGCATCCGATGCCCGTGTGCGCGGCGGCCGTCGGGGCCCTGGCGACGTTCTACCAGCAGCCCGAAACGGATCAGAACATCGAGGACACCGTCATCCGGTTGATCGCGAAGATGCCGACGATCGCGGCCTACTCCTACAAGCACTCGCTCGGGCAGCCGTTCATGTACCCGAACAACTCGCTCGACTACGCGTCGAACTTCCTGCACATGATGTTCGCCACGCCCTGCGAGTCGTACGAGGCCAACCCGGTGCTGGCGCGCGCCGTCGACCTGCTGCTCATCCTGCACGCCGACCACGAGCAGAACTGCTCGACGAGCACGGTGCGCCTCGTGGGCAGCTCGCGTGCGAACCTGTTCGCGAGCATTGCGGCGGGGATCAGCGCGCTCTGGGGTCCCCTGCACGGCGGGGCCAACCAGCAGGTCATCGAGATGCTGGACCGCATCGAAGCCGACGGTGGTGACGTCCGGGCGTTCGTCAATCGGGCGAAGGACAAGAACGACAACAGCCGCCTGATGGGCTTCGGCCACCGCGTCTACAAGAACTTCGATCCACGCGCCGTCATCCTGCGGAAGGCCTGCAGCGACGTCCTCCAGACGCTGGGCCTCCAGAGCCGGCAGCTCGAGATCGCGATGACGCTCGAGCGCATCGCGCTCGAAGACGACTATTTCATCAGCCACAAGCTCTACCCGAACGTGGATTTCTACTCGGGCATCATCTACCGCGCGCTCGGTATTCCCGTGAACATGTTCACCGTCATGTTCACGATCGGGCGGCTGCCCGGCTGGATCGCCCAGTGGCTGGAAATGCGGAACGACCCGGACACCCGGATCGTGCGCCCGCGCCAGATCTACACCGGCGCCACGAAGCGCGCCTGGGTGCCGCTCGACGCGCGCGGCAGCCGATCGTGACGACCGCGGCGGCGCCCGCCCCGGCGCGAGGCTACGAGGAGCGCATCGATCCGGCGACCGGCGTGCGCTATCTCGAGGTGTCGCGACGAGGTGACGCGCTCAAGGACGACCCGCTCCTCAACAAGGGCACCTGCTTCACCGAGGCCGAGCGCGACCTGTTCGGCCTCCGCGGCCTCATTCCGCCCGCCGTCTCGACGCCCGACGAGCAGGCGGCCCGCGCGTACGAGAACTTTCTCCGGATCGGCGACGACGTCGCCCGGTACCTCTTTCTCGCGGCGCTGCAGGATCGGAACGAGACGCTCTTCTACCGGCTGGTCATCGACCACTTCGACGAGATGATCCCGATCATCTACACGCCCACGGTGGGCGCGGTGTGCGAGCGCTACAGCCACATCTACCGGCGCCCGCGCGGCATCTACGTGTCCCCCGGCGACCGCGGGCGCATCGCCCAACTCCTCCGGCATGCCGGTCGCGACGACGTCCGCAACATCGTCGCGACCGACAACGAGGCCATTCTCGGCATCGGCGACCAGGGTGTGGGCGGGATGGGCATCGCGATCGGCAAGATTGCCTTGTACACCGCCGGCGCCGGAATTCACCCGGCCCGGGGCCTCCCGATCGACCTCGACGTCGGCACCGACAATGAGTCGCTCCTGGCCGATCCGCTGTATCTCGGCGTGCGGCATCCGCGCCTGCGCGGCGAGGCGTACTTCTCGTTTCTCGACGAGCTCGTGGGCGCGCTCGCGCAGGTGTTTCCCGGCGCCATCGTGCAATGGGAGGACTTCGCCAACGAACGCGCGTTCGAGGTGTTGCGACGCTACCAGCCGCTCGTCCCCAGCTTCGACGACGACATCCAGGGCACGGGCGCGGTCGTCGAGGCCGGTATCCGCACAGCGCTTGCCGGCATCGGCCGCAGACTCGACGACGAACGGATCGTGTTCTTCGGCGCCGGAGCCTCGGGCGCCGGCTGCGCCTTGCAAGTCCGACGGGCGCTCGGCGCCGCGGGCCTCAGCGCCACCGACGTGTCGCGACGCGTGTTGTCGATTGACTCGCGGGGATTGATTCTCAGCGATCGGCCAGGTCTCGGTGGTCACAAGAAGGAGCTGGCGGCCGATCCGGCGCTCTTGGCCGGATGGAGCCGCTCGGGCAGCTCCGGCTTCTCGCTGCGTGACGTGGTCGCCAACTTCCGGCCGACCATTCTCATCGGGGCGTCCGGGCAGCCGGGCGCCTTCGGCGAGGACGTGATCCGGGCGATGCATGCCGGCTGTGCGCGGCCGATCGTGCTGCCGATGTCGAATCCGACGAGCAAGATGGAAGCCGTACCAGCCGACATCCTGGCCTGGACCAACGGCGCGGCTGTGGTCGGCACCGGCAGTCCGTGCGCGCCGGTCACAGTGGCCGGCATCACGCACCACATCGGCCAGTGCAACAACGCGTTCGTGTTCCCGGGCATCGGCCTCGGTGCGAGCGTGGCCGGTGCCCGGTCGCTTCCGGATGCCGCGTTCGCGGCGGCGGCCCGCGCGGTCAGCGACTTCACCGGTGTCCCGACCGGCGCCGGCGCATCGATCTTCCCGCCGCTCGCAAAGCTCCGCGACGTCTCCCGCGTGGTCGCCGCGGCAGTCGCGCACGCGCTGATCGAAAACGGAGCCGCGCGGCCGGCGACGGCCGCCGAGATCGATCGACGGCTGACCGAGGCCATCTGGGAGCCGACGTACCTGGAGTACCGCCTCACGGGCCACACGTAAGACCTGTTACGTGCCGTTCGGAATCGGACAAGCCTTCGCTCCGTGCGACCGCCGTGCCAGAATTGCCAGTTCTTCCACTCCAAACGAGGTGCTGCATTGGCCGAACAGAATTCCGTCAACTGGTTCGAGATTCCGGTCACCGATCTGGGTCGAGCAAAGGCATTTTACGAGCAGGTCTTTGGCGTGTCGCTTGCCCCGATGGACATGGGCCCGGCCTCGATGGCCATGTTCCCGATGACGCCCGGCGCACCGCACGCGGCCGGCTGTCTCATTAAGACCGATGGCTACACGCCGTCGCACGCCGGCACGGTCGTCTACTTCGCGGTCGCCGACATCGAAGGCACGCTTGCGAAGGCCTCGTCGAATGGCGGTTCGACCGTCGTCCCCAAAATGAGCATCGGCGAGCATGGGTTCATCGGTCAGTTGCAGGACACCGAGGGGAATCGGGTGGGCCTGCACTCGATGCAGTGATCGACGTGCCCCGGCATGCGCCATACTGCCGCATGCCGGGGTGGGTCATGCCGAGAGAGTCCGTCCGCGTGCGGCGGCTGGTCGTGCTGATGCTGGTCGCCGCAGTCGCTGGTCCGTCAGTCCAGGCGCGCCAGGCACGGCCGGCCGTCATCGATCTCTGGTCGCGCGGCGAGCCAGCCTTCGGCATTTTCGTTCCCAACGAAAGCCCGGGACGCCGCGGCCGAGGCGCGGCTGACACGCCCCCGCCGGCCGGGCCGCCGTACTCGGCCGCCGGCGGCGAACGGCTGGCGGCCAATCCGCTGTACGACTTCGTCTTCCTGAACCTCGAGAGCGGGTACGACGCCACGCACGTGCGCGCCATCGCGCAGGGGCTGGCCCGCGGTTCCGCGACGCGTCGTCCGGCATTGCTCGTCCGGATCCCGCCGATCTCCCGGGATGGCGCGGCCACGACAGCAGCCAGGATCAGGGACGTGCTGGCTGCCGGCGCCGACGGCGTGACGCTGCCGCACGTCCGCGGCGTGGACGAGGCGCGTGACGCGATCGCGATGTTCCGCGCGGCCGGCGCCGACGTCTGGTCGCCGTCGAATCCATCCGGCCGCACGATTGCCATGCTGATGCTCGAGGATCCCGGCTCGGTCGACGTCGCCGCCGCGATTGCGGACCTGCCCGGCTACAGCATCCTGGCCTGCGGCATCGGCAGCCTGCGTGGTGCGCTTGGTGGTGATCGCGATGCCGCCGAAGCCGGTGTCCAACGGGTGCTCGCCGAGTCGAAGCGGGCAACGCTCGTGAACATGCTCACCGCCAATGCGCAGGACATCGAGGAGCGCCTTGCGCAGGGGTTCACCGCTCTGCTCACACAGGGCGCTGGGGCCGACGAGGCGATTCGGATCGGACGCGCGGCAGCGGGACGTTGAGGGTTCGGAGGTCCTGGGCACTCGTCAGTTTGTTCATCGAACCTCAGGACCGTAGGACCACAGGACCGTAGGACCGTGAAGGCAGGACCTCAGTCAGCCCTGAGCGCGACCGCGGCGGCGATGCCGAGCAGGAGCCCGCTCGCGACCCGGTCCCGGACGAAATCGGGGTGCGGCCGACGAACGAACCGATCCAAGATGAAGCACCCGTTTCCACCCTGGAGGCTGCGATGACCGACTCTGCCGACGACAGCGTCAGCCGGCGTGACGTCCTCGACGATGGCGTCAGCCGACGCGACTTCCTGAAGACCGGCAGCGCGGCCGTCGTGGCCGGTGCCGCCGTGCTCGGCCCTGGCGGCGACCACGCGGTGGCCGCGCCGCAGGCCGCCCTGCTGGCCGCGCCGCCCATCCCGGAGGTGCGCATCGGCTTTGTCGGGATCGGCGGACAGGGCGCCGGGCACGTGCGCAACTTCCTGCGCATTCCGGGCTGCCGGATCACCGCCGTCTGCGACATCCGCGAGGAGCGAACCGCCTGGGCGTCGGAGCGGATCGTCGAGGCGGGCCACGCTCCGCCGGCGGTGTACACCCGCGGGCCGCGCGACTTCGAGCGTCTGTGCGAAACCGAGGATCTCGACCTCGTCTTCAACGCCACACCCTGGGAATGGCACGTGCCGATCATGCTGTCGGCGATGAAGAACGGGAAGCACACCGCCACCGAAGTCCCGGCGGCGATGACCATCGACGACTGCTGGGCGATGGTCGACTCGGCCGAGAAGCACGCGCGGCACTGCGTGATGATGGAGAACTGCAACTACGACCGCATGGAGATGATGGCGTTCAACATGGTGCGCCAGGGCGTCTTCGGCGAGATCCTGCACGCCGAGGGCGGCTACAACCACGACCTGCGCGCGATCAAGTTCGCCGACCGGGGCGAAGGACTGTGGCGACGGGCGTGGTCCTCGAAGCTCGACGGCAATCTCTACCCCACGCACGGTCTCGGACCCATCGCCAACTGCCTCGACATCAACCGCGGCGACCAGTACGACTACCTCGTGTCGGTGAGTTCGCCCTCGCGCGGCCTGCAGGCCTGGGCGGCCGAGCACGTGCCGGCCGACTCGCCCATCCGCCGCGAACGCTACGTGCTCGGCGACGTGAACACGAGCCTCATCAAGACGGTCAACGGCAAGACCATCATGGTGCAGCACTGCACCAACCTGCCCCGCCCATACAGCCGCATCCACATCGTGCAGGGCACGAAGGGCCTGTTCGAGGGCTATCCGAACCGCGCCTACATCGAGGGACGAGGCGAACCGCATCGCTGGGTCGAGGCGCGCGACCTGCTGGCCGAGTTCGAGCACCCGCTCTGGACAGAACTGGCCGAACAGGCACAGGGCGCCGGACACGGCGGCATGGACTTCATCGAGGACTACCGGCTCATCAAGTGTCTGCGCGAGGGCCTGCCGACCGACATGAACGTGTACGACGCGGCGGGCCTGTCGGCCGTCATCGAGCTCAGCGTCGAGTCCGTGCGCCGGAACGGCCGGCCGCGGGACTTCCCTGACTTCACCCGCGGCCGCTGGAAGGTGTTTCCGAAGCTCGGCATTGTCCGGATGTAGCGGCGGCGGCAGAGCGCCGGAGGCCGGGATCGACGCGTGATGGATGTGCGTGCCACGGTGCGGCGCGTTTTTGGCGAAGCGGTTGGACGGCCGCCGGCCTGGACGTGGTTCGTGCCCGGGCGGGTCGAAGTATTCGGGCGGCATACCGATTACGCGGGCGGGCGATCGCTCGTGGCGGCCGTTTCGCGGGGCTTCGGCCTGACCGCGGCGCCGCGGTCCGACCGGTGGGTCCGGGCCATAGACGCGGTGACGGCCAGCTCCGTCGACATCGACCCGACGGATGCGGCCACGGTGTTCCGGGGTTGGCGCAACTACGTGGCGGTGGTCGCCCGACGGCTGGCGATGAACTTCCCCGGCGCGGCCTTCGGCGCCGACGTCGTGTTTGCCAGCAACCTGCCGCGCGCGGCCGGCGTCAGCAGCTCCAGCGCGCTCGTCGTCGGCCTGGCGACCGCGCTCGTGCGCGCCGGCAGGCTCACTGAACGGCCGGAGTGGACGACGTCAATCGAGACGGAACTGGACCTGGCCGGGTATCTGGGCGCCGTCGAGAGCGGACTGACCTTTCGCGGTCTGGCCGGCACGAGCGGTGTCGGGATTCACGGCGGGTCCGAGGATCACACGGCGATTCTCACGAGCCGGGCCGACCATGTCAGCGCGTTCGCCTACGTGCCCGTGCGTCCGCTCGGCTCGGCCCGGCTGCCCGACGACTGGTGCTTCGTCATCATGAGCAGCGGCGTCCATGCCGCCAAGGCCGGCAGTGTCCGCGACCGCTACAACCGTGCGTCAGACGCGAGCCGGGCGCTCGCCACGCTCGGCGCCGTCGGCGCCGAGCCGCAGCCGGCGACGCTCGCCGAGCTGCTGGGCGCCAGCCCCGACGCCGACGCGCGGCTGCGTGACCGGCTGGCCACCGACGTGGCCGATCCGATCGCACGCGCCGCGCTCCTGCGACGGCTCGATCACTTCGTGCGCGAGGACGCGCGGGTCGTGCCCGCGCTCGAAGCAGTCGCCGCGGCCGACCGCGAGACGCTCGGCCAGTTGTCGCGCGATTCGCAGGAGGACGCCGATCTGCTGCTGGGCAATCAGGTGGACGAGACGCGGCAACTGGCGATGCTCGCGCGGGCCGAAGGCGCGTTTGCCGCGTCGAGTTTTGGTGCCGGATTCGGCGGCAGCGTCTGGGCACTCGTCGAGACCGCCGAGGCCGGGGAATTGCTCGAACGATGGGGCCGTGCGTATCGCAGCGTGTTTCCCCTGCGGATCGAGGCCGAGGGGTTTGTCACGCGCCCGGCCGACGGGCTCCTGGAATCGGGAGACGCCAACGACTAGAAAGACGCCGGGGGTCTTTCGAAAAGACCCCCGGCGTCTTTTCGTCCGTGCTTACTTCACAATCGGAATCCTGACGTCGAGCGCGGCCTGGAGCGGCACCGACAGCGTCGTGCCCTCGGCGAGCCGAATCTCGCCGCCGTCGGTCATGAGCGCGGCCACCGTGCCGGCGCCGCCGCCGATCGCGGCGCCGATCGCGGCGCCCTTGCCGCCGCCCATCACGGCGCCCAGGATCGCGCCGCCAGCCGCCGGAATGCCAATCCGCTTCACGTCGTCGCCGGTGGTCGAAGGTGCGACGGCTTCGAAGCGGGCCGACATCTCGTACGTCTGGTCACGCGCCACGACCTGGTCGAAGACGAGCGCGACGCTGGCGCGGCCCTTCATCTTGCCGGACGACTGCACAGCCGCCACGCGGCCCCGGACGACGGCACCGGCCGGCAACGCTTCGAGTTGATCGACGACGATCGCGTCGGTGAGCACGGCCTCGACGACATCGCCTTCGCGGCTCGTGCCCGTGTCGACGGTGGATCGCAGTTCGATCGCGAGCGCCGTGTCGGCGGGCAGCGTGACCTCGCGGAACCTCGCCATCGGCGGCGGTTCCGGCGCCGGTTCATCGGCCGGGACGACGCGCACGTCGGCGATCTGCGCGACCGGCACTTCCTTCGTGACCGGGCCCCGATCGATCGTCACCGTGGTTTCATCGCGTTCGGCCAGCGTCCCTTCGACAAGCGCGCCGTCGTCGCGCGTCAGTTGCACGTCGGCGCCGAGCGGGATGTCCGCGATGTCCACGCCGCCCGAGCAGCCGACCGCCAGGATCGTCACGCCGAAGAGGGCGAGTTGCATCTGTCTGCGCATGTCTGACTCCTCCCGTTGCGGGGAACGAATCCACGGGGATTCGGGCCCACGCGTAGACCAATGCGAAGACCCTGCCAGCTCGGCCGCTCCCCCGCCAGCCCCGATCTCTCGCGCCTGGCCGGGGCTTTTTCCTTTTCCCAGGGGAAAGGGTCTAATCGAATGTATGAAGTTCCTACACGGTTTCCGCCTCCGCCGCCCGGCCGCCGCGCTGGCCGTTGTCACCGTTCTCCCGTTCTTCGCCGGGCTCGGCGTGGCCCAGCGGGCGTCGGTCGTGCCGGCCGACGCCGACGTCGAGACGATCACACACGCGCTCGGTCGCCTCACATTCGGGCCGCGCCCAGGCGACGTCGATCGGGTCCGGCAGATGGGACTCCAGTCGTACATCGAGCAGCAGTTGCATCCCGAGCGAATCGACGACAGCGCACTCGACGTTCGGCTGTCGGCCATGCCAACGCTGGCCATGAGTTCGCGGGAACTCGCCCAGAAGTACTTCGAACCGGCCGACCGGCTCAACCGGCGGCAAGCCGCCCGGCAGACACCTGCCAACCCGGCTCAGATGACCCCGCCGCCCGACCAGCCGCCGGCCGCACGGCAGATGACCGCCGCCGAGCGCGAGATCCGGCAGGCAGCCCAGCGCGTGACGGCGGAGCTGATGCAGGCGAAGGTGCTACGCGCGGCGCTATCGGAGCGGCAACTCGAAGAAGTGCTGGTGGACTTCTGGTTCAACCACTTCAACGTCTTCATCGGCAAGGGCGCTGTGCGGCAGTACATCACCGAGTACGAGCGTGACGCGATCCGGCCGCACGTGCTCGGCTCGTTCCGCGACATGCTGGACGCGACGGCCAGTAGTCCGGCGATGCTCTTCTACCTGGACAATTTCCAGAGCCGCACGGCCAACCCGCCGGTGATGGTCAGCCCGCAGATGGAACAGCGGCTGCGCAATCCGCGCCTGTCTCCGGACGAGCGGCGCCAGCTCCTGCAGCGCATACAAACGCAGCAGCAGCGCCGGCCGGCCGGCGGCCTGAACGAGAACTACGCACGCGAGCTGATGGAACTGCATACCCTCGGCGTCGATGGCGGCTACACGCAGCAGGACGTCATCAATGTCGCGCGGGTCTTCACCGGCTGGACGATCGATCAGCCGCGCAGCGGCGGTCGGTTCGTCTTCCGGCCCCAGATGCACGACATGGAGCCGAAGATGGTGCTCGGCCAGCAGTTTGTCGACAACGGCGGTCAGGAGGAAGGCGAGCGCGTGCTCGACCTGCTCTCGGCCCACCCGGCCACGGCGCGGCACATCGCCTTCAAGCTGTCGCAGCGCTTCGTGGCCGATGAGCCGCCGGCGAGCCTGGTCGATCGGGTGGCCCGGGTCTTCGTCGAGACGAAGGGCGACCTGCGCGCGGTGACCGAAGCGGTCATCACTTCACCGGAGTTCTTCTCGATCGACGCTTACCGCGCCAAGGTCAAGACGCCGCTCGAATTCGTCGTCTCGGCTGTCCGCGCCACGGGCGCGACGGTCACCAACGCGCAGCCGCTCGTGGCCGCCGCGGCGAATCTGGGGATGCCGCTCTACGGAGCACAGCCACCGACCGGGTACAGCATGACCGCCGACGCCTGGGTCAACACCGGTGCGCTGCTCGCGCGGATGAATCTGGCGGTGCAGCTCATCTCGGGCACCGCCCCGCTTGCGCCGGGTCAGAACATCCGCGGTGAACCGATGCCGGCCGGCGTGCAGGGTACGCCAGCGCGCGGCCGAGGGCGCGGCGGGCCGCAGTTCGGCCGGAACGCGGTGCGAATCGACCTGCAGGCGCTGGCGCCAGACACGAGCGAGACGACGCGCGACCGATTGATCGCATCGATCCTCGCCGGCCAGGCGTCGGCCGGCACGCGCGAGACACTCGCGCGCGCCGAGTCGCCGCAGCAGTTGCTGGCGCTGACGCTCGGCTCGCCGGAGTTTCAGCGACGTTGACGGAAGGGGTCGGAAGGGGTCGGAGGTCGACCTGTGGAAAACTCCCCGGGTCGTGACCGGCGGAGCCC
>DATKDF010000168.1:0-6722 GCA_035512795.1 Vicinamibacterales bacterium
GTCCTCGTCGGTCGGCCCGGTCCGTCGGCGCTTGACCGCGCCTCGGCGCTGCTTGGCCTCGAGCCGCTTGACCCGGGCCGCCGGCGTCGGTTTCGTGGGCTTCCGACGGCGCGGCGCGCGGGCCGCCTGGCGCAGAATTTCCGCGAGCCGGGCGCGCGCGGCCTCGCGGTTCTTGAGCTGGGTTCGATGCTCCTGCGCCCGAATCAGAATCACACCGCGCGCGTTGAGCCGATGGCCGGCCAGCCGCGCGGCGCGCGCCCGCACCTGGTCCGACAGGCCGGACTGTCGCAGGTCGAAGCGCAACTCGACAGCCGTCGCCACCTTGTTGACGTTCTGGCCGCCGGGCCCGGAGGCCCGGACGAACGTCTCCTCGAGCGCGTCCTGCCGAATCGCGATACCGGCACCGAGACGAATCACGGCATCCATGGCCTCTGCCGGCCACAGGATCGCAGGCCCGGCCGGGCGGCGGCAAGCACCCCTGGCCCGGCCCGGCGTCAGTGGCGAAACGGATACACCGACCGAGCGCCGCCCGGATCACCTCCGGTATCATGGTCCGGCCGACGTTCCCGGCCGAGGTGCCGGGACGACGTCGCGCCATATCCGTACAGGAAAGGACCAGACCGCATCATGACTTCACGGCTTCGGACGCTACTGCCGGCAGGCCTTCTCGTCGCCGGGCTCCTCGTCGCCCCATCGACGGTCGAGGCGCAGGCGCTCGGCATCCACGGCGGCGTCACCGCGCATCAATTCAGTATCGAGACGGCAGCCCCGCCCACCCAGTCGCTCTGGGGCGGCGCCGGCGGCATCTTCGTGCTCCTCGGCGAAGGCGTTTTCGGGGGCATCGTCGAGGCCAACTGGGTCCGCAAGGGCACGAAGTTCGACGGCGGATCGGAAGTGCGGCTCGACTACCTCGAGATCCCGCTGGCCGCGCGTCTGGTCTTCGGCTCGGGTCAGGATCTCAGCCTGCACGCGCTGTTCGGGGGCACGCTGGCCTTCAAGCTGAAGGCGTCGCAGTCGGGCATCCCGGCCTTCGAAGACCTGGACGAAGACGTCGACACGTTCGACCATGGCGCCCTGCTCGGCGCCGGCCTCGAGTATCGCAACCTGATTGCGAGCGGGCGGTACGTCTGGGGCACGCGCGACATCAGTGCCCGGTCGATCGAGGCCTACAACCGCGGCTTCACGTTTCTCGTCGGCTACAAGCTGCTCGGCGGCCAGTAGCGCCCCGGGGCGGCCGGCTACCCGCGGGCGCCGGCCGCTTCCGCCTGATACTCCTGCAGCGACTTGACGCTCAGGCCCTCGGTCCTGAGTGCGGCGATCGCGGCCACGGCCGCCGAGGCGCCCGTGAGCGTCGTGATGCAGGGCACCCCCTGCATCATGGCGACGCTGCGGACCACGCGGTCGTCGAAGAACGACTCGCGGCCGAGCGGCGTGTTGATGACGAGCGCGAGGCGACGGTTGAGCAGCTCGTCACCGACGTGCGGCCGGCCTTCGTTCACCTTGAAGATGATCTCGGCCTCGATGCCGTGCGCGCGCAGGTAGGCGGCCGTCCCGCGCGTGGCGATGAGCGTGAAGCCGAGCGCGGCCAGGTCGCGTGCGATCGGCAGCACGCCCGGCTTGTCCAGGTTGTTGACGCTGATGAAGGCCGTCCCGCCCTGCGGCAGTTCCTGCCCGGCACTCATGTACGCCTTGGCGAACGCCGAGCCGAATGAATCGGCCCCCCCCATCACCTCGCCGGTCGACTTCATCTCCGGACCGAGCAGCGTATCGACGCCGGGAAACCGCACGAACGGAAACACCGGAGTCTTGACGAAGAACCCGGGCACCGAGAGCTCCCCGGCGAGGCCGAGCTCGGGCAGCGTTCGCCCGACCATCAGGCGGGCGGCCAGCTTGGCGAGCGGCACCCCGGTGGCCTTCGACAGGTACGGCACCGTCCGTGAGGCCCGCGGGTTGACCTCGAGCACGTAGACCACGTCGTCCTTCACCGCAAACTGCGCGTTCATCAGGCCGACGACGTCGAGCGCCTGGGCGATGCGGCGGGCGTAATCGCGGATCGTGTCGACGTGCTTCTGGCCGAGCTTGAAGGGCGGCACGACGCACGAGCTGTCACCCGAGTGGATGCCCGCCTGCTCGATGTGCTCCATGATGCCGCCGATGACCACGTTGCCGGCCGCGTCAGCGAGCGCGTCGACGTCGACCTCGGTGGCATCCTCCAGGAACTTGTCGATGAGAATGGGGTGCTCGGGTGAGGCCTGGACGGCGAACCGCACGTACCGATCGAGCGAGGCGGTGTCGTAGACGATGGCCATGGCGCGACCACCCAGCACGTAGGACGGCCGCACGACGACCGGGAAGCCGAGCGTGGCGGCGACCTCGCGCGCCTCCTCGGCCGACGTGGCCGTGCCGGCCGGCGCCTGCGGAATCCCGAGATCCCAGAGCAGCTTCGTGAAGCGCTCCCGGTCCTCGGCCAGATCGATCGAATCGGGCGACGTGCCGAGGATGCGCACGCCGGCGCTCTGCAGGCGCAGGGCGAGCTTCAACGGCGTCTGGCCGCCGAACTGCACGAGACAGGCGACATCGCCGCCGGCGCTCTTCTCGCGGTCGATGACCGCGATGACGTCCTCGAAGGTCAACGGCTCGAAGTACAGCCGGTCGACCGTATCGTAGTCGGTCGAGACCGTCTCCGGATTGCAGTTGATCATCACCGTCTCGTAGCCCTCGTCGCGCAGGGCGAACGCGGCGTGGCAGCAGCAGTAGTCGAACTCGATGCCCTGCCCGATCCGGTTGGGCCCGCTGCCGAGGATGACGACCTTGTTGCGCGCCGTGGGATCGGCCTCGCACTCGGCCTCGTACGTGCCGTAGAGGTAGGGCGTGAACGATTCGAACTCGGCGGCGCAGGTGTCGATGCGCTTGTAGGCCGGCACGAGCCCGGCCTCGCGGCGCCGGGCGCGGACCGTGTCCTCGTCGAACCCGACGAGGCGCGCGACGTCGGTGTCGGCAAACCCGTCCCGCTTGAGTTCACGCAGCAGATCGGCCGACAGGTCGCGCGCGCCGACCACCGCGGCCGATCGGCCGAGCTCGACCAGCTGCTGAAACTGCGTCAGGAACCACCGGTCGATCTTCGTCAGGCGATGAATCTCGTCGATCGGCCACCCACGGTCGAGCGCGCGGAAGACGGCCCACATGCGACGGTCGGTGGGAATCCCGAGGGCCTGCTGCAGGGCGGTGTCGTCCTCGGCTTCGGCCGGCTGCCCGAGAATGTGCGACTGCGAGCCGAGTTCGAGCGAGCGGAAGGCTTTGAGAAAGGCCTCCTTGAACGTGCGGCCGATGGCCATCGCCTCGCCGACCGACTTCATCTGCGTCGTCAGCGTGCGGTCGGCCTGCGGGAACTTCTCGAACGCCCAGCGGGGCACCTTCACCACGACGTAGTCAATCGTCGGCTCGAACGACGCCGGGGTCAGGCGGGTGATGTCGTTCGGAATCTCGTCGAGCCGGTAGCCGAGCGCGAGCTTGGCCGCGATCTTCGCGATGGGGAACCCGGTCGCCTTCGACGCCAGCGCCGACGACCGCGAGACGCGCGGGTTCATCTCGATGGCCACCATCCGGCCATCGTCGGGATTGATGGCGAACTGGATGTTCGACCCGCCCGTTTCCACGCCGACGCGGCGGATGATGCGCCGGGCTGCATCGCGCATCCGCTGGTACTCCCGGTCGGTCAGCGTCAGGGCCGGCGCCACGGTAATACTGTCACCGGTGTGCACGCCCATCGGGTCGATGTTCTCGATCGAGCAGATGACGACGAAGTTGTCGGCACCATCGCGCATGACCTCGAGCTCGAACTCCTTCCACCCGATGACCGACTCTTCGACCAGAACCTCGTGCACCGGGCTCAGGCCGAGGCCCCGGCCCGCAATCTCACGAAACTCCTCGATGTTGTAGGCGATGCCGCCCCCGATCCCGCCGAGCGTGAAGGACGGCCGGATGATGAGCGGGAAGCCGAGCCGCTCGGCCGCCTCGAGCGCCTGCTCAATCGACCGTGCGTAGGAGCTATCGGGCACCTCGACGCCGATCGAGCGCATCGCCTCCTTGAACTTCAGGCGGTCCTCGGCCACCTTGATGGCGGTCACCGACGCCCCGATGAGCTGCACGCCGTGCCGCTCGAGGATGCCCTGCTCGGCCAGGGCAATCGCCAGGTTGAGCGCCGTCTGCCCGCCGACGGTCGGCAGCAGCGCGTCGGGCTTCTCGCGCGCGATGATCGGATCGAGTGCTTCGACCGTCAGCGGCTCGATGTAGGTCCGATCCGACAGCTCCGGGTCGGTCATGATCGTCGCCGGATTGCTGTTGACGAGCACGACCTCGAGGCCCTCGTCGCGCAGCGCCTTGCACGCCTGCGTGCCCGAGTAGTCGAACTCACAGGCCTGCCCGATCACGATCGGGCCCGAACCGATGACGAGCACCTTGCGGATGTCACTGCGCTTCGGCACGCTTCTCCATCTCCTCGAGGAACCGCGCGAACAGGTAGTCGGCATCGTGTGGCCCGGGCGCCGCCTCCGGGTGGTACTGGACGCAGAAGACCGGCCGGGACGCATGTCGCAGGCCTTCGACCGTCCCGTCGTACAGGTTCAGGTGCGTGACCTCGACGTCGTGCGGCAGCGAGTCGGGATCGACCGCAAAGCCGTGGTTCTGCGACGTGATCTCCACCTGCCCCGTGCGCAGGTCCTTGACGGGATGATTCGCGCCGCGATGGCCGAACTTCAGTTTGAACGTCCGCGCGCCCATGGCCAGGCCGAGGATCTGGTGGCCGAGACAGATCCCGAACACCGGCAGGTTGCTCGCCACGAGTTCCCGGGCGTTGGCGATCGCGTAGTCGAGCGCCGCCGGATCGCCGGGTCCGTTGCTGAGGAACACACCATCCGGGTGCGTGGCGAGCAGATCGGCGGCCGGCGTCGTGGCCGGATAGACGCGCACCTGACACCCGTGGGCAGACAGCCGGCGCAGGATGTTCCATTTCATGCCGTAGTCGTAGGCCGCCACCCGGAGCGGCCGTGCCGCCGTCCGACCCGGGACCACCACGAACTCGCCGGTGTCCTCCGGTGGCGTGTAGTCGAACGGTTCCGCGCAGGTGACCTGGCGCACCAGATCGGCGCCTGCCATGCCGGGCAGCGCGCACGCCCGTGCGACCAGCTCCTCCGGATCGGGGCGACCGGTCGCGATCATTCCACGCATCACGCCGGCCGAACGCAGGAGCCGCGTCAGCGCGCGCGTATCGAGATCGGCGATGGCCACGATCCCGCGCCGCACCAGGTAGTCGGAGAGCGGGCCCTCGGCGCGCCAGTTGCTGGCCACCGGCGACAGGCTGCGCACGATGAACCCGGCCACCTGGGTGCCGCGCGACTCCTCGTCCTCGCCGGTCACGCCGTAATTGCCGATCTCGGGACAGGTCATGCTAACGACCTGCCCGGCGTAGGACGGATCGGTGAGCACTTCCTGATAGCCGGTCATGCTCGTGTTGAAGACGACTTCCCCGCCGGTTTCGCCGGCCGCACCGATGCTGCGCCCGCGCCACCAGCGTCCGTTCTCGAGAGCCAGAATGGCATCCATCAGTGTCTCGGTCCTCGCGTGCCCGCCTCGAGCGACAGGGCCAGGCGCGCACGCTCGCCCGCGCGCACGAGGACCTCGCTCCGAACAGATCGGTATCCCTCGAGCCCGAGCTCGACGACGTGCCGGCCGGCCGGCAGGTCCGGCACCGACAGCGGCGTCACGCCGACCCGGCGCCCGTCGACCGTCACCGTGGCGCCGCGCGGCCGCGAATCCACCTCGAGCGACCCGACACCCGCCGGGCGCGGCGCGCCGTCCGCGGCGCTGCGCCCCAGTCGGACGTCGACGACGCGCGCGAGCGTCGTGGCCGTCAGATCGACCCGCTCTTCGACGGGTACAAAGCCCGGACGCGCGACCTGGACCACGTGCGACCCGATGGGCAGGTCGGCAATCGTGAGCGGCGTCGTCCCGGCGATGCGGCCGTCGACCGTGACCAGGGCACCGGTCGGTGTGGACCGCACCTCGAGCCGTCCAACCGCGACCGCCGCAGGTGGGTCGGGCGCCTCGTCAACGGGCGGCGCCGGCGCGGGGGCAACCGATGGCGCGGGTGGGGAATCGACAGGTGCGGCCGGCACGCTCACCTCCGTACCAGCGACGTCGGGATCGAACGCAAAGGGATCGGTGTCCGGGACCGATCCACGGCCACCGTAGATCAGTGCGGCCGCGGCCACGAGCACGACGCCCGCGAGCGCGATCACGACCACGCTCTGACGTCGGCCTGCTGGCGCGCGCCGGGGGGCTGGTTCGTGGGACGCGGGGACTTCGTTCACTCTCTGCGCTCGGGCTCCTCGACCGATCCGCAGAATCGTAGCACGTCTCCCCTGTAGTAGATTGGCGGGGTGTCGACCGATTCGGACGCCGTATCGACGGCCCGGATGGTGCGGGCGTCGCTCGACATCGCGGGCCTGCGATGGGTGAAGCCGTTCCAGGTGGCTTACGAACTGGACTTCGACCGCGTGTCGTCGTTCTTCGCCGGCCATCCGCAGCAGCCCGGCGTCTGGGCCGACACCATCGCGCGTGTCGGGCGCCTGTCGCGCGACCACGTCGCGATGGCCGCCTGTCTCGACGCGCAACTGGCCGCGCGCGCGGCGCCCGCCGAAGCGCGCGCCGGCGCGGCGCGCCTC
>DATKDF010000169.1:0-12876 GCA_035512795.1 Vicinamibacterales bacterium
TGACGCGACGGCGTCAGCGCGAAACCGCGCCGGAGGGAGCGCAAGATTGCCCGCGCCATCTTCGCCATCGCGAAGTGGCGCGGCGGCGTCAGGTCGCAATCTGCGCGGACGCAGGCGGCGGTTTCTCGCGTCATCTCGCCCGGAGGCCGCACAGCGTCAACTCAAGTGCCGTGCGCACGGCTCTAGAAAATCGACGCCACCGAATCCGCAGCGACAGCCAGTAGCTGGCCCGGCAGGATGCCGAGGTAGAAGACGGCGATGAGCGCCACGGCAAGCCCGGTCGCGGCCAGCACCGGCAGCGCCGGACGATGGGCCGGCGCCTTCTCCTCGCTCATGTACATCATGACGACGATGCGCAGGTAGAAGAAGACGGCGATGACACTCGTCAGCACGCCGATGATCGCGAGCCACACCAGGTTCGACTGGCCCGTCACCAGGTGCTCCTGCAACGCGGCGTTGAAGATGTGCCACTTGGCGACGAACCCAACCGTCGGCGGGAAGCCCCCGAGCGACAGCAGGAAGATCGTCAGCAGGGCCGCCAACCCGGGTCGGTCCCTGCCGAGGCCGGCGAAGTCGCGCACCTCGTCGTGCGGCCGGTCCTGGCTCGAGAGCGCCGCCAGCACGCCGAAGGCGCCGAGGTTGGTCACGCCGTAGGCGACGAGGTAGAAGAGGATGGCCGCCTTGCCGGCACTGTTGGCCGCCACCATCCCGACGAGCAGGTAGCCGACGTGCGCGATGCTCGAGTAGGCCAGCATGCGCTTGACGTTCGTCTGGGCGACCCCGACGACGGTACCGAGGATCATGGTCAGCGCGGCGATGGCCGAGAGCACCGGCACCCAGTCGACGCGCAGCGGCTCGAGGGCCGTGAGGAAGACGCGGACGAACGCCGCGAAGGCCGCGGCCTTGACCGCCGTCGACATGAACCCCGTCACGATCGTGGGCGCGCCCTGGTAGGCGTCGGGCGTCCACATGTGAAACGGCACGGCCGAGATCTTGAAGGCGAAGCCGACGAGCAGCAGCACCATCGCCATCGTGAGGATCAGATCAGGCGCGCTGGCCGCGCTGGCCACGTGCAGGCCGATCTGGTCGAGCCGGGTCGAGCCGGCCACCGTGTAGGCGAGCGCCACGCCGTAGATGAAGAACGCGCTCGAGAAGGCGCCGAGTACGAAGTACTTGAAGGCGGCCTCCGCACTCTGTTCGCTCGTCCGGCGCAACCCGGTCATCACGTACACGCCGAGCGACAGGATCTCGAGCGCCACGAAGACCACGAGCAGGTCGTTGGTCGACGCGATCATCATCATGCCGACGAGCGAGAAGAGCAGCAGCGCGTGGTACTCGCCCGAGGGCAGGCCGTCGCGATCCGAGGTGCCGGTCGACAGCATGACGGTCAACAGGCCGATGCCGCAGAGCACGATGTTCAGGAACAGCGAGAAGTTGTCGGCGACGATCACGCCGAAGCCGATCCGGTGCAGGTCCCACGACGCCCAGGACGCCCAGATCGCACCACCCAGCCCGATGAAGGCGAGCACCTGAAACGGCATGCGGTCGCCGGGCCGGCGAATCGCCTCGGCCACGAGCATGGCGCACGCCGCGAGCGTGACCATCAGCATCGGCGCCACCGCCGCGAAGTCGGCCTGGGTCACCATGTCAGTTGGCCTCCCGGACGACGATGGCCGGCTCGGGCACCGCCGCGGGCTGGACGCCGGCGACGACCGCGCCGCCGACCACCTGCTGAATCGTCCGCCGGACGGCCGGCTCCATCGGCCGCAGGAAGATGTTCGGCAGCACGCCCATCAGGATCGCCATTGCGCAGATGGGCGCGATGACGAACCACTCGCGCACGCTCAGATCCCTGAGATGCCGGTTCTTCTCGTTGGTGAGCGGCCCGTGGTTGACACGCTGAAACATCCACAGCATGTAGACCGCCGACAGAATCACGCCCGACGCGGCAATCACCGTGTACACCCGCGCGTACTCGAACAGGCCGCTGTAGGTGCCGACCAGGATCAGGAACTCGCCGACGAAGCCGTTCAGGCCGGGCAGCGCCACCGACGCGAGCGTCACGAGCAGGAAGGTCGCGACGAGCTTCGGCATGACGGCCTTCAGGCCCCCGTACTCGGCAATCAGCCGCGTGTGCCGACGATCGGACAGCATGCCCACGAGGAGGAAGAGCCCGCCCGTCGAAATGCCGTGAGCCAGCATCTGGAAGACGGCCCCCTGGACGCCGTTGGTCGTGAGCGCGCAGAGCCCCAGCACGACAAAACCGAGGTGGCTCACCGACGAGTAGGCCACGAGCTTCTTCAGGTCGGGCTGCACCATGGCCACGAGTGCGCCGTAGACGATGCCCACGACGGCCAGGAGCGCGATGTAGGGCGCAAACGTCTGCGCCGCGTCCGGAAAGAGCGGGAACGCGAACCGGAGCAGGCCGTAGGTGCCCATCTTCAGGAGCACGCCGGCCAGAATCACCGACCCGGCCGTCGGTGCCTGCACGTGCGCGTCGGGCAGCCAGGTGTGGAACGGAAAGAGCGGCACCTTGATCGCAAACGCGAGCGCGAACGCCAGGAAGAGCCAGGTCTGCACGCTCCGCGCGATGTTCATCGCCAGCAGGTCCGCCAGGTCAAAGCTCGGAACGCCGGTCACCGCCTGGTGGTAGTACGCAATCCAGATGATCGCCAGCAGCATCAGGACGCTGCCGGCCATCGTGTACAGGATGAACTTGATCGCCGCGTAAACGCGGCGGTCGTAGCCCCAGATCCCGATCAGGAAGTACATCGGAATGAGCATCGCGTCCCAGAACACGTAGAACAGGAAGAGGTCGAGCGAGACGAAGACACCGATCATGGCGGCTTCGAGCCCCAGCATGAAGAAGCCGAACGCGCGCACGCGCGACTCGATCGATTCCCACGAACAGAGCAGCGCAATCGGCGTCAGGAACGTCGTCAACACGACGAGGAAGAGGCTGATGCCGTCAATGCCGACGTGGTAGGAAATGCCGAAGTCGGGCAGCCACGCGTGCCGTTCGACGAACTGGTAGTCGGCCGACGTCGGATCGAAGCCGGCCCAGACGAGCAGGCTCAGGACGAACGTCACGAGCGACACGCCGAGCGCCGCCTGGTGCACCAGTCGATCGCGCCCGCGGCCCATGAGCAGCAGCGCGACCCCGCCAAGGAGCGGCACGACCACGAGAAGCGTCAGCAGCCCCATTCTGCCCTCTGTCCTCTGCCCTCTGTCCTCATCAGCGCCACAGGTAGTACCCCATCGTCACGACCACGCCGACGAAGATCGACATCGCGTAGGCGCGCACCGAGCCGGTCTGCAGCCGGCGCAGCACGGCACTCCAGCCGCGCACGACCAGCCCGACACCGTTGACGGTGCCGTCGATCACACCGGTGTCCACACCCTTCCACAGGAGCGCGGTCGACGTGCGCTTGATCGGCTGCACGAGCACGGCGTCGTAGATCTCGTCCACGAAGTACTTGCCGACGAGAAGCGCGTGCAGGCCGCGCCACCGCGCCGCGAGGCGATCGGCGATCTCCGGCCGGCGCAGCCAGACGAGTGTCGCCACGCCGATCCCGGCAACCGCCACGATCACCGACAGGGCCATGAGCGCGCGTTCGAGGGCGATCGCCTCGTCGGCCGCTTCGACCGCGGGCGCGACGACACCGGCGACGGCCGGCGCCTGGAAGGACGGCGCGAGGAACGCATCGATCTGGTTGTGCCCGCCGAGCACGTGAGGAATGCCGACCAGACCGGCCAGCACCGATCCGATGGCCAGCACGACGAGCGCGATGGCCATCGGCGCGGGGGCGTCGTGCAGATGCTCCGCCCCGTGTGCGCCACGGGCGGCGCCGGGGGCGTAGCGACGCTCGCCGAAAAACGTCAGGTAGAGCAGCCGGAACATGTACGTCGCCGTCAGGAACGCCGTGACGACGGCCAGCGCCCACAGCACGGTATGGCCGCCGGCAAACGTCTTCCAGAGGATCTCGTCCTTCGAGAAGAACCCGGCGAGCGGCGGAATGCCGGCAATCGCCACCGTGCCGACGACGAACGTCCAGAACGTGAGGGGCAGCTTGTGCCGCAGCCCGCCCATCCAGCGCATGTCCTGCTGGCCGTGGAGCGCATGAATGACCGCACCCGAGCCCAGGAAGAGCAGCGCCTTGAAGAACGCGTGCGTGTAGAGGTGGAAGATCCCTGCCCCGAACGCACCGACGCCCATGGCCAGGAACATGTAGCCGAGCTGCGAAATTGTCGAGTAGGCCAGGACGCGCTTGATGTCGTTCTGGACGAGGCCGATCGTCCCGGCCAGGAGCGCGGTGAGGACGCCGACCACCGCCACGACCTGCATCGTGATCTCGGCGTGGCTGAACAGCACGGCGTTGCGCCCGATCATGTAGACGCCGGCCGTCACCATCGTCGCCGCGTGGATGAGCGCCGAGACGGGCGTCGGGCCCTCCATCGCGTCCGGCAGCCAGACGTACAGCGGCAACTGGGCCGACTTGCCCGTCGCCCCGAGGAAGAGCAGGAGTGTGATGATCGTGAGCGCGCCGACGGTCGCCTCCACCGGCATCCCGGCGACTCCGGCGGCAATGGCCTGGAAGTCGAGCGTGCCGAAGAGCGCGACCAGCCCGATCATCCCCAGGATGAACCCGAAGTCGCCCACGCGATTGACGATGAACGCCTTCTTGCCGGCCTCGGCTGCCGCCCGCTTCGTGAACCAGAAGCCGATGAGCAGGTACGAGCAGAGCCCGACACCCTCCCAGCCGATGAACATCACGGCGAAGTTGGCGCCGAGGACGAGCACCAGCATGAACGCCGCGAACAGATTCAGGTACGAGAAGTACCGGGCGTACTCGCCGTCGGTCTCCTCGTGCATGTAGGCCGTCGAATACAGGTGGATGAGCGACCCGATGCCCGTGACGACCAGAATCATCACGGCCGACAGCGGGTCGAGCCGGAATGCCAGCGGGATGTCGAGCGAACCGGAGGCGATCCAGGTGAACACCACCTCGTCGATCGCCCGGACGCCGCCCACCGGCTCGCTGCCGAGCAGGCGCCAGACGGCGCCGGCCGACCAGCCGAAGGCGGCGAGCATGGCGGCGGTGGCGATCCAGCCCGAGACGGCCTTCGGCAAGCGCCGTCCGACGACGGCATTGACGACGAAGCCGATTAACGGGAAGAGCGGGATCGGATACAGCACGGGCTCACCACTTCAACGACGTGAACGCATCCGGACTCAAGGTCTCCTTGTGCCGGAAGAGCGCGATGACGATGGCCAGACCCACGGCCGCCTCGGCGGCCGCCACGGTGATGACGAAGAACGCGATGATCTGCCCGTCCGCCGATTGCAGGTAGCGATCGGCGGCCACGAACGTGAGATTCACGGCGTTGAGCATGATCTCGACCGACAGCAGGATCGTGATCAGGTTGCGCCGCAGGAACACGCCGGCCGTGCCAATCGAGAACAGCACGGCCGACAACACGAGGTAGGAGTTCAGGGTCGGCTCCACGTCACTTCTCCCGTCGGGCCAGAATGATCGCGCCGACCATCGCCACGAGGATCAGCACCGAGGTCGCCTCGAAGGCGAATCCGTGCTCGCGGAACAGGCGGATGCCGATCTCGCGCACGGTCGGCGCGACGGCGTCGCCCGGCAGCGGCGTGCCCCGCATCGTCGACAGCGCCCAGGCCAGTTCGAGGACGAGCACGACCGACAGCACCGCACCGAACCGTCGCGGTCCGGCCCCGCCGAGCAGCCGGGCGTGATAGCCGGTCGGCGCCTCCTCGGTCGGCACGTTGAGCAGCATGACGACGAACAGGAACAGCACCATGATGGCGCCGGCGTAGATGATGATTTGAATCACCGCGATGAACGGCGCCTCGAGCAGAACGTAGAGCCCCGAGAGCGCACAGAACGACACGATGAGCAGCATCACGCTGTGCATCGGGTTGCGCTGCCCGATGACCAGGAGCGAGGCAGCCACCGCCACGGTCGCGAACACCCAGAAGAAGACGCTCTCCATATCGCCCCGCGCCTACCAGCCACCCAGGAGCACGAGGTAGGCCGTCACGAGCAGGTTGAGCACGGCCACCGGCAAGAGGACCTTCCATCCGAACGCCATGAGCTGGTCGTAGCGGTACCGCGGCAGGGTCCACCGCATCCAGATGTAGAAGAACAGGAGCACGAAGACCTTGGCCAGGAACCAGATCCACTCGAACCCGGCCGGCAGTGGAAACGGTCCGTGCCAGCCGCCCAGGAAGAGGTCGACGGCCACGGCCGACACCGTCACCATGTTGATGTACTCGGCCAGGAAGAACAGCGCGAAGCTCATCGAGCTGTACTCGGTGTGGTAGCCGGCCACGAGCTCCTGCTCGGCTTCCGGAAAGTCGAAGGGCGCGCGGTTGGTCTCGGCCACGCCCGCGATCAGGTACACGAGGAATCCGACCGGCTGCAGGAAGAGGTACCAGCGCGGGATGACGCCGAACCAGTAACCCTCCTGCCCGTCGACGATCTCCCGGAGCGACAGCGACCCGGCCATCATGATGACGGCCGCAAACGACAGGCCGTACGAGAGCTCGTAGCTGATCATCTGGGCCGAGGACCGCAGGCCACCCAGGAGCGAGTACTTGCTGTTCGACGCCCAGCCGGCCAGCACGATGCCGTAGACGCCCATCGACGTGATCGCGAAGATCACGAGTAACCCGACGTTGACGTCGGCCACCGCGAGGGCGATGGGCTCGTCGAGCAGCCCGAAGAGCGTCGTCTCGGCGCCGAACGGCACGACGGCAAACGCGGCGAAGGCGGCCGTCGCCGCCAACACCGGCGCGGCATAGAAGAGCAGCGTATCGGCCGACCTGGGCCGCAGCTCCTCCTTGAAGATGAGCTTGATGATGTCGGCGAGCGGCTGCAGCAGTCCCCGTGGCCCGACCAGGTACGGCCCGTAGCGCTGCTGGATGAGAGCCGCGACCTTCCGCTCCATGTAGACGAGCACCGCGGCCGAGATCTGGAGAGCGACGAACACCACCAGAATCAGACCGAGATGCGCGATGAGGGTGGGCGAAACCGTCATAACCGATTCAGTGGCCCGCCGCCACGGCACGGGCGGCCCCACGCCAGGGCGCCGGCACCGTGCACCGGCCCTCCCGGATGTGCGCCTCGTACTCGGCCCGGAATGTCTGGACCGTCGAGAGCACCGGTGTCGCCGCCGCGTCGCCGAACGCGCAGAGGGACTTGCCCATGATGTTCCCCGCGATCGACAACAGCAGGTCGAGATCCCGCATCTGGCCCTCGCCTCGCTCGATCTTCTGAAGAATGCGATGGAGCCAGGCGCCGCCCTCGCGGCAGGGCGTGCACTTGCCGCACGACTCGTGCTCGTAGAAGTGCAGGAGATTCTGCGCCGCCCACACCATGCACGTGCTGTCGTCCATGACGATGATGCCCGCCGAGCCGAGGAGCGAACCGACCCCGGCGATGCCGTCGAAGCTGGCCGGCACGTCGAGCTGGTCCGGCAGGAGCACGGGCACCGACGAGCCGCCGGGAATCACGCCCTTCAGCGCGCGGCCGTCACGGATGCCCCCGGCAAACTTCTCGTCGTAGAGCAGATCGCGCAGCGAGACGTCCATCGAGGCCTCGTAGACCCCGGGCCGGCGAACGTGGCCGCTGATGCAGTAGAGCTTGGGCCCGCCGTTCTTCTCGGGCCCGAGCGAGGCAAACCACTCCGCGCCGCGATCGATGATGAGCGGCACGTTGCAGAGCGTCTCGACGTTGTTGACGGCCGTCGGACAGCCCCACAGCCCCTCGACAGCCGGAAACGGGGGCTTCAGCCGCGGCTGCGCCCGCTTGCCCTCGAGCGACTCGATGAGCGCCGTCTCCTCGCCCGCCTCGTACGCGCCGGCGCCGCGGTGGACGTAGATCTCACAGTCGAATCCGGTGCCGAGGATGTTCCGGCCGACGTAGCCGGCCGCCCGGGCCTTCTCGATCTCGACCTCGAGGATCTCCTGGACGTGGAAGAACTCGCCGCGAATGTAGATGTAGGCAACCTTCGCCCCGATTGCGTGACAGCCGATGAGGCAGCCCTCGAAGAGCAGGTGCGGGTTGCGCTCCATCAGCACGTGGTCCTTGAACGTGCCGGGCTCGCTCTCGTCGGCGTTGCAGCAGATGTACCTGGGCTTCGGCGACTTCTTGTCGACGAACTGCCACTTGAGGCCGGTCGGAAACCCGGCGCCGCCCCGGCCGCGCAGCCCGGACGACTTGACGGCCTCGATCACGGCGTCCGGCGGCATCGCCAGCGCCTTCTTCAACGCCTGATAGCCGCCCTGCTTCAGGTAGAAGTCGAGCGTGTGCCCGTTCGGCTCCCGCACGTGCGTGGTCAGCAGGGGTTCCATCACCGCTCCACCTTCAGGTGACAGCCCGTGAGCGCGGCCGCGCCGCGCGTCCGCAGGCCGTCGACCAGCGCCGGCACGTCGTCGGGCTGCTGACATTCATGCCAGTGGTCGTTGACGCCGATGACCGGCGCGCGGTCGCACGCGCCGAGGCACTCGACCTCGAGCAGCGTGAACTCGCCGGCCGCGTCGGTCTCGCCGGGCGTGATGCCGAGCGTCTTCGACAACGCCTCGGTCACCCGTTCGGCGCCGAGGAGCGCACACGAGAGCGTCCGGCACACCTGAATGACGTGCCGGCCGACCGGACGCGTATAGAACATCGTGTAGAAGGAGACGACATCCTCGACATCGGCCGCCGTGCACCCGATGACGTCGGCCACGTGCCGCATCGCATTCCGTGTCAGGTAGCCCTGCTGGTGCTGCGCCAGGTAGAGCGCGGCGAGGATGGCCGACTTGCGGTATTCGGGCGGATAGCGCGCACAGATCTGCTCGAGCGCCGCGGCATTCGCGGCCGTGTACGCAAACGCCGGGCCCTCCTCGGGCAGTGCCCGGGCGGACTGGTGGTGCCCGCGCCCGTAATCCATCCGGGGATGGAAACTCATGGGTGGATCCTCTCAGGGCAGAGGCCAGTGTCCATCATCGGTCCACGTCTCCCATCACGACGTCGGTCGAGCCGATGACGGCAATGACATCGGCGATGAGGCCGCCGATGATCATCTTCGACAGGGCCGAACAGGCGACAAACGACGGGGCCCGCGACTTGACGCGCAGGGGCCGGTTGCCGCCGTCCGACACGATGTAGAAGCCGTGCTCGCCCCGCGGCCCCTCGATCGGCACGTAGACCTCGCCGGCCGGCACGTTGAACCCCTGCGAGTACAGCAGGAAGTGCTGGATGAGCGCCTCCATCTCGGTGTACACGCGATCCTTGGGCGGCGGCACGTACCGGAAATCACCACAATCGTACGGCCCCGTCGGCGTGATGCGTGCCAGCGCCTGCCGGCAGATCCGGACGCTCTGACGCATCTCGTCCATCTTGACGAGGTAGCGTGCGTAGACGTCACCAGCCGTCTGGGTCGGCACGTCGAACTCGAACGTCTCGTACCCGAGGTACGGAAACACCTTGCGGACGTCGTAGGGCACGCCCACCGCGCGCGCCATGGGGCCGACCAGCCCGAACGCGATCGTGTCCTCGCGCGAGAGATAGCCGACGCCTTTCGTCCGTTGCAGCCAGACCTGGTTCCTGGTCAGCAGCTTCTCGTACTCGTCGAGCTTGCCGGGAAACTTGTCGAGAAACGCGGTAACCGCCGCGTGGAACCCGCGGGGCAGGTCCTCGCGCAGCCCGCCGATCCGCAGGTAGCTCGGGAACATCCGGAAGCCGGCGAGCATCTCGTTCAGGTCGAGCAACTGCTCGCGCTCACGGAAGCAGTAGAGCATCACCGAGACGGCACCGACCTCCATGCCGTGCGTGCCGAGCCACACGAGATGGCTCGACAACCGCTGCAGTTCGGCGATCAGCACGCGAATCCAGGTGACCCGCTCGGGCATCTCCAGCCCGATCAGCCGTTCGACCGACAGGCAGAACGCCAGACTGTTCGACTGGGCGCCGAGGTAGTCCATGCGCTCGACGAGCGGAATGACCTGCTGCCACTTCTTCTGTTCGGCCGTCTTCTCGATGCCCGTGTGCAGGAACCCGACGGTCGGTTCGGCCGAGACGACATTCTCGCCGTCGAGCTCGAGAACGAGGCGGAGCACGCCGTGCGTACTGGGGTGCTGTGGCCCCATGTTCACGGTCATCGTCTCGCTGCGAATGTCAGCCACGATCCCTCTCCACGAGATCACACAGCACGTGCAGGACGACGCGTTGCGCTTCCTGCACGCGGGCGGTGTCGGCGCCGGGGATGTTCACGTGCAGGTCCACCAGGCGCCCGGTCTCGCCCCCGTCACGGCCGGTCAGGCCAATCGTCACGAGCCCCCGCTGCCGGGCGGCGTCCACGCCCCGGTTCACGTTGGCCGACGCGCCCGTGGTCGTCAGCGCCACGGCCACGTCGCCGGCCCGGCCGAGCGCCTCGATCTGGCGGGCGAACACCCGATCGAACCCGTAGTCGTTGGCGATGCTCGTCACGACGGCGGCGTCGGCCGTGAGCGCGATGGCCGGCAACCCCGCCCGCTCGCGCCGGAACCGTCCGACCAGTTCGGCGGCCAGATGCCCGGCGTCGGCCGCGCTGCCGCCGTTGCCGAAGGCCAGGACCGTGCCACCTCGTTCGAGCGCCACGCGAATGGCACCGGCGGCCTGCACGATCGGCTCGACCCGATCGACGGCCAGGGCACCGATGAGCGCGGCCGCCTCGGCAAGCGCGGCGCGCACCACGTCGGCCTCACGCATCGCCGTGCGGACTCTGCGCCTGGCGCGTGGCTTCTTCCCGTCGCCGCCGCATGTTCTCGGCAAACTCCTCCACCGACACCTGGAGGGGCGACCACGTCGCCGTGTCCTTGCGGATCTGCACCGGGTAGTCCTTGCGGAGCGGATGGCCCTGCCAGTCGTCGGGCATGAGCACCCGGCGCAGATCGGGGTGCCCGTCGAAGACGAGGCCCAGGAGGTCGAAGATCTCGCGCTCGAGCCAGTTGGCCGTCGGCCAGATGCCCACCACGCTCGGCACCCAGCCATCGTCGGCAGCCAGCTGCACCTTGAAACGGACCCGGCGCGCCGGCGCGCCGGCACCCGACGCGGGCCCGAGACAGGCCGCGTGGTAGACGACCTCGAAGCGCGGCTCGGCCGGCAGCCGATCGACGCCGATGACGTCGGCCAGAAAGGCGAACTGGAGCGCGGGATGGTCGCGGAGCGTGCGACAGACCTCCAGCAGATGCTCGCGACCGACCACGAAGGTCGGCATGTCGATCGACGGCAGACCGTCGATGGCCGCGTCGGGCACCGCCGCCCGGAGCGTGTCGAGCACCGGCGACGTGTCGATGGACCCGGTCGACACTAGGCGCTCATCCGCTGCTGGTCGATCTTGCGCTGAAGCTGCACGATGCCATAGATGAGGGACTCGGGCCGCGGCGGGCACCCCGGCACGTAGACGTCAATCGGCACGACCTGCTCGACGCCCTGGACGATCGCATAGTTGTCGAACACGCCGCCGCAACTGGCACAGGCGCCCATCGAAATCACCCACTTCGGCTCGGGCATCTGGTCGTAGACGCGGCGCAGCACCGGCGCCATCTTGCGCGACAGCCGGCCGGCAATGATCATCAGGTCGGACTGCCGCGGCGACCCGCGGAACACCTCCGCCCCGAACCGCGCGATGTCGTACCGGCTGCAGCTCATCGCCATCATCTCGATGGCGCAGCACGCCAGCCCGAACGTCACCGGCCAGATCGCCGACCGCCGGGCCCACTGCACCATCTTTTCGACGGTCGTAGTCAGCACCGGGATTTCGAGTTCAGCCATCCTCTGCCCTCTGCCCTCTGCCCTCTTAACTGCCCCAATCGAACACGCCCTTGCGCCAGACGTAGACGTAGCCGGTCGTCAGAAGCGCCAGGAACGTGACGACCTGAAGGAGGCCGACCATCCCGAGGTCGCGGAACGCGAGCGCCCACGGGTACAGGAAGGCGATCTCGATATCGAAGAGGAGGAAGATCATCGCCACGAGGTAGAACTTGATCGACTGGCGTTCCCGCGCGTCACCGACGGCCGGCATGCCGCACTCGTAGGCCGCGGCCTTTTCGGGCGTCGGCTTCTTCGGACCCAGAAACTGCGACAACACGACGTTGCCCGCAGAAAAGGCCGCGCCAAGGCCGATCAGGATCAGAATGGTCAGGTAGCCGTCCATGGGTGCGTCAAGGCGGTGCGTCAGGTCGCTTGTACCTGACGCGATCAAGCTCAAATGCTAGTCAACCGCGCCCGCGGAGTCAACGTGAGCACACCGCGGCGAAGAGCGCGTCGAGTCGCGCGGCGCGCCGTTCCCAGGTGAACGCGGCGACGTCGGCCGCGGCGCGTTCGACCAGGCGCCCGGCGCCGGCCGGATCGGCGACGAGACCGGCCACCGCCGCGGCGAGTGCCACCGGATCTCCCGGTGGCACGAGCCGCGCGTTGACCCGATCGGTCAGAATCTCCCGCACCGGCGGCAGGTCCGATGCCACGATCGGCCGGCGCGCCGCCATGTACTCGAACATCTTGAGCGGCGACGTGTACCGTGCCGACGGCGTGTCGAGCGTGGGCACGACGGCCACGGTGGCACCGGCCACCGCATCGGCCACCGCCGAGGCCGGCACGAACCCGGTGAAGGTGACGCGCGATCGGACGCCGAGATCGTCGGCGAGCGCCATGACGCGTGTCATGTCCGCGTCGCCAAACCGGCCACCCACGACGACGGCTTTGACGTCGGGCAGAAGCCCGACCGCCCGGATGAGCACGTCGACGCCCTTCCACGGATAGAGGTGCCCCGCGTAGACGACCGTCGGCGGACCGGCCGGCGGCGGCGCGGGCGGCGTCGTCGGCA
>DATKDF010000170.1:0-27469 GCA_035512795.1 Vicinamibacterales bacterium
GCACCCCTGCCGGCGGCCGCTGGCCGCCGGCCCCTCCGGGGCCGGCGACGCCCGCGCGTCGTCATCGGCCAGACGGCGTGATCCCCTTCACGCTCTTCACGTCTTCACGCCCTTCACGTGATCGTTCGTGGCTACTGACTCAGTCGGGCGGCGAGGAACCCCAGGAACGTGCCGACGGCGTTGCCGAGCGACCCGAGCAGAATGCCCGGCACGAGCAGATCTTCGCGCCCGAGGCTCTTGGCCAGCGCCAGCGCCGTCGTCGAACCGCCGACGTTGGCCTGCGACGCCACGGCCGCGCCAGCCAGGTCGATGCGCAGCAGCCACGCTGCGCCGAAGATCGCGAGGCCATGGACGAGTACGACGAACATCGCAAACACGAGCAGGACGAGGCCAAGCGAGCCCAGGGCGCCGAGCGCGCCGATGTCGCAGAACGCGCCGATGACCGTCAGGAAGAGATACACGCCGTACATCCCGAGCACGCGTGCGCCCGGCAGCCGGCTGATACCCCGATGCTGCGCCAGCGCCAGCGCGAGCGTCGTGATGATGAGAATCGCGGGGACGGTGACGCCCGCACCTGCGAGCACGCTCGACAGCCACCCGGACACCCACATCGCCCCGCCACCCAGCGCCAGCACGAGGGCCAGTTTCCGTGGATCGACCGTCTCGGTTTCGGCAGCCAGGTCGACGATCGGCGCGGCCGGCGCCACGTGAGATGTCCCGCCCCGCGGCTTCGGCCAGACCGCCAGCAGCACCCGCGGCGCCACGAGCGTCACCACGATCCAGATCGTGTTGACGATGTTGTCGACGACGATCGAGCCGGCGTAGAGCGTGCCGTCGCGCACGACGTCGTACTCGAGCGCGACGGCATTGAAGTTGACGCTGCCGCCGGTATACGTCCCGGTGAACATCCCCGCGACGGCGTGCGACAGCGGGCCGACGGCAGCCTCGCCGCCCACGAGGCGCATCCCGACCACAGCACCCACCGTCGTGCCCGCCGCCCCGACGAGGAACAGCACGACGAGCGGCAGGCCGGCCTTCAGCACGTCACGCAGGTTGACCGCGAGAATCAACCAGAAGATCGCGATCGGCGCGACATACGCAAAAATCGCGTCGTAGGCCGCCACCGGCGCCTCGTCGGTCGACCCGGCGGGCAGCACGCCGGTATTGGCGGCCACCGCGCCGAGGAGAATCACCATCAAGGCCGATCCGATGTGCCGGAAAACACCCCGCCGGCACAGCCACTCCGACAGGACGATGACGCCCGAGAGCACCGTCAGGACATAGAGCGGGTCGCTCACGCCCGCAGGGCCCGTTTGAGCACCTTGCCGGTCGGGCCGAGCGGCAGCGACTCGCGGAACTCGACGTGCCGCGGGTACTTGTAGGCGGCCATCCGCTCACGGCTGAAGGCGGCCAGCTCCTCCCCGGTCACGTTCATCCCCGGCCGCCGCACCACAATCGCCTTGACCTCCTCTCCCAGCCGCTCGTCGGGGACGCCGATCACCGCCGCCAGCGACACCGCCGGATGGGTCATCAGCAGCTCCTCGACCTCTCGCGGATAGACGTTCATCCCGCCGCGGATGACGATGTCCTTCTTCCGATCGACGATCGAGAGGTAGCCGTCCTCGTCGAGCACGCCGATGTCGCCCGTGTGGAACCATCCGCCACGGAGCGCCTCTGCGGTCTCGGCCGGCCGGCCGTAATACCCCTTCATCACGTTCGGCCCACGCAGCAGCACCTCGCCGCGCTCGCGGGCCGGCACGGGTCGATCCTCGTCATCGACGACCCGCACCTGGCAGCCGGCAATGGGCAACCCGACCGTGCCCGGCTTCGACTGACGGTTCATCTGATTGAAACAGGCGACCGGCGACGTCTCCGACAACCCGTACCCCTCGAGGATGCGCACGCCGCACGCGTGCTCGAACGCCTCCATCACGGCCACCGGCATCGATGCCCCACCCGATACACACAGGACGAGAGACCGCGTGGCCGCCACCAGGTCCGCGCCGGTCTCCTCGGCATGTCGCAGCAGGTCCCAGTACATGGTCGGCACGCCAATCCAGCCGTTGACGTCCTCGCCCGCGAAGGCCTCCAGTACGGCGCCCGGGTCGAACCGGGGCATCAGCACGAGCGTCCAGCCGCCGGCGATGCCGGCGTTGAGCTCGGCCGTCTGGGCCGTCGAGTGAAAAAGCGGCAGCGTGACGAGCACGACCGGCCGGGCGTCGGGGCCATGCGGGAACCCGAGCCCGAGCATGTCGCGCGTCGACATCGCGTTCAGCGTCATGTTCAGGTGTGTCAGCTCGGCGCCGCGCGGCTGCCCGGTCGTGCCCGAGGTGTAGAGGATTACCGCCGTGTCGTCGGGTGCTGTGTCGTGCACGCCCTCATGGGCCAGCTGGCCGCCGATGAGCGCCCCGAGCGTGATGGCGCGGTCGACCGGCGCGGTCTCGGCCACCGGGTCGACGGTCATGACGACGAGCAGTGTGTCGCCGCCAACCTCATCGAGCGCCGCTCGCGCGGTGGCCGCCATGGGCAGCGCCGGCGTGCCCTCGAAGCTGAACAGGACCGTGACGGCGCAGTCGCGCACGATCTGGGCGACCTCGCGCGGCTTGAGCAACACGTTGATCGGCACGACGATGGCGCCGAGCTTCAGGATGCCGTAGTAGGCCATCGGAAAGTGCGGCGTGTTCGGACAGAAGAGTCCGACACGGTCGCCGGCCTGCACACCACGAGCCGCCAGCCCCGCGGCCACCCGGCTCGCCTTCCCGTCCAGTTGCGCGTACGTCATCTCGATCGGCCGCATGACAATGGCCGGCCGGTCGGGTGTGAGCCGCGCCTGGTTGGTCAGGAGCGATGCAAGGTTGAGCGTGGTGGCGGGCATGAGGCCGGGTGTCTCCTACTGTTGGCAGGCCGGTGGCCGTCTGCGGGCGCCGGGCTCGATCGTGCGAACCGCCAGGTGCTGCACCTTCGGCGGCATCGTCGGCGCCAGGGTGATCGAGACCAGGAGTGTCCCGCGGTCGCACGTCATCGTCCACTGGCCGCGGAGCGCGTTCTCCACGTCGAAGGCTTCGTCGGCCCGGCAGGTGCCGACCTGCGACCGCAGCCCCTCGATGGCGTGCTTCCGGCGGTCCCTTGACTGGTCGAGAAACAGGTTGTCAGCCGCGATCTGGTCGGCGAGGGTGTCGTCCCAGGCCGTCACGAGTCTCGTCACGGCCTGCCGGGCTTCGACGAGAGCCGGCGACGGCGTCGGCGATCGCGGCACGAGACCGGCGTTCCGAACGAGCAGCGCCAGCGCGTCACCAGCCACGGCCGACGCGCTCGTATAGGTGAGATTGACCATCGCGACAACGCCGACACCGTACTCGGGCAGCCACGTCATCACCGACCCATAGCCCGGCAACCCGCCGGTGTGCGCGACCACGTGGCCCAGGTCGCACGTCTGGCTGACGCGCAGGCCGAACCCATAGCCGCCCGACGAGAGTTGAACCGCACCACCGTCGGCCTGCCGCACGGTGGTGGGACGCGTGCGCGAGACCTGCTGCATCTGGCGCACCGAGGCCCGACGGACCGGGCCGGTCTCGGCATCGTCGCGTGGCGGATAGGCGCGCATGAGAAAGCCCACGTAGCGCCCGAGGTCCTCGAGTGACGTCAGCATGCCGCCCATCGCACCAAACGAGCCGTCGGGCAGCGGCGGCTCGAGACGCCACGCGTCGTCCTCCCGGCGATAGCCGTGCGCGAGCCGGTCGGCCGGCACCATCGCAGCCTCGAGCGTCGTGGCCGTCATGCCGAGCGGCGCCAGGAGGTGCGCGGCCACATAGGTGGCGTACGGCTGGTTCGAGACGTTGGTTACGATGCGCCCGAGGATGGCGAAGCCGAAGTTCGAGTACTCGTAGGCGAGGCCCGGTGAGTTCGAGAACGGAATGCCCCGGCGCATCATCTCGCCCATCTCGGCGTCGGTGCGTGCCAACTGGCGGTCGCCCCACGGGTTGTCCTCCGGGAACCCTCCGGCGTGCGACAGCAGATGGCGAACCGTGATCTTCGGCGAGTCGAGCGTCGGGTAGACGAGCGTCCGGAGTTCCGGCACGTACATCTCGGCTGGATCGTCGAGCCGAAGGAGCCCCTCGTCCCTGAGTTTCAGGATGGCGAGGGCCGTGAAGCTCTTGGTCATCGAGGCGATACGGAAGACCGTGGCCGAGTCGACGGGCACCCTGGCCTCGACGTCGCGGACACCCCAGCTCCCGCGATGGACGAGCTCCCCGTCGATCAGGACCCCCCAGACGATTCCGGGTGCATGCACGCCCTCCGCAAACGACGTGAACAGCCGATCGACGTCGGCAAAGACCGGCTGCACCGTGGCCAGCCGGCCCCCGCCGGGTGCCGGTACGGCGGCCGGCGCGGCGGCCGCGGGCGGTTCCTCCCCGGCCGGCTGCGGGCGCTCCGCCCCGGAGATGCACGCTCCGCTGCCGATCGACAGGCAGGCCGCCGACAGGCCCATCCACCATGCGCGTCGTGCCTGGTTTGTCATGCCCCCTCCACCGACGGTCGCAGTGTGCCTTCCGGCCACTGCCCGGCGCAAGGGGCTTTCGGTCATACTGGTTGGATGCCTCGACCGACGCCGGCCTCGCATGAGGTCGCAAGCGCCCTGCTGCGCAACGTCGCCATCATCGCGCACGTCGATCACGGCAAGACGACGCTGGTCGATGCGCTGCTGCACCAGAGCGGCATCTTCCGGGTCAACGAGCGGGTCAACGAGCGCGTGATGGACTCGAACGAACTCGAACGCGAGCGCGGCATCACGATTCTCGCCAAGAACACGGCCGTCCACTACGGCGACTGCCTCATCAACCTCGTGGACACGCCGGGCCACGCCGACTTCGGCGGCGAGGTGGAGCGGACGCTGTCGATGGTCGACGGGGTCATGTTGCTCGTCGACGCCTCGGAAGGCCCGCTGCCGCAGACGCGGTTCGTGCTGCGCAAGGCGCTGGCCCGCCGGCTCACGCCCATCATCGTCATCAACAAGATCGACCGGAGCGATGCGCGGACTGAGGCGGTGTTGAACGAGGTGTACGACCTCTTCATCGATCTGGACGCGACCGAGGACCAGCTCGACTTCCCGGTGCTCTACACCGATGCGCGCCGGGGCACGGCGACGCCGGCGCTCGCCGAGCCCGGTACCGATCTCCGGCCGCTCTTCGACGCCGTCATCCGGCACATCCCGCCGCCGCGCGGATCGGTGACGGCGCCCCTGCAGGCGCTCGTCGCCAATCTCGACGCGAGCGACTATCTCGGACGGCTGGCCATTGGCCGCATCTTCAACGGCCGCGTGGCGGTCGGCGACCCGATTGCCGTGTGCAAGCTGGACGGGTCGGTTCAGCGGACCACGGTGACGCGGCTCTATACGTTCGAGGGCCTCAAGCGCCTCGATGCCACCGAGGCGTCCGCCGGCGAGATCATCTGCCTGGCGGGCATCGAGAACATCATGATCGGCGAGACGATCGCCGATGCCGAGTCGCCGGTGGCCATTCCGCCGATCTCGATCGACGAGCCGACCGTCTCGATGGTCTTCGGCGTCAACACGTCGCCGTTTGCGGGCCGCGACGGGCGCTTCGTCACCTCGCGGCAGATTCGCGACCGGCTCGATCGCGAACTGGTCGGCAACGTGTCGATCCGGGTCGAGCCCACCGACTCCCCCGAGCAGATGAAGGTGGTCGGCCGCGGAGAACTGCAGCTGTCGATTCTCATCGAGATGATGCGGCGCGAGGGCTTCGAGTTGCAGGTGTCGCGGCCCGAGATCGTCACGCGCGAGATCGCCGGCGTGCTGTCCGAGCCGGTCGAGGAACTGGTCATCGACGTCGCCGAGGAGTTTCAGGGCACGGTCATCGCCGAGATCGGAACGCGCCGCGGGATGATGACGAAGATGGTCAACCACGGCAGCGGGCGCGTGCGGCTCGAGTTCCGGATGCCGGCGCGCGGCTTGATCGGCTTCCGCTCGCAGTTCCTGACCGAGACGCGCGGCACCGGCATCATGCATCACCTGTTTGCCGGCTGGGAGCCGTGGCACGGGCCGATTCCCGCACGCCCGACCGGCGGGCTCGTGGCCGACCGGCCCGGCGTGGCCACCGCGCACGCGATCGCCAACCTCCAGGAGCGCGGCGAGATGTTCGTCGAGCCGCAGACGGCCGTCTACGAGGGCATGATCGTCGGCGAACACGCGCGCCCGAACGACCTCGACGTGAACATCACGCGCGAGAAGAAGCAGACCAACATGCGCGCGTCGACCGCCGACGAAGCCATTCGACTGATCCCGCCGCGCCTGCTCAGCCTCGAACAGGCCATCGAGTTCATCAACGACGACGAACTGGTCGAGATCACACCGAAACACCTGCGCGTGCGCAAGAAGGTGCTGGCCGCCAACGTGCGGCCGAGGCGCCAGGCCTGATACCGGCAACGCCGGCGTGGAGCGTCCCCGACCGGTGGATGACCCGGGCGGGACGCCCCGGCCGATATACTCACGGGAGTGATCGCCCGCATGCGGCCGCTCGTCTGGCCGCTTCTCATCGCCACCCTGGCGGCCGCGATGTATCTGTCGCGCATCGCCCGCGAGATGCCCGACTTCGACGTGAACCGCACGGCCGCCGTCCGCCTGCTCGACGCCGAGCCACTCTATCGGCCCGCGGATGCACCTGACCGGTTCCTGTCCCTTCCGGTTTTCGCGATCGCGATGGCGCCGCTCGCCATCCTCGACGCCGAAACGGCCCCGGTAGTCTGGTTCGCCGTGTCGGTCGGCCTGCTGATGGCCCTCGTGCGCTGGTCGGTCTCAGGCCTGCCGGCCCGGCAGCAGTCGAGGCTCGCGCTGTCGTGGATCACCGTCATCTTCATGGGCAAGTTCTACGCGCACGAGCTCACGCTCGGCCAGGCCAGCATCCTGGCCGGCGCACTCCTCGTGGCCGGCCTGCTCGCGATACGCATCGACCGGCCCGTCGCGGCAGCGGTGCTCGTCAGCCTGGCGGCCCTCCTCAAGCCGTACGCCCTCATCCTCGTGCCGTGGCTGGTGGCCGGCTTCGGCTGGCGCGCGGCGGCCGTCTCGGCCGGCGTCCTCTTCGCCGGCCTCGTCGTGCCCGCGGCCATCTATGGCTGGTCGGGGAACCTCGACCTGCTCGCGGCGTGGTACGCCACGGTGACCGCGACGACCGCCCCGAATCTGACGAGCGCCGACAACGTGTCGTTCGCCGCGATGTGGGCCAAGTGGGTCGGGCCCGGCCGGGCGGCCGCGGCGCTGGCGGCCACGACGGCCGTCGCCTCGCTCGGCGTCGTCGTGCATCTCTGGCGGCGCCGCGGCCTCACCGAGGAACCGGAGTATCTCGAGTGGTCCGCGCTGATGCTGCTGATCCCGCTGCTCTCGCCGCTGGGCTGGGACTACGTCCTGCTCCTGGCGACACCGGCGGTCGTCTGTCTGGTCGATCGCTGGTACCTGGCGGCGCGCGAGTGGCGGGCCTTCATCGGCGCCTCGCTCGCCCTGATGGGCCTCACCCTCCTCGAGCTGATGGGCCGAGACCTGTACGCGCGGTTCATGGCCGCGTCACTGGTCACGGTCGCCGCGCTGGGCGTGCTCGCCTGCCTCGTCCACCTCCGGTATCGGCAGTTGGCATGAAAAAAGACCCCCGGCGTCTTTTTGACCAGTCAAAAAGACGCCGGGGGTCTTCAGGTCCTGCACCACCTGACCGCCCGGCAAGAGCTCCACCGTCAGCGCTCCGGCCGTCAGGCTGCCGAGCCACTGCGGTTCGGCCGGCTCGACGGGGATGGCGCCCGACACGGCCACCAGGAAGTACTCACCGGCCGGCAAGCCGCGCATCCGGTAGTACCCGGCCGTGTCGGGACGCGCGAGACGAATCCGGCGCGTACCGGTCCACCAGTACCGGCTGTCGACGGCAAACGCGACGAGCGTCACGTCGAACCTCGGTCGCCCGGCGGCGTCGGTCAAAGTCCCGGCCAGCTCGGTCCCCTGACTGGTCAGCACGATTTCCACGTCGGTGTGCCGGTCGCCGGCGTGGAGCTCGATTGGCAGGTCGACGACGTCCTGCCCGCCGAACAGGACCGAAGCCAGCGACCATCCGGATGGCTCAGCCGCAGCGTTGCGGCCAAACTGCAGGACGTAGCGTCCGGGCGCGATGCCGGTGATGGCGAACGTGCCGCCGGCGCCCGACGCCAGCACGCCGGTAAACGGCAACAGACCAAGGGGCCGGTCGTCGTCCCACGGCCACAGCCAGTTGTCGGGTGGCTCGACAGTCGCCGTGACGCCGCCGTCGAGCACGACCCGTCCCTCGATCGATGCACCCGGTCCGACGTCGAGCACCAGATCGACGGGCTGACGGCCATCGACGTCAACCGATCGGGTGGCCCAGCGCCGTTCGAGTGTGCTCGACGACGTCACTTCGAGGGCCGTGCCGATGACCGTGTATCGACCGGCGCCCACCTGTTGCGATCCCAACGGCCGGTCGGTCGGACTCGTGTCGGCGCGTAACGCCGTGTCGCCGATCTCTTCCGGAATGATGACGAGCGACGGATAGACGAGCGTGCCACCGCCGCCATGCAGGCGCACGCTGACCTCGGTGACCGGCGACTGATCGACACTGATGTCCACCCCGTGTACGTCCCGTCCGGCCGTAATCACGACCTGGGCCGCCTGCGCCGCACCCCTCGCGCCGGGATGAAACGTCGGCCCGAACGGCACGCTCCCGACAGGCACGGCCAGGACGATGTACGTGTCGGGCACCAGTCCGGTCAGGGCATACCGGCCGTCGGAGGCCGTGGTGGCGGTCGCCACCCGCAGGAGCGACTCCCGCGATCCATTCCACCGGGTCGCCATCGCGTGAACCGCGCCCGGCACGGGCGCATCGTCCGCACCGGTCACCCGCCCGTGGATCGCTCCCGGCTGCTCGATGACGATCTGAAGGTCGACGGCCCGGACACCGTTGCCGACGCGCACCGGCACGCCCGGCTGCCCCGGAGAGACTGCGCCGTACCGCGCCGGCAGGAACCCGGGCCCGGTCGCCGTCACGACGAACCGGCCGGCGCTACGGCCGCCAAGTCTGAACCGGCCGTCCGCGCCGGTCCGGCCGATGAGCACGAGGCCAGTGGATTCGTCCGACGCCCGGATCTCGATGCCGGCCACTCCGGCACCGGCCGGGTCGACGACCTGACCGGCCAGCAGGGGCAACTCCGGCGCCTGGGCGGCAAACAGCGTGCCCGTTGCGGCCACGGCCACGAGCAGCAGGCCGTGGACCAGCCGGCTGCCCGACCGCCACACCGGATAAGATCCGGGCATGGTCACGCTGCTGCTCATCGCATCACTCACCTACATCGTGCCCGACGGCTGGGTCGCGCGCCAACCGTCATCTTCGATGCGGGTGGCCGAGTTCATGCTGCCGCGCGCCTCGGGTGATGCCGAAGACGGCGACCTCGTCCTCTACTTCTTCGGCGGTACGGGCGGGTCGGTCTCGGCCAACCTCGACCGCTGGATCGGCCAGATGACGCAACCCGATGGCCGCCCGTCACGTGAGTCGGCCACGACGTCGACGCTCACCACGAATGGGTTGAAAATCACTCGCGTCGATGTGGCCGGCACCTACGTCGCCGAAGTGCGCCCCGGCTCGGCCGAACGGCACCACAAGCCGGGATTCCGCCTGCACGCGGCCGTCATCGAAACGCCCGAGGGCCCGTATTTCGTCAAGCTGGTCGGCCCCGCCCGCACGGTCGCCCGTTGGGAGTCGAGCGTCGACGCGTTCCTCAAGAGCGTCAGACATTCGAAGCCGGGCGCACTGGCCCTGCCAGGTCTTCCTCTTCATTCCTCAATCGGAACGCCGGATGGCTTTCGACCGATTCTGGTGAGGAACACGCCTCCCAGGATGGCCGCCGCGCCGGCGATCTTCGTCGCGGTGACTGGTTTCCGCAACCACAGGGCCGCCACGCCGAGCGCCGCGATCGGCACGACATTGGAGTAGATCGCCGTCCGCGACGGCCCGATGCGCTGCACGGCGATGTACCAGATGAGGTACGACGCGCAGAGTGCGAAGAGCGCCGACCAGACGAGCGCCCCCCACGTCCAGGCGCTGACGGCCGCCCAGTTGGTATCACGCATCTGCGGGATCGCGATCAGGACGTACGGCACGGCGCCGATGGTCATCGTGATCCCGGTCACGTAGAGCGGCGAATGGCGCGCGATGAGCCGCATCGCACCAATCGTGTACGCCGACCAGCACAGGACCGACGCGAGCACGAGCAGGTCGCCCCTGAGCGTGCTGCCGCCGAACGACGCCCCGCGCCCCACCACGATGTAGATACCGGCGACCGACAGCGACACGCCGGCCCAGTGCAGCGCGCCCAGGCGCTCGCGGCCGAGCGCGAGCGACACGAGCGCCACGGCCACGGGCGTCGCGCCCATCAGCAGGGCCGCATTGGCCACGCTCGTCAGGTTCACGCCGCCGGCAAATCCGAGCTGATAGAAGCAGTGGCCGACCACGCCGAGCCACACGAGGTCGATCCAGTCGCGCCGATTCAATGCATCCGGGGTGAACAGCGCGCGCGACACCCGGCGGCCGCGTGCGGCCTGCCGGTGCGCCCAGCCGATCACGGCGAGGAAGACGGCCGACGCGATCAGGATCCGGAGGGAATTGAACGACTGCGGGGGCATCTCGGCGAAGGCGAGCTTGAGGACCGAGAAGTTGGCGCCCCAGATGAGCACCATCACGACGAGGAGTGCGTCGATGCGGGTCATCCGACTGCCCTCCCCGGCGCACGCCGGGCCGCCGGCCGGGTACCCGACCGCGCGGCCATCACGCCGCGGCGGTCAGTGCCGACTCTCGCCGACCTGACGAACCGTGTCCTGGATCAACTGCTCGTTGTCGGCCTTCGACAGGTTCCGCTGGATGAGCTTCGAGGCAACGGCCAGCGACAGGTCCACGGCCTCCCGGCGAATCTGTTCGAGCGCCTTGGCCGTCTCGCGCTGGATCTGCAGTTCCGCATTGCGCGTGATGCTGGCAGCATCGCCAGCCGCCTTCTGTCGCATCTCCTCGCGGAACCGATCCGCGTCGACCCGCGCGCGGTTCACGAGGTCGCTCGCCTCGCGGCGTGCCTCGGCCAGCATGCCAGCCGACTGCGCCTGCACCTTCTCGAGCTCGGCTTTCGCCTGCTCGGCATGCTCGACGGCCGACGCGATCGTCTTCTCGCGTTCGGCCAGGGCCGAGAGCAGCGGGACCCACGCAAAGCGCTTGAGCGCCCAGGCGAGGACCAGGAAGGTCGCAATCGTCCAGATGAAAAGCCCGGGATCGGGCTGTACGAGCGGATTGTCCACGGACGGGATCCTTTCGACGCTTACTTCATCAGGACGATCAGCAGGCAGAACACTTCCGCCAGGATCGCGACGCCTTCGAGCAGGAAGAGCGGCAGGTTCGTGCCGGCCGTAATCGCGCTCGCCGCGCTCGGCTGACGGGCGATGCCCTCGGCCACGCCCTGGGCCAGCTTGCCGATGCCGAGTCCGGCGCCGATGACGGCCAGTCCAAGTCCCAATCCGGCCCCCGCGTACGCCAACCCGGCCCACTCCGTGACTGCTTGTGCTTCCTGCATCTGATCTCCTCCTCGATCGAACCCGACTAGTGATGTACGTGAATCGCCATGCCAATGAACACGGCGGACAACAAAGTGAAGACGTACGCCTGGACCAGCACGACGATGATCTCGAGCGCGTAGATGGCGGCCGACAGGGGCACCGAGAACAGCAGGCCGACGCCGATGCCGCCGAGCGCACCCAGCATTTCCGCGAAGATGAACACGAACGACAGGATGGCCAGAATAGCGATGTGTCCGCCCGTCATGTTGGCCGCCAGACGCATCGTGAGCGCGAACGGCCGCACCAGCATGCTGATGAGCTCCATCGGAATCAGCAGCGCGTAGAGCGGCAGGGGCATGCCGTGCGGCACGAGATTCGTCCAGTGCTTGACGAAGCCATGCGCCCGGGTGCCCGCCACGATGATCGCCATGAACGTGATGAGGGCCAGGCCGGCCGTGACGTTGTAGTTGCCGGTCGCCGTCGCGCTGCCGTGCAGCAGCGTCTTGACGAACGAATGGTCGGCCGAGTGCAGCACCAGGTGATCGATGAGGCCGAGCACCTCGAAAATCGGAATCAGGCCGATGACGTTGGCCGACAGGATGAAGACGAACATGGTGAGGAGCAGCGGTGTCCAGGTCTTCACCCACTTGTCGCCGACGTTCGGCCGCGCGATGCCGTCCCGGATGAACTCCACGATGACCTCGAGCGCGCCGGGCGCGCCCGACGGGAGGTGTCGGGCATTCCGCAGGTGACGACGGACGAGCGTCGTCACGATCAGGAACACCAGCGCGGCCACGAGCCACAGCATGAAGACGTGCTTGCTGACCGACAGATTGATGCCGAACACCGTGGGCAGGTGCAGCAGCGGATGGTCGGGCGCGCTGTTCGAGACGTGTCCGATGATCGTCTCGCCGGCGTCGAATCCTTGACCGGCGGCGGGTGTTTGATCCTGCTCCAGCATCAGTCCACTCAGAAGAACCCGTCGTCTGTCACGTCCGGAGGCCGGTCCCGCCCAACCGCTGCAGCAGCACCGCCTCGGCCAGGTAGAGCCCCAGAAACGAGCCCGTGAAGCTGGCGATGAACGCGGTCGGTTCCGGCTCGGCCAGAAGCCAGACCCCGACGACGTACGCCCCGAAGAACACCATCTTGCCCGCGAACCCGCGCAGCAACACGCCGGTGACCGAGGCCGGATCCTGCCGGTGTGCCCGCACAATCGCGACCCACGAGGCCACGACCGCCACGACCGGCCCGGCCAGACCGAGCGCGACGTCCCAGCCGACGCCCGGTCCGAACGCCACGACGGCCGCGCCCCACACGCCCAGCGCCGCCACGATCATCCCCGCGATCGGGCCGGCCATCACCGCCGCGGACCTACCGGCGCCACACCGTGCGGGCCAACTGGTAGAACCCGTACACCAACCCCAGCACCAGCCCTCCGACGAGGAACCATGGCTCGGTCCCACGCCATCGGTCGATGGCGTACCCGAGGCCGCCGAACATGATGATGGCGCCGATGAGCGAGTAGCTGGCCATGGCCGCCGGGCCAGCCTTCTGGGCGCTCGAGTGGAACGCCTGGAGCGCCTCCGCCAGAGTCCGCCTGCGGTCCGAGTTGCCCATGGCGCACCTCGCGGCACACCCGCAAAGCCCTAGAGATATACCACACTTTGTGAAGGACTTCACTAGCGGCAGACGCCCAGGTTTGGCCCGCAATCCGGCCGTTTCCGCATCCCGGTATACTGGCCGAAAGGCCTGACCGATGACTTCCATGATCTCGCGCGTTGCCGTCACCCTCATTGCGGCCACCATGCTCGCCACCGCGGCCTCGCCGCTCCTGGCCCAGCGTTCACCCCGCCAGCAGCAGGCCGACGTCATCGTCGTCGACCGCGACCAGAACCCGGTCACCGATCTCGGCCCGACCGACTTCGTCGTCCGCGAGGATGGCGTCGCGCGCGAGGTCATCAGTGTCACACCCGGACCACCGCCCTCGCCGATCATGCTGCTCGTCGACAACAGTCAGGCCTCCGAGCCGGCTCTCCTCGACATGCGTCGCGGACTGGGTGCCTTTGTGGACGCCCTGGCCGACCACGAAGTCCAGATCGGCCTCCGGACGTTCGGCGAGCGCCCGACGAAGGTGTCCGACCCGACCAGCCCCGGCATGGTGCGCCTCGGGATCGACCGGCTGTTTCACCGCGCCGGTTCGGGCGCGCACATGCTCGAGGCCATCGTCGAGACGGCGCGCGAGCTCGAGAAGGCCGGCACCGCCGGTGCGGCCATCGTCGTCTTCGTCATCGAATCCGGCCCCGAGTTCAGCCAGGACGATCGCCCGCGCGTCGTGAGCGCGTTGAAGGCAGCGCGCGCCACCCTCTGGACGGTCGTGCTCCAGTCCCGCGGCGGCGGGCCGACGTCCCCCGAGGCACGCGAGCGCGCGGCGGTCATCGGCGACGTCACAGCCGAGAGCGGCGGCCTGAACCTGCCGATCCTCAGTTCCCAATCGATTCCCCAGGCCTTCGAGCGCCTGCGCACGCTCCTCGTCGCCCGCCAGCGGATCACGTACGGGCGGCCGGACACCCTGGTTCCGCCCGAGCGACTGGAGGTCGCCTCAGGACGCGAGGGCCTGCGCGTGCTGGCACCGCACTGGGCGAGCGGCCAGTGAGGCGACCGGCCTCGGTCGCCGTCCTGGCCGGGTGGCTCGCCGGTTCGGTCCTCGTCGGGGCACAGGTCTTCCGCGGCGGCACCGATGTCGTCATGCTGAACGTCACGGTGCAGGACGCCCAGGGGCGGCTGGTGCCCGGGCTGTCGGCCGCTGACTTCCAGGTGTTCGAGGGCAGTGCGCCACAGACCCTGACCAATTTTTCGCAGGAACTGCAGCCGATTGCGCTCGCGATCCTCCTCGACACGAGCGCCAGCATGGAGCGCCGGCTCGAGACCGCACAGGAGGCCGCCATCGGCTTCCTGCGGCGCCTGACGCCGCAGGACACGGCGATGATCGTCGACTTCGACGCGCAGGCGCGTATCCGCCAGGCGTTCACGAACGACCGCGTGGCACTCGAAGGCGCGATTCGGAGCACCCGTCCGGGCGGACCGACGGCGCTCTACAACGCGCTTTATACCGCGGTGAATGAACTGCGCGTCGACCAGACGAGCGCGCGCCCCGACGAGCAGTTCCGCCGCCAGGCCATCGTCGTGCTCTCCGATGGCGAGGACACGGCCAGTCTCATCGACGATGCGGCCGTCCTCGAGGCGCTCCAGCGATCCGAGATTGCGCTCTACGCCATCGGCCTGCGTGCCGAAGGACGGGTGGACGCCCGCGGGTACGAGCGGTCCGAGATGATCCTGCGCCGTATGGCGCAGCAGACGGGCGGACGCGCGTGGTTTGTCACGCGGCTCGACCAGTTGCGTGACGTCTACGGACAGATTGCCGACGAGCTGGCCAGTCAGTACACGCTGGGCTACGTCTCGACCAATACCCTGCGCGACGGGTCCTGGCGGCCCGTGCAGGTCCGCACGCGTGTGGGTGGGCTGGTGGCGCGAACCCGGGCCGGCTACTTCGCGCCCAAGGAGCGACGATGAGCGGTCCCGGACGGGTGTACCTGATCGGCGCCGGGCCGGGCGACCCGCAGCTGATCACCATGCGCGGGGTGCAACTGATCGGTCAGGCCGACGTCATCGTCTACGACCGCAACGTCGAAGCCGCGCTCCGGTGGGCCAGCCCCGACGCCGAGAAGATTGCGGCCGGCGCACCGGCCGAGACGTCGACGGCGCAGGATGCCCTCTCGATGCTGCTCGCCGAAAAGGCGCGCGAGGGCCACGTGGTGGCGCGCGTCAAGTGGGGCGACCCGTTCGTGTTCGACAGCGGCGGCAAGGAAGCGATGTTCCTGCACGAACAGGGTGTGCCGTTCGAAGTCGTGCCGGGCGTGCCGCTGGCCATCGGCGCCACGGCCTATGCCGGCGTGCCGCTGAGCTACCCCGGTGCGGGCGACACGATCGTGCTGGTGCGCGGCTACGAGGACGAGCACGACAGCCTGCCGGAGGCCGACTGGAACGCCATCGCACGCCTGGACGGCACGTTCGTCTGTTACGCCGGCGGGCGCCAGGTGCCGCGCGTGCTCTCGCTGCTCATCGAACACGGCGCCGCACCGGAGACGTCGGCGGCGGTGATCTACCGCGGTACGCAGGCGGATCAGCAGACGCGCACCGGCACGATTGGCGCGCTGGCGGTAACGCTCGAGAGCGAGACGTCGAACCCGCCGGCCATCCTCGTGGTCGGCTCGGTCACCCGCCTGCGCGATCACCTGCGCTGGTTCGACGAACGGCCCCTGTTCGGTCGCCGGATCGTCGTCACGCGATCGGCCGAACAGGCGCACGGCCTGACCGACGCGCTCGAGGCGCTGGGCGCCGAAATCCTCGAGGCGCCCACCTTCCGGCTGTCGCCGCCCGAGGATCCGGAGGCGGTGGAACGCGCGACCGCGTCGATCGACCAGTACGGCTGGGTGGTGTTCGAGTCGGCCAACTCGGTGCTGCGCTTCCTGTCGGCCCTGCGCCGAGGCCCGCGCGATCTGCGGGCATTCGGTCAGGTGGCGATCTGCGCGATGGGCCCGTCGACGGCCGACCAGTTGCTGCAGCATGGCCTCAAGGCCGACGTGATCGTGCCCGAACAGGCGAGCGATCCGGTCGGCGAGGCGCTCGACGCCCACGCGCCGCTTGCCGGCCAGCGCGTGCTCATCGTCCGGCCCGACCACCAGCGCGACACGCTCGCCGACGACCTGCGCCACCGCGGCGCGGCGGTGACCGACCTGGTGGCCTATCGGACCGCTTCGGCCACGGCCGAATCACCCGAGGTGCAGGATCTCTATCGTCGTTTTCTCGACGGCGCGGTCGACGCGGTCACGTTTACGAGCGCCACGGCCGTCACGCGCCTGGCGGAGCTGCTCGGCGAGGAACAGGCGGCCGACCTGCTGAACACGACCGTGATCGCCGCCATCGGCCCGGTCACCGCCGCCGCCGCGCGCGCCCACGGTATCCACACCGCGATCGTGGCCGACACCTACACGGTCGACGGGTTGGTCGACGCGATGGTGAGGCACTTCAACGTGAAGTGATCCGGTCGGCGTGCCGACTGGTCCGTTCAACGATGAAAGGCCGGCAGCACCATGTCCCGCATCGTCCGCAGGCCCGGATCGGCATCGACCACTTTCGGGATGGAGTTGACGACCATCGAGGCCGTGGCGACGTCGCCGTGGACACCGCCGGCGATCTTCATGTGCAGCGGCGGATTGCCGGTGATACGCACGGCGTCGTACGACTCTGGCGCGCCGAGGTAGGCCTCCATGTGAAGCGTGATGATGGGGGCACCCTTGCGGTAGCCGATCCCGTCCTGCACGAGGCCACAGACCAGGCCGGCCTCGACCGTCATGAATTCGCTCGTGACGCGCGCGTCGGCCATCTTCGGGTGGATTTCGTCGGTGATGCGGTCGAGCTTCCAGCCGAGGGCGTCGGCGATCATCGTGATCGACTCGGCCAGCCCGACGTGACGCACGCTGCCGGCCCTGACGCGCTCCATGAACTCCGCACGCGTGAGGCCGGCGCCGATCTTCTGCTGAAACGGCAGCCGCCGGATGCGCGCATCCTGCACGCGGTCCACCTCGATCGCGTCGACGCGTTCGCAGACTGACGTGATCGCGATCGGCAGCGCGTCCATCACGAAGCCCGGATTGACGCCCGTGCCGAGGACCGCCACGCGGGCGCGCCGCGCGAGCCCGTCAATCTTCTTCGCCGCCGCGGCGTTCGACCGGACCGGATAGGCCAGCTCCTCGGTGGTCGACACGATCGGCACCTTCTGCTTGAGCACGGCCTCGAACTCGGGGACCACCCTTTTCAAGGACGAACTCGTGCACAGCACCGCGACGTCGGGTCGGGTGGCGCGAATCGCCTTCGTGATGTCGTCGGTCACCTTCACGCGCAGCCGCCGCCCGAGGCCGCACACCTCGCCGAGATCGCGGCCCACTTTCGCCGGGTCGATGTCGACCGCGCCGACGATAGTCAGGCTCTTGCGTCCCGCCACCTGCTTGACCACCGCCGCCCCGATGGGGCCCAACCCGACAGGAAGCACTTTGATAGGCACCGCGACCGACCCCCCAAAAGGCGCCATGTTAGCATTCTGGCCAACGTCACCCCCGCGCGCCCCGGACCCGTTCTGCAAGGTCCTGTCGCGCTTCCGACGATGCCACCCGCCGCTCTGCCACAGTCGTCTCACCCGCGTTCGAGTGCGCTTGTCTCGTACGGCGAGGGATGGCGGCGCGTCGGTCGGGCACCGATGCTCGTCCTGGGTGTGCTGGCAGCCGGGCTCTTCGCGTTCGCACCGGCGCCAGGTCTTGGCGGGGCCGGGGCCGGCCTGCTGCCCGGACAGGTCGACGGGGCGTGGCTCCTCGTGCACGAGGCCTTCGGTCTCGGCATCGGCCCCGGTGGTCCCGTGCCGCTTGCCGACGCCGTCGCCAGTCCTGCGGTCGTGTCCGCGTTCCTCCTGTACCTCGCGTTCTCGGCCGCCCTGTGGGGCGGGATCCTGGACCGCCTCGCGCGCCAGCGCCGGGTTGGCACGGGTCCGTTCTGGGCCGCGTGCGGCGTGCACGGCGTTCGCTTCGTGCGGCTGTACCTGATCGTGATCCCGGTATACACGGCGGTTTTCAGGTGGCTGTTTCCGCTGCTGCTCGCCGCCGCTGCACGACTGGTCGACGGCAGCGACGGCATGCTGGTCCTCGGCGTGGCCTCCGTGGGCCTCGTGCCTCTGCTTGCCGGCGTCGGCGTGATCGTGGAGTTCGCCCGGGTCCGGATCGTGGTCGAGGATCGCCACAGTGCGATTGGCGCGGTCGCGGCGGCCGCGCGGTTCATCCGAAGGCGGCCGGGACGGGTGACGCTGCTCTACACGATCAACCTTGCGGCGGTCTGGGTGCTCGTGGCGGCGTGGTCGTCGGTGCAGGCGGATCCGTCGACCGTCGCCGGCTGGCTGGCCGCGGTCGTCTGGCTCGTGCTTCGCATCGCCGCGCGCCTGGCGTCAGCCGGTGCCGCGATCGCGTTCTTCCAGTCGGAACTGGCGCATGCCGGCTATGCCGCGGCGCCGATCCCGATGTGGCCCGACTCGCCGACCGTCGAAGGGCTGCGGAATCTCAGGATATAGTGCGGCCATGTCGACCGACCCGGCGCGCGCCCTGTCCGAGTGGCTCCGCGGCCGGCTGGCGGCCGCCGGTGCCCGCGGCTTCGTCGTGGGTCTCAGCGGCGGCATCGACTCGGCCGTCGTGGCGCGGCTCTGCCAGTTTGCGGCGCCGCAGAAGACGCTCGGCGTCGTCCTGCCCTGTTACAGCCATCCGCAGGACGAGGAGGATGCACGGCTCGTCGCCCTCGAGTTCCATCTGCCGACGTTGAAGGTCGACCTCGGTGCGACGTTCGACGCGCTCACGAGCACGCTGGCTGGTGCCATTCGGGGTCTGCCGACGCACGTGGACGTGCCTGACATCAAGCAGCAGATGCCCGAGGCGAACATCAAGCCGCGCCTCCGCATGACGTCCCTGTACTTCCTGGCCAACTCGCTGAACTACCTCGTGGCCGGCACCGGCAACCGGTGCGAACTCGCGCTCGGCTACTTCACGAAATACGGCGATGGCGGCGTGGACGTGCTGCCGATCGGCCACCTGCTCAAGAGCGAAGTGCGCGCCCTCGCGAAGGAACTGGGTGTGCCGCAGAGGATCGTCGACAAGCCGCCGACCGCCGGCCTCTGGATGGGTCAGACCGACGAAGTCGAGATGGGCTTCTCATACGACACGCTCGAGCAGTACCTCGTCAAGGGCGCCTCGGCCGTACCGGCCGAGGTCGCGCGGCGGATCGAGCAACTGCAGCGGTCGTCGCAACACAAGCGCACGAGGGCGCCCGTTCCCGATTCAGCGGGCTAGTCCTGGCCCCGACTTCCCGCGTTGAGCGAGTGCGCCACGCCGCGATTGCGCTCGAGGCGCAGCGCGACCACGCGGTGAGGGCCCACCGGGTCAGGCACCCGGACGGGCGGATCGCTCCCGTCGTCACGGCAGCCTACCGAGCCATCGTCAGAAGCTCCGCGTACAGATCCATCGCGTACCAGAGGTTCGCGATGCGGAGGTTCTCGTTCTCGGCGTGCTGGTTGTTGTCGTGGTTGGCGACCGGCACGACGACGGCGGGTTTGCCGGCGACGTCGGTGAAGACGTAGAGCGGCAGCGTGCCGCCCATGCCCGGGGCGATGAGGAGCGACTCGGCGCCGAAGAGGCGATCGGCCACGCGGCCGGCGGCCGCCACGACCTGGCGCGCGAACGGGTTGGCCATCGAGGTGCGTGCCGCCGGATAGGCGTCCTCGCCGCCGGTCACCTTCGCGATGCGTGGGTAGCGGAGCCGCGTCTCGAGATCGGGATCTTGCGTGACGACGTGGAAGCCCTGCTGCTCGATGTGGCGGACGATGAGCTCGCGCATGTGTGTCGGATCGTTGCCCTTGACGAGCCGGACGCCGAGCGCGGCGGTCGCGGTCGTCGGAATCACGTTGCTCGCGAGCGCGCCGGTGTTGCCGCTCGACAGGCCACGCACCGTGAGCGCCGGCAGGAGCAGCCGTTCGGCAATCGTCGCCGGCTGCCCCTCAGTCCACGCGATGCCGAGGTCGCGGCGCAGTTCGGCGTCGTTGTCCGGCATCGCGGCAAGCGCCGCCTGCTCCTCGGGGCCGAGCGGAGCGGCCGTGTCATAGAACCCCTCGACGAGCACGCGGCCGTCCGGATCCTTCATCGACGTGAGGAGCTGGGCGAGAATCTGCGGCGTGTCGGGCGCCCAGTTGCCGTAGTGCCCCGAGTGCAGGGGCCGACGCGCGCCGTACACGGTCACCTCGAGCCCCATCGAACCGCGCACGCCGAACGTCAGCTGCGGCCGGCCGCTCTGGTGCACCGGACCGTCGAAGAACATCCAGATGTCTACGTCGTCAATGCGGTCGCGGTAGCGCTCGAAGTAGCGCTCGAGGTTCGGCGAGCCGGCTTCCTCCTCGCCGTCAAAGAAGAACACGAGATTCGACGTCGCCCGGATGCTCGATTCGCGAAACGCCCGCAACACCGGCAGGATCGCGGCAATCGGCGCCTTGTCGTCGCCGGCCGACCGCGCGTACAACCGCCATTCCGGGTCCACCGCCTCACCGTCGCGCGGCAGCGGGCGCGGCGTGCCGCCGGCGTCCATCGACCGCGTGTAGAGCGTCGGCTCGAACGGCGGATGCGTCCACGCCGCCGGATCGACGGGCTGGCCGTCGTAGTGCACGTAGATGCCGAGCGTGCGCGTCGCGCCCGGAGTCGTGAGCCGGCCGTACACGATCGGCGGCACACCGTCGAGCCGCAGCAGCTCCGACTGCACGCCGGCCGACCGCAGCTGGTCGCGAATGACGCCCGCCAGACGCTCGATGTCGGCGGTGTCGGCCGCGCGGTTCGGATACCGCAGCAGTTCGGCGAAATTGCGCAGGATGGCCGGACCATGCGCGTCGCGATACCGCCGGACGACCTCCGACGCCGATTGCGCCACGGTGCCGGCCGAAGAGACCAGCACCCCCGCCACGCCGATGACGAAGAGCCGGCTAGCGGCGCCGCTCAGGATTCTGCGCACCACGAACCTCGCTTCCGGCCGGGGCGGCCGTGCCATGCGATCGGCGCGGCTCGGCGCCGCCCTCGACCGTCCCCTTTGCCGTGTTGACGACGGCTACGGCCGCGTAGCCGTACTTCACTTCGCCCTTGCGCCCGACCATCGCGAACGTGTGGCCGCGCGACTCGAGCGCCACCCGTACGTCGCGTGAAATCCGATCCTCGATCTGCACACGCGAGCCGCCGCCCGGCGCGCTGCCGATGAGCATCCGCGGCGCCTCGATCGCGCGCTGCGCGCTCAGCCCGCCGTCGATCACGTTGAGAATCACGTTGTAGACCGACGCCGGAATCCAGGCATTCCCGGCCGCGCCGACCGCGAGCCGCGGCGTGAACCCGGGCATGCCGCCCGTGACGCCCTCGACGCGCGCCGGCGCAAACACCAGCGTCGGCACACTCGTCGTCGACGACCGCATGAGCGGCAGCGTCGACCCGTAGCCCGTGCCGCCGCGCCCGCCGCGGAAGTGGTCGTTGTAGAGGAAGCCGAGCCCCTTCGACACGTAGAACGTGCCACCCCAGGTCGAGAGCGTCTGCGTGAAGGCAATCATGTTGCCCTCGGCATCGGCGACCACAAACGCGGTGGTGCCCGTCTCGATGCGGCGGCCCGCGATGTCGTCGTCGGTGGCCGGCGCCGGCGGCGGCGCGCCGCGGCCACGGCCGCCCTGCGCGGTGTAGACGCGATCGGGCGCAATCAGTCCGAACCGCTCGCGCGCGTGGTCGCGCTCGAGGTGGTTCCCGAGATCGGTCGGCCAGCGTTCCGGATCCGCCATGCGTGCGCCGCCGTCGCGCACCCGCCACGCCTCGATCGCGTAGTGCAGCGTGTCGGCGTCGGTCGCGTACGTCGTACCCGGCCGCGCCGGCTGATGATCCAGGATCTGCAACGACTCGAGGAGTTGCACGCCCGTCGGCACCGGCGCCCCGGGCGTGTACACGCGATGACCGCGGAACTCGCCCATGATCGGCGTCCGCTCCATGGCCCGGTACTGCGCCAGATCCTCGACCGTGATGATGCCGCCACTGGCTTCCATGTCGGCGGCGATCTGCTGCGCGATCGACCCGCGGTAGAACGCATCGCCGCCCTCGGCCGCAATCGTCCGCAACGTGGCGGCGTAATCGCGGTTGACGAACCGCTCCCCCGCCTTCGGCACGCGGCCCCCCGGCAGGAAGATGCGCGCGGCCTCCGGATACTTCAGCAGCCGCTCACGGCCGACCGCGATGGTGGTCGGCAGCGCCTCGTCCAGCACGTAGCCGTTCTCGGCAAGGTCGATCGCCGGTGCGACCAGATCGGCCCAGCTCACCTGCCGGCTGCCGTACTTCTGATACAGCAAGTCGAGCCCCGCGACGACGCCGGGAATGTTCGCCACGGTCGGTCCGTCGGCGGCCGTGCGCGACCCGTCGGGCCGGAAGATCCGCGGGTTGTCGCGCGTGGCGCGACTCGGCGTCATGTCCTTGTACTCGATGACGACCGGCTCGGCCATGCCGCGCAGGTACAGAATCGCCTGCCCATCGCCGCCGAGGCCCGAGGCGTCCGGCTCGACGACGCCGAGGGCGAACGCCGTCGCGATGCCGGCATCGACGACGTTGCCACCGCGGGCCAGGACGTCGGCGCCGGCCGCCGACGCCAGCGGATGACCGGACGCGACGACGCCTCGACTCGATTCGAGCGCGGGCTTGATGAGGGGCTGGTCGGCCACAAGCCGGTCGATGACCGCTTCGGCGCCGGCCGCGTCGGACACGCGCGCCATGTCGGGCCGATGCCGCGCGCGCGCGGCCGCCCAGGCCTCGGCGCCGGCGCCGTCGCGGTAGTACATCGATGCCAGCGTCTGCCACACCTGATCGAACGCGCGCGTCCAGCGCGAGCTGTCCGGATCACCGAGCGTAATGGCGGCCGCGTCGGCATCAATGGGCCGGGGCGCCGCGATGCGCCACAGCGCGAAGTGCTCCGCGTCAGCAAATGCGACCGGTGCATCGGCGTCACTGCGATCGGGATTGCCGTTGTAGCCGGCGCCGTCGGCCGGTGGTGCGGTCGCGATCGCCAGCCAGGCGCCGTCCGGCGACCAGGCCGGCACACCGGTTCGGCGCGACGCCAGGACGGTGTCGACCGCCGAATCCGCCGCGCCTCGTCCCGCGCCGCGTCCACCACGGCCGCGTCCGCCCCCGACGGCCGGCGCCACCGGTGAGACCGCCGACACCCACACGCCCGACGCGCCGCCTCGGCTGGCCGCGTAGGCGAGCCGCAGATTGTCGGGCGCCCACACCGGATAGGACTCCTGACCGCCGCCGGTCGTCACGCGTGTCGTGTTCGAGCCGTCGATCGACCGCACGAACAGGTCGGCGTCGTCACCCGGCGCGCGATCGGTCGTGGAGACGAACGCCACGCGCCGGCCATCGGGCGAGACACGCCCGTGCCATTCGACGGCACCCTCGGGCGACAGACGCGTTGGCGCGCCGCCGCCAACCCCGACGGCGTACAGCGCCCAGTCGCCGGCGGGCGGCCGATGCGAATACACGAGCCGGCCGTCGGCCGTCCACGACGGCCAGCGTTCGTCGCCGGCCGCGTCGGTCACCTGTCGCGCCTCGCCTCCGCCGGCCGGCACGACCCAGATGTCGAACGCGCCGCGGGTGTCGGCGGCAAAGGCGATCGAGCGTCCGTCAGGCGACCAGGCCGGATCGCGCTCGCTCGTCCACTCGCCGGCGCGCCGCACAAGACGCGCGCGGTCGCGCCCGTCCGGCGTCATCGTCCAGAGCGCGTCGAACCAGGTGACCGCGAGCCGGCGACCGTCCGGCGACCAGGCCGCTTCACGAACGCCTGTCGGGACCGAATCCTGGGCCACGACCGCGTGGACCACCGGCAGAGCGACCAGGCCGGCCGCCGCGAGAAACAGCATCAATGGTCGCGCGAGAGTCACCGATGGGTTCTATCGTGAGGTTGAAGGGAAAGCAAGGGGAGGGCCCCTCTGCCCTCTGCCCTACATACGCCCGCTCGCCCGCACGGCTTCCACGATGGCACGAGCCGAGATGCCGTAGCGGTCGATGAGCGCTTCCGGTGGGCCGCTGCGCGGAATCTCGCGTACGGCCAGTCGCTGGACGCGCGCACCGGTGTCGGCGAGCACTTCGCTGACCGCGTCGCCCAGGCCGCCGGCCGCGTAGTGATCTTCGACCGTGATCACCCGCCCCCCGGTCGCGTGGGCGGCCGCCTGCAGGCCGGCGCGGTCGATCGGCTGCACCGAGTAGGCGTCGATCACACGTATGGCCGTGCCTTCGGCCGCGAGCTGCTCGTGCGCGCGGAGGGACTCGAACACCGTGATGCCCGCTGCGACCACCGTGACGACGTCGTCGGCACTCTGGCGCAGCGTCTTCGAGCCGCCGGCGACGAACGACTCGCTCGCGTCGTAGATGACGGGCGTCTTCGGCCTCGTGGTCCGGATGTACACCGGGCCAGGTGTCGCGGCCGCCAGCGCCATCACCCGCTCGGCACTGACGCCGTCGCACGGGTAGAAGACCGTGGCGGTCGGCACGGCGCGCATCATCGCCAGATCCTCGAGCGCCATCTGCGAGGGGCCGTCCTCGCCGATCGAGACCCCGGCATGCGACCCGGCCAGCTTGACGTTCAGGTTCGAGATGCCGGCCATGCGGATGAAGTCACTCGCGCGTTCGAGAAAGCAGGCAAAGCTCGACGGAAATGGAATCGCCCCTCGGCTGGCGAGCCCCATGGCCGCGCCCACCATCACCTGCTCGGCGATGAAGCTCTGGTAGAAGCGGTCCGGATACGCCTTCTCGAAGTGTTCGCTGTAGGTGGAGTTCTTGACGTCGGCGTCGAGCGCGACGATGCGCGGATCGATGGCCCCGAGCTTGACGAGCGCCGCACCGTAGGCCTCGCGCGTGGCAACCATCTCGCCCTTGCCGTAGGCCGGCGCGGGCAGCGCCGCCGTGAAGTCGGGCAGCTTCCCCTCGTCGCGGCGGCTCACCGGATGCGGAATGACCGGCATCGGATCGCTCGTCTCGACGTACGCGGCCTCGAGTTCGGCCAGCGCCCGATCGGCATCGGCGCCCTTCTTGAGGGGTTTGCCGTGCCAGTTGTCCTGGTCTTCGAAGAGGCTGACGCCCTTCCCCTTGAGCGTGCGCGCCACGATCATCGTCGGGCGCCCTGAGGTGGTCCGGGCGTCGGCGAGCGCGGCGACGATGGCCGCGAGGTCGTGGCCGTCAATCGCGACGGCGTGCCAGCCGAACGCCTGCCAGCGGGCGACAAACGCCGCGGTGTCGTGCCCGAACATCGTGCGGCGGCTCTGCCCGAGGGCGTTCACGTCGGTGATCGCGCACAGGTTGTCGAGCCCATGGTGGGCCGCCATCGCGGCCGCTTCCCACACGGCTCCTTCGGCCGACTCCCCGTCGCCCAGGAGCACGTAGGTGCGGTAGTCGGACCCGATACGCCGCGCGTTGAGCGCGATCCCGACGCCCGCCGACAGGCCCTGACCGAGCGATCCGGTGGCCACGTCCACGAAGGGCAACCGGGGCGTCGGATGGCCCTCGAGATCCGAGGTCAGCTTGCGCAGGTCGAGGACCCGTTCGCGCCTGAACGCGCCGGCCGCCGCCCAGGCCGCATACAGGAGCGGCGCGGCGTGGCCTTTCGACAGCACGAACCGATCGGCTTCCGGATGCTGCGGATCCCGGGGATCGAAGCGCATCTCGGCGAAAAAGAGCGTCGCCACGATGTCGGCCGCCGACAGGCAGGTGGTCGGATGTCCCGAACCCGCCTCGGTCGTGGCGCGCACCGAGTCGATGCGAAGTTGTGTGGCGAGATTGTGCAGACGGGCGAGTGACGGCGCGGGCATCTTCGGCGGGTCAGTCTACTGTACCGACCCGCACCATGCCAGCGACGGCACCATATAATCGTCGACGACGTGTCGTTCCTGCGGTTCCTGTCGCTCCTGACGCTCGCATTGTGGATGGGCGGCCTCGCCTCGCTCGGCTTCGTGGCCGCACCAACGATCTTCGCCGTGCTCGAATCGGCGGACCCGATGGGCGGGCGCGCCGAGGCGGGTGAGCTCTTCGGGGCGATCTTCGCGCGGTTTCAGCAACTGGCCTGGATGGCCGGCGGCGCCGTCGTCGTCCTGCTCATCCTGCGCGCGGTCCTCGGCCCGCGGCCGCGGCCCTTTGCCGTGCGCCTGAGCGTGGCCGCCGTCATGCTGGCCGCGAGCCTCGTGAGCGGCAAGGTGATCGCGCCCCGCATCGACACCATCCGGGTCGAGGCGGGCAGCGCCGTGGCCGCGCTGCCGGACACCGACGACCGCAAGGCCCAGTTCGGACGCCTGCACGGGCTGTCGAACGGCCTGATGCTGCTCACCCTGCTCGCCGGCGCCTGGATGCTCTGGGTGGAAATGAAAGACCCGCATTAGTTCTCCAGCTCGCGACGTTGGCGGCGGGCAAATCGGAATCGAGGAATTACGAATGACGACGCTACACCATGGACTGGCGCGCCAGTTGACCGAAGCGATCGGCGCGGCGCCCGATGCCCGCGCGGCCATGGAGTTGACGGTCGAGCGGCTCAAGACGCAGTTGCCCTTCTACTCGTGGGTCGGCATCTACCTGCTCGAAGGCGGCGAACTGGTACTCGGACCGTTCCTCGGCAAGCCGTCGCCCCACACGCGCATCCCCCTCGATCGCGGTATCTGCGGCGCGGCCGCCTCGACGCGCTCGACGATCATCGTCGACGACGTCAATGCCGATCCACGCTATCTGGCGTGCAGCCTCGACACGAAGTCGGAGATCGTCGTGCCCATCATGGCGGGCGAGGTCGTGCTCGGCGAGATCGACATCGACAGTGACACGCCCGCCGCCTTCGGGCTCGACGACCGGGCGCTGCTCGAGGCGGTCGCAGACGCACTGGCTCTGCGACTCAGGAGGTCCGACGGTCCCGAGATCATGGGGTCCTAGGGTTCGGTTCGGGAGTTCAACCCGCTGGGACCGGACTTCAGGGCGCGCGCCCGTGACCGCGGAGTTCAGACCCCCAGGGCCACCATCGCATCGGCGACCTTGACGAACCCTGCCCGGTTGGCGCCGACGACGTAGTTGACCTTGTGGAGGTCCGTGCGACCGTATTCGACGCACTTGTCGTGAATGTCCTTCATGATGTGCCGGAGCCGGTCGTCCACTTCGTGCCGGGTCCAGGACATGCGGATCGCGTTCTGGCTCTGCT
>DATKDF010000171.1:0-11548 GCA_035512795.1 Vicinamibacterales bacterium
GACAACGCGATTCGCCTCGAAGCGTTCAGCGGCCTTGACGGGACGGGGACATCACTCGGCGTGGTAACCGCCATGTGGGGCAGCCGCAACCTGGCGGTCGATCCGTTCGACTCGCGCCGCCACCCGGAACGCCTCCGTGCGCGTCTTCGCCCGTTCGAGCACGGCCTGAAACCGCGGTAACGACCGGACGGGATCGAGAAACCGGCAGTACGTGGCCATATACAGGTACGGGTGGAACCCCGCGTTCGAGCGCTCCAGGAGGTCCAGCCCGCGATCCGGATCGCCGGCCACGATGAACGCCTCCGCCAGGTGGAACTGCTGGTGCGCGTCGAGGACGGCGACGTTGATGGGCGCGAGTCGCTCGACGCGGGCCGGGTCGTGCGCGAGATCGGGCGGCAGGATCTTCAACGCCAGCTGACGCCCAAGCACCGGATCGAGCGCTCGATAGACCTCGCCCATTCCGCCTTCGCCGAGCGGCGAGAGGATGTCGTAGCGTCCGATGCGGGAACCTGCGGCGAGAGGCACTGGCGTGCCCGAGTGTAGCGCAGAGTGGCAGCGGCGCGTGGTACCCTGTGCCGCCCATGCCGCTGACGCCCGGAACACGTCTTGGTCCCTATGAAGTGATCGCCGCCATCGGCGCCGGCGGCATGGGCGAAGTCTACCGGGCCCGCGACACGAAGCTCGACCGCGACGTCGCCATCAAGGTGCTGCCGTCGCACCTGGCGGCCGATCCCGAAGCGCTGGCGAGGTTCGAGCGTGAGGCCAAGGCGGTCGCGGCGCTGTCGCATCCGAACATTCTCGCGATCCACGACTTTGGCCGCCACGCGGCTGCTGAGGGCGCGACGATCTCCTATGCCGTCACCGAACTGCTCGAAGGGCAGACCCTGCGCGAACGCCTGACCTCGTCGGGCGCCCTGCCGCTGAAGAAGGTCGTCCAGATCGGTGCGGACCTGGCACAGGGGCTGGCGGCCGCGCACGCCCGCGGCATCGTGCACCGCGATCTGAAGCCGGAGAACGCCTTCGTTACCTCCGACGGGCGCGTGAAGATTCTGGACTTCGGCTTGGCGCGCGCGCTGCCAGGGTCGGCGGACCCCGGGCAGAGCCAGGCGTCGAACTCTGCCACGGCGTTGCGGCCGACCGATCCAGGCACCGTGCTGGGCACCGTCGGGTACATGTCGCCGGAGCAGGTCAAGGGGCAACCCGCCGACGCCCGGTCGGACATCTTCGCGCTGGGCGTGGTGCTGTACGAGCTGGCGACCGGCCAGCGCGCGTTCCCGGGCGCGACCGCCGCGGAAACCATGTCCGCGATCCTGCGCGACGACCCGGCCGAGATGCCGCAGGGGAGCGGCACGCTCTCCACCATCGAGCCGGTCATCCGCCACTGCCTCGAGAAGCAGCCGGACGAGCGCTTTCAGTCGGCGCGCGATCTGGCGTTCGCGCTGCAGGCGCTCTCCGGCGCGACCACGACCACGAGCGGACGCGTCGCGGCCATGGACGCGCCGGTCGCGTCTGGCCGTCGGCGGTTCGGACTGCTTTCGATCGCCGGCGCGGCTGTGCTCGCGGTTGCGGCGTTTGCGCTGGGACGCATGCTTGCACCGTCGCCCGATGCCGGCACGACGCTGTCGCAGCAGTTCACGCAGCTCACCGACGACGCCGGCGTGGAGTCGGATCCCTCCATCTCGCCTGACGGCGCATCGGTCGCGTTCACGCGCGTCTCACTCCGGGACTCGGATATCTACGTCCAGCGCGTCGGTGGTCGGAACGCGATCCTGATTGCCGGCGAGCCCGACCGTCGCGAAGCCGCGCCGGCGTTTTCGCCGGACGGCGCCTCGATCGCGTTTCATGTGGGCGGCGGGCGCGGCGGCATCTTCGTCGCCGGATCCACCGGCGAGTCCGCGCGCCGGCTGACCGACTTCGGCTTTCATCCAGCCTGGTCGCCCGACGGCCACCGGCTCGTGTTCTGCACGGAGGCCATCGGCGTGCCGGAGTCCCGGTCGTCGACGAGTGCCCTGTGGGCCGTCGACGCCACCGGCGGGACGCCGCGCAGGATTACCGACGGCGACGCCGTGCAGCCGTCCTGGTCGCCGTCCGGGCGCCGCATCGTCTACTGGGCCGTCGATACCGGGCAACGGGACCTGTACACGATGCCGGCCGATGGCGGCGAGCGCACGGTGCTGACGCAGGACGCCGCCATCGACTGGAGCCCGGTCTGGGCGCGAGACGGTTTCGTGTACTTCGCGAGCGATCGCGGCGGCGCCATGAACATCTGGCGCCTCGCGGTGGACGAGTCGACCGGCGAGGCGCAGGGTGTGCCCGAACCGGTCACGGCGGGCGCGACCACGGCGGCGCAGCCGAGCCTGTCCGCCGATGGATCGCGGCTGGTGTTTCGCTCGAGCATGGGAGCCGCCAATCCCATCGCGATGTCGTTCGATGCCGCCACCGGCCGGGTCGGTGCCCCGCGCCAGATCCTCGATCGCACCGGCTCGTTGGTGCCATCCGGCATCTCCCCCGATGGCCAGTGGCTCGCGTTGTCCAACATTGTCGAGCACCAGGAAGACATCTTCGTCATGCGGACGGACGGCAGCGGGATGCGACGGCTCACCGACGATGTGTTTCGCGATCGGCTGCCGGTGTGGTCGCCAGACGGGGAAGAGATCGCGTTCTATTCCAACCGCACGGACAACTACGGTATCTGGGCCGTCAAGCCGGACGGGAGCGGCCTGCGGCAGCTCACGGAAGAGCCAGCCGGCAATCAGGGCAATCTGCTCTACCCGTTCTACTCGCCGACGGGTGACCGGCTGGCGGCGAGTCGGAGTCGCACGCAGGAGACCGTGGTATTCGATCCACGAATCGCGTGGACTGCGCAGACGCCGGAGCGGCTTTCGCTCGCGCTGCCGGATGGGACGTGGCTGGTACCGTCGGCATGGTCGCCGGACGGCGGTCGCATGGTCGGCTCCATCAACAGCAGCGCCGGCTCGGCAACTGGCATTGCCGTCTACGACCTCGCGACGCGTGCCGTCAAGCCGGTGTACGACGGTCTGTCCCCTGCCTGGGGGTACCTCTGGCTGGCCGACAGCCGCCGCGTGCTGTACACGCTCGAGGACTCGCTGTGGATGATTGACGTCGACAGCGGCCGCCGGCAGGAACTGCTGGCCGGTGTCCAGTTCGGTCTGGCGATGGTGTTGTCTCCGGATGGGAAGACGATCTACGCGAGCCTCGCGCGCGAGCAGGCCGATCTCTGGCTGATCGATCTCGAGCGCTGACGCCTACTCGTCGACGACCTGCTCCCGGACCCGGACGGCCGGGCGACGGGGCACCACATTCCGCCCGCTGGCGACCACCCGGGCGTGGGCCAGGGCTGCGCCGAAGAGCAGGATGAGTGACGAGTAATACACCCACATCAGGAGCAGCACGAGCGATCCGGCCGCGCCATAGGCCGACCCGGGCGCCGAATAGGCCAGGTAGGCCGCGATGAGGTGGCGGCCTATCGTGAAGAGCACGGCCGCCGTCGCGGCCCCCGCCCAGACGTCCGACCACGCGATGACGACGTCGGGAAGCACCTTGTAGATCACGGCGAAGAGCAGCGTGATCACGAGCAGCGACACGGCGGTTTCGACGCCCGTCATGACGAGCCCGGGGAACGGCACCCACTCGGCCGCATACCTCACACCGGCCCGGAGCGTCACGCTGACGACGAGCGACACGAGCAGAATGAAGCCGATGCCCAGGACGACCGTGAGCGAGAGCAGCCGCGTCTGCACGAGCCGGATCCACCCGGCGCCCTGCGGTCTGGCCGCGACACCCCAGATGCGGTTGAGGGAAATCTGCATCTGGGCAAATACCGTTGTCGCGCCGAACAACAGCACGGCGGCGCCGGCCACAAGGGGCAGGATGCCCGACACTTCGATCCGTGACCGGACCACGGCCCCCTCCACCGCTCGCGCCGCATCCGCGCCAAGGAAGCCCTCGATCTGCGTCACCACCTCGCCACGGGCCGCCTGCTCGCCAAAGAGGATTCCGGCTACGGCCACGGCAACGATGACGACCGGCGCCAGTGAGAACAGCGTATAGAAGGCCAGCGACCCGGCGTGGACGAACGCATTGCGCTCGAGCCAGCGGCCGCCGGCGCGGGCGAATGTCCGCACCCAGCCACGCGGCGGCGATTCGGTCACGACGCCAGTATCCATCACGTACCCCGGTGCGCGCGCGGGCGGTCGATTGGCGCCCGGATCGGGTCTCTCGAGTGCAGCCGTCACCGCGCTCGTGCAGTCATCGAGCGCGACCACGTTCCGAGCTTTGGCGGCTCGCGACCTGGTCCGTACAGCACGTGTCCCGGGCGCGCGCCCGTGTGGCTGCCGCGCTCGATGACGACCACGCCGTTCACGAGCACGTAGTCGATGCCGACGGGCGAGAGCCGGGGCTCCTCGAACGTGGCGAGATCCTGGATGCCGTCGAAGTCGAAGATCACCACGTCGGCCCGGAGGCCCTGGCGGATGGCGCCGCGGTCGGCGAGCCGCATGCGCGTGGCGGGCCACGACGTCATTTTCCGCACGGCCTCTTCGAGCGCCAGCACGCCGCGCTCACGCACGTAGCGCGCGATGACCCGCGGGAAGTTGCCGTAGGCGCGCGGGTGCGTGAGGCCCGTCGGGTCCTGCCCGCCGTCTGAGACCGCGGCGCCGGCGTCGCTGCCGATGCTGGTCCAGGGAAACCGGAGCGCCGTCTCGATGTCGGCCTCCGACATCATGTGATAGATCGCCATCACGCGTCCGGTGCCCTGCCCGATCAGATCGAAGGCCGCGTCGGCCGGGTCCTTCTCCCACTCGCGGGCGATGTCGGCAAGGCTCCGGCCCGTGAACCGTGCGTTGTCGGGATTGCGGGGGTTGGCCAGCACCACGCGGTCCCAGCCGCCGGCCGCCTCGACCAGGTTCGACCAGCCCGGCAGACCGGTCGCCATCTCGCGCTTGAGCCGCGCGCGAATCCCGGGGTCCGCGAGCCGCCGAATCAGCTCGCGGCGCCCGCCTTCCTGCGCCCACGTCGGAATCGTCGCCTCGAGTCCAGTGCCGCCGGCCGGGTAGACGTACATGTCGGCGGCCACGTCCACGCCGCGCGCGCGCGCAGCCTCGATCGTCCGGCCCGCCTCGTGCATCAGCGTGCCCCAGCCCGGCTGCCAGGCCGCCTTCAGGTGGAAGATCTCGACCGGCCGGCACGGGCGTTCCACCTTCGCCGCCAATCGCCGTCGTCACCCCATGCGCAGCTTGTTCTCGGCCAGGCCGTTGCGCGGAAGGACGCCGCCCGACTGGTCCATCATGTCGATCCAGCCGGGCGAGACGTAGCGGCCCGTCGCGTCGATTTCCGTTCGTCCGCGGCCTGTGACGCGCCCGATGCGGGCGAAGCGGCCGTCCCCAATCGCGACGTCGGCCAGAATCCAGGGATTGCCCATGCCGTCGAGCACGCGGCCGTTGCGATGACGACGTCGTATGAGGCGCCGGCGTCGCGGGCCACCTGCGCGGCCGGCACGATCGGCACGGCGAACGCGACGCAGGCGAGCGCGATCGATGCGACGAGGGGTCTCGAGGCTGGCGGCATGGCCGGAAGTGTAGCGTGGTTCGTGCGGGGGCGTCGGCGAGGTGCTCGGGTTGGCCGGCGGGCGGTGCGGGTAACGGCCGTTACATCGAATTTACGTACCCGTCGCCGGGCCGTGGGTTATGTACCCAGCCAGGGCACGACCGCACCAGGAGTACCCCGATGGTCACGCGCGGGCGCACCGAAGATGGACAGCTGCAGCGATTCACGGTCACGCGGAGCGATCGTGGCTGGGAAGTCTGCGAACGGCACGACGAACGGGTGGTCCGCACGTCGCACTATGACGACTGGCATCGCGTCGAGCGCGCGGTCCAGGTGTTCGAACTCGGCGTCCGCCGCGCCGACTAGTCGTCAGTTGCCGTTCTGGTCGACGAATCGGTACCCGAGGCCCACGACCGTCTCGATCTGATCGCCGGCCGGCCCGAGCTTCGATCGGAGCCGGCCGACGTGCACGTCGACCGAGCGGGTTTCGACGAAGTGCTCGTAACCCCACACCCGCTCGAGCAAACGGTCGCGCGACAGCACGCGATTGCGATTTTCGACGAGACAGCGCAGGAGCTCGAACTCGCGACGCGTGAGCCGGATGGGCCGGCCATCGACCGAGACGGCGACGGCCTCGAAATCGGCCACCAGGTGCCGGCCCTGGTAGGCCGGTGCGCCGGCCTCACCGGACTGGCGCCGCCGCAGGACGGCGCGCACGCGGGCGCCGAGTTCGCGCAGGCTGAACGGCTTGGTGATGTAGTCGTCGGCGCCGAGGTCCAGCCCGGCGACCCGGTCCGCCTCGCTGAGGCGGGCGGTCAGCATGATGATGGGCAGCGTGGCCGTCTTGGGCCTGGCACGCACGAGGCGGCAGACATCGAGGCCACTCATGACCGGCAAGTTCAGGTCCAGGATCATCAGATCGGGCGGGCGCGAGGCTACCGATTCGAGGGCGGCGTCGCCGCTTTCGACCACCTCTACCGTCGCGTCTCCGCTGCGCTCGAGCGCATGCTTGATGAGGCCGGCAATGTCGGCTTCATCTTCCACGACGAGGATGCGGGTGGCCACGGCTGCGATCACGTCCTGGCCACGAGCGTATGGGCGAGCCGTTTCCGGCCGGTCACGGGCCCGTAAATTCGGGGTTAATCCGGCTGCGGGAGCCAGACGGTCATGGCCGTGCCGCCGCCCTCGCGCCGGTCGGCGTGGACCCGGCCACCGTGCAGGTCCACCAGGTGCCGCACGATCGACAGCCCGAGTCCCGTGCCGCCCGGGTCGCGCGTTCGCGACCGGTCGACCCGGTAGAACCGCTCGAAGACCCGGGCGAGGTCGGCATCGGGAATGCCGGGTCCCCGATCGGCCACCGTCACCGCAATCCCGCCGTCCACCAGCCGGGCCGCGACCTCGATCCGGCCGCCTTCGGGGCTGTAGTTGCCGGCATTCTCGATGAGATTGCGCAGCACGTCGTGGAGCTTGGCCGGGTCGCCGTGCAGCACGGCTGCCTCCGGCGGGATGTCGACCGCAATGGTCTGGCGGCGCGTGTCGAGCACGGCCTGCATGTCGCGCTCGATGGCCTGCACGAGACTGGCCACGGCGCAGTCGGCCTGCTCGAGTGATTCCTGGCCGGCGTCGAGCCGGGCCAGCCGCAGCAGGTCGTGAACGAGCCGTTCCATCCGCCGCGCGTGCCGGCCGATGATGTCGAGGAACCGGCGCGACTGGTCCGGCAGGGGCGATTCGCCGAGCGCTTCGACGTACCCGCGAATCGCCGTGAGCGGCGTCCGCAGTTCGTGCGAGACGTTGGCGACAAAGTCGCGGCGGACCTGATCGGCGCGCCGGATGTCGGTCACGTCATGAAGCACGAGCACGGCGCCGCCACCCTGGTCGGCCGCCACCGCCACGACGTTGGTCATGAAGATGCGGCGCGTGTCGGGCTCGAGCTGGACTTCGACGGCGACGACTGTGCGGCCCGCGAGTGCCGCCGAGACCTGTGCCATGATCTCGGGGTGGCGGACGACGTCGGTGAAGTGGCGGCCCGTGGGGCCATCCGGCAGGCGCAACATCGACCGCACGGCCGGGTTGGTGAGGACGAGCCGTCCGCCGGCGTCGAGGAGCACGATGCCCTCGGTCATGCCCGTGAGGATCGCGGCCATGTGCGCGCGCTCGCGGGCCATTTCGTCGAGCCGCGCGCCGAGGTCGCGCGCGGTGCGGTCGAACGCGCTCACGGCGTGCCCGAGTTCACCCGCGCCCACGTCGGGCGCCGCGTGCGAGAAGTCGCCCGCGCGGTAGCGGCCGGCCATGGTCGCGATGAGCCGTCCGCTTCGGGCCGATCGCCGGGCCTGCCGCGCGGCGAGGACGCCGCCCGCGGCGCCGGCTGTCGAGAGGCCCGCCAGGCCTGCCAGCACCGGCGACGTGGCGGCGCCGGTTGCGAGCAGGACGACCGTCACGCCAGCCGCCAGCGCGCTCGCCCCGACAACGCCCAGGAAGAGCCGGCTCGAGGACGTCACGTGGGCGGTGGGTCCTCGAGCCGATAGCCGAACTGCTTGACCGTGGTGAGGGCCGCGCCGAGCGCCGGAAGTTTCTCGCGCAGGCGGCGGACGTGGACGTCCACCGTGCGCGTACCGCCAGTGTACTGGTAGCCCCAGACGTCGGTGAGCAGCAGGTCGCGAGAGAGCACGCGGCCCTTGTGCTCGATGAGGTAGCGGAGGAGCAGGAACTCCTTGGCGGTCAGGTGCACCTCGTCTTCACCCACGAGGAGGCGGTGACGGTCGCTGTCGAGCGTGATGGGCCCGTACTCGAGGACATGCCCGGCCGCCCGCGGTCGTTCGACCCGGCGGAGCAGCGCACCGACGCGTGCGGCCAGTTCACGCGGGCTGAAGGGCTTGGTGACGTAGTCGTCAGCGCCCAGTTCGAGGCCGCGAATCCGGTCCGACTCCTCGGCGCGGGCCGTGAGCATGATGATGGGGATGGCCGCCGTCGTCGCGTCGGCGCGCAGCGCCTGGCAGACGTGCAGGCCGTCGAGCCCAGGCAGCATCAGGTCGAGCACGACGAGATCGGGCCGGTCCACCCGCGCCCGGCGGAGCGCGTCGCCGCCCGAGCCGAGCAGGACGACCTCGTGGCCGGCCTTCTCCAGGAAGTGCCGGATCAGGTCGGCGATGTCCTGGCTGTCCTCGACGACGAGCACGCGGGCCACGGCTGGATCTTAACAGGGGGCCGGCCCGGGGCGGCCGGGGCCCTTACGCGAACGTGACGGATGTGTGGAAAAGTTAACGTTCCTGTAACGTGCACGATCGGTTCATGTAACGTGGACTCGCTACGGTGCACCGGGGCGGCCCCTGCCGGGCGGGCCCGAGGAGGTGCGAGTGAGACGACTGCTAGTGGTTCCGGTCGCGGTGGCGACCGTGCTGACGCCGATCCGCGCGGGCGCCCAGACGACATCGGCACCCGCGGCCCAGTCGATCCGTGTGGGCGCGACGATCTTCTACGACTACACCTACACGGCCCGGCCAAAGGTGGTCGATGCCGACGGCCACGCCGTCTCGGCCGGCGCCTTCGACGTCAAGCGCACCTACCTGAACATCACGGGCACCGTGTCACCCCTCATCTCGTTCCGCATCACGCCCGACATCCGGCGCGAGACGGGCGCCGGCAGCTCGCTCAACGGCAGCCTGAACTTCCGGCTCAAGTACGCCTACGTGCAGTTTGCGCTCGACGAGTGGCTGCCGGCCGGCGCACGCGTGCGCGCCGGCATGCACCAGACGCCGTTCATCGAAAGCCAGGAGGGCGTCTATCGCTACCGGTTCCAGGGTACGTTGTACGCCGAGCGCGACGGGGGGCTCAGTTCGGCCGACATGGGCGTGAGTTTCCGGACGCCGCTGCCGTCGAGCTACGGCGACGTGCAGGTGAGCCTGTTCAACGGCGAGGGCTACACCAGGCCCGAAGTCAACGACCAGAAGTCCGTCCAGCTGCGCGCGACGGTACGGCCGCTGCCGCAGGCCGCGCACCCGCTCGGCGGCCTGCGCGTGACCGCCTTCTACAACCACGATGCCTACCTGCGAGACGCCGGGCGGCGGCGCTTCATCGCGAGCGCCATGTTCGAACATGCGCGGTTCAACGCCGGGTTCGATGTGCTCACCGGGACCGATCAGCTCAGGTCCGGGGCACCCGAACTGGATTCGCGCGGCCTGTCGTTCTTCGTGACCCCGTTCTTCGACGAGAAGGGCACGGGCTTCGAAGGGCTCCTGCGGTACGACTACTACCGTGCCAACGTCGATCTGAATGGGGCCCAGAAACGGTTGATCGTCGGCGGTGCGTACTGGTTCCCGCATCCCGGCGGACCGGCCATCGCGGCGCTTCTCCTCGACTACGAACAGGTCTCGTTCAGCGGCGCTCTGGCGGGGCAGCCCCGGCAGCGGCGGATCGGCGTCCACGGTCTCATCAACTTCTGACACCGGGGCCGCGGCCGATGCGCCTACACTGTCTGAGATGAGACGCCTTGCGCCCGCGGCGCTTCTGGCCGCGCTCGTCGGGGCCGCCCCGGCCGTTGTCGGTCAGCAGGTTGACGTGACCAGGCTCGGGCCAGGGGTCGGCGCTCGGGTTCCCGCGCTCGCCTTGGTCGACCAGGACGGACGACGGCAAACCCTCGAGTCGATCGCCGGCCCGAAGGGCACGATGCTCGTGTTCTTCCGGTCGGCCGATTGGTGACCGTACTGCCGCACGCAGCTGGTCGAGCTGCAAAGTCACCTGTCGCGCATCCGCGAGGCCGGCTACGGCCTGGCGGCCCTCGGCTACGACGCCCCCGAGGTCCTGCAGGCGTTTGCCGAGCGGCACCGCATCGGCTACCCGCTCCTGTCCGACCCCGGCTCGGCGACGATCCGGGCCTGGGGTCTGCTGAACGAAGCGGCCACCGGGCGCACGGCGGGCATCCCGCATCCGGGAACGCTGCTCATCGACCGCACGGGCCGGGTCATCGAGCGGGCGTTCGAGGCCGACTACCGGGAGCGGAGCTCGGCGACGAGCGTGCTCGCGCGCCTCGGCGTCAGAGTCGAGGCCGTCGGTGCCGTGCAGGCCGCCGGCCGGCAGATCACCGTGGTGGCCGGGACGAGTGAGGCCGACGCGCCGCCGGGTCGTCGGCTGACGCTCATCGTCGATGTGACACCCGCGCCCCGGATGCACGTCTACGCGCCCGGGCAGCCGGGGTACATCCCCATCGGGATGACGCTCGACGAGACACCGGACGTGCGGGCCGGCCCGTCACGGTTTCCGGCGCCCGGCACGTACTTCTTCGAGCCGCTGAACGAGACGGTCAAGGTGTTTGCCAAGCCGTTCCGGATCACGCAGGAGGTCACGCTCGGGCTGTCGCGGGAACTACGGCAGCGCGCCGCCGCGCGCGAGACGCTGACCCTGACCGGCCGGCTCGACTACCAGGCCTGCGACGACACGGTCTGCTACCGGCCGGACTCGATCCCGCTCCGCTGGACGATCCGCCTGCTGCCGTATCAGCAGTAGACGCGGATAGAATCGACCGGATGTCGATGCTCGCGCTGGCCGGGTCGGCCGTCACGCTCGGCTTCCTGCACGGTCTCGGGGCCGATCACCTCATGGCGATTGCCGCGCTGTCGGTCGACGGCCGGACGGCCGCGGTCGACCGCCGCCGGCGGGTCGTGACGGCCGCACTTCAGTTTGCGGCCGGCCACGCGCTGCTGCTCGGTCTCGGGGCGACGCTGGCCGTGACGTTCGGCTGGGTCGTGCCGGCCGCCGTCGAGGCGGGCGCCGAGACGATGGGCGGTGTCCTGCTGGTCGGGCTCGGCGCGGCCGGGCTCTGGGGCCTCTGGACCGGGCGGGCCTACGGCCACGTGCACCGGGTCGAAACCGGCGCCGCCCGCTGGCACGTGCACGTCGGCCAGCCCGGCAGCCATCCCACCGCGCACCCGGCCTCCGGGCCGCTGCCGCTCATCATGGGCGCCGTCTTCGCCGTGAGCAGCCTGCGGAT